>CAJUGL010000040.1 GCA_910586515.1 uncultured Acetatifactor sp.
TCAAGGCCTCTGGGACTTTTTTGCTGTTTCAGGTGTCAAACTCAGGAGTATACACGAAGTCTGTCCAAAATGCAATACCTAATTTAAAAATTTTTAAAAAAATTTTTTCTCCAGTTTTTTACCCTGGTTTTTACGCCTTCGCAACAGTTCAGCCCGGACGCTGAACTGTTGCGAAGAGGACGGGTCCGCAGATCCCGCCCAGGCCTCTCAGATTTCGAAAGTCAGCTCGCCGTAACCGGGCACAGGCCATATCTCCTTGTCAACCATCATCTCCAGCTCATCTACAGGCGTCCGCAGCGCCTCCATGGCAGCCACCACGATATCCTTATAGTAAAACGCCTGTTCTTTTGCCCCTCTCAAGGCCGACGCCCCGGCAACTGCCTCCTGAAGCCTGCCCAGGGCCGTCTTTGCCTCTGCCAGACGTCCGTTTACCTCCGCCAGAAGCATTGCCTGGGCCCTGGGCTCCGCCCCTGCCTCCCGCACGGCCACCACCGTGTCCGCCAGAGTCTTGGTATAACGAATTACCGCAGGAATGTACTGCTTTCCTGCCATATCGATCATGGTATGGGCCTCTATATTAATGGTTTTCGCATAAGTCTCGTAGATAATCTCCTCCCGGGATTCCAGTTCCACCCTGGTAAATATGCCGAATTTCTCGAACAGACGCACGGCTTTCTTTTTGGTCAGGGTTTCCGCAGCCTCCACCATGGATTTGATATTGGGGAGCCCCCGTCTGGCAGCCTCCTGCACCCATTCCTCCGAATACCCGTCCCCGTTGAAGATTATCCGCTGATGCTTCCCCATATATTCCTTGATCAAGTCATGCACTGCAAGCTCGAAATCCACGGCTTCCTCCAGAATATCCGCGGCCTCGCACAGGGCTTCCGCCACAATAGCATTCAACGTGGTATTGGGGCTGGCTATGGAATCCGAACTGCCCACCATGCGGAATTCGAATTTATTGCCCGTAAAGGCAAAGGGTGAAGTCCTGTTTCGGTCTGTGGCATCCTTCTCCAGATCCGGCAATGTGGATACGCCTGTCTCCAGTCTGCCGCCTTCCAGGCATCTGGCCGCTTCTCCGGTCTCTACCAGCTGTTTCACCACATCCTCCAGCTGTTCCCCCAGGAAGACGGAGATAATGGCCGGCGGCGCCTCGTTTGCCCCCAGCCGATGGTCATTGCCCACATCCGCCGCGCTCTGTCTGAGCAGGTCCGCATGGGTATCCACCGCTTTGATTATACAGGCCAAAACCAGCAGAAACTGAACATTCTCGTTTGGTGTCTCTCCCGGATCCAGCAGATTGACGCCGTTGTCCGTCTCCAGGGACCAGTTATTATGCTTGCCGGAACCGTTCACCCCGGCAAAGGGCTTCTCATGAAGCAGGCAGGTAAGCCCGTGACGGCCCGCCACCTTCTTCATCGTCTCCATCACCAGCTGATTATGGTCCACGGCTATATTGGCCGTCTCATACACCGGAGCCAGTTCATGCTGGGCAGGGGCAACCTCGTTGTGCTGAGTTTTGGCCGTCACCCCCAGCTTCCAGAGTTCCCCGTTCAAATCCTTCATGTAAGCGCCCACCCGCTCCCGAATCGTGCCGAAATAATGATCCTCCAGCTCCTGTCCCTTGGGCGCCGGCGCCCCGAACAATGTACGGCCGGTATAGACCAAGTCTTCCCTCTGCAGATACTTTTCCCTGTCCACCAGGAAATATTCCTGCTCAGGTCCTACGCTTGCCGTCACCTTTGTAGCTCCGGTATTTCCGAACAGCCGGACAATGCGCAGAGCCTGCTGGCTTATGGCTTCCATGGAGCGAAGCAGAGGCGTCTTCTTGTCCAGGGCTTCCCCTGTATAAGAGCAGAATGCCGTGGGAATGCAGAGAATTACTCCCGTGGCATCCTCTTTCAGAAATGCCGGGGAGGTAATGTCCCATGCCGTGTACCCTCTGGCCTCGAAGGTAGCCCTCAGACCTCCCGAAGGAAAAGAAGAAGCGTCCGGTTCACCCTTGATCAGTTCCCTTCCGGAGAATTCCATGATCATTTTACCGTCCTCGTCCGGATGCGTCACAAAGGCGTCGTGCTTCTCCGCCGTGATGCCGGTCAGCGGCTGGAACCAGTGGGAATAATGGGTGGCCCCGTTTTCCACCGCCCAATCCTTCATGGCTTTAGCCACCACGTCCGCCATGGCAGGGGACAATTCCCCGCCCTCGTCCATGAGCTTCCTTACCTCCCTGTACACGCTTCTGGGCAGCCTCTCCTTCATCTTGCCGAAAGTAAACACTTTGCTGGCAAAAATCTCCTCTACATTCAGCATTTCGCTCATTTTCTTCTCCTCTCCGTTCTCCCTGCCCCTCCGGGGCTGCACCTACGGTACTGCGCCCCGGGGAACGTTTTCCGCATAATCGCTGCCTCCGTCCCCGGTAAACCCTTCTCCCTGCCCCTCCGGGGCTGCCCCAAGGGCTGCACCTCCGGAGGGCGTTCCTCTCCTGCCCACGCTCCTCGCGCCCGGTTAACGCACCGGCTCCTTTCTCCTGAGCAGATCGCCTTCATCCGCTCCGGCGGACAGTTTCACCCACAATATCTGCCTTGCATGGGGGCAGCTGTCCACCGGCTCACCCTCCGCCGTATACAGCCCTTCCACTGTCGCCTCCAAAGTACGCCCGTCCGGTTTCATGATCTCCAGCGATTCTCCCAGAGAAAATTTATTCCGCTGCTCAAACTTTGCCAGCGCGGAATTCGCCGCATCCACCGCAGTTTCCTCAATTCTTCCCAGATAAGTATATTCGTTCACATAAGTGCTGCTGTCATAGATCTGGCTCTCCTCCGACGGCTTCCCGAAATAGAATCCCGTGGAATAATGCCTATGGGTACACTTGCGTATCTCCTCTTTATACCAGCTCAGCCCGGCGGCATATTTCCCGGGAGAAGCAAAATAGTCATCTATGGCTCTGCGGTAAGCTCTTGTGACAGTCGCCGCATAGAGAGCGTTCTTCATCCGGCCCTCTATCTTAAAGCTGTCTATCCCGGCCTCCACCAGTTCGGGTATATGTTCAATCATACATAAATCTTTGGAATTAAATATATAAGTGCCTCTCTCGTTTTCGTACAAAGGCATATATTCCCCGGGCCTGGACTCCTCCATCACCGCGTACTTCCAGCGGCAGGGATGAGTGCACGCCCCTCTGTTGGCGTCCCTTCCCGTTAAGAAACTGCTCAGCAGACATCTGCCGGAATAGGATATGCACATGGAACCCTGTACAAAACTCTCGATTTCCATTTCCGCCGGAATGCGCTCCCGGATATCCCGGATTTCTTTCAGGGAAAGTTCTCTGGCCGACACCACCCTTTTCGCCCCCAGCCGCCACCAGAACAGATATGTCCTGTAATTGGTGTTATTCGCCTGGGTAGATATATGGATCTCCGCCTGGGGCCAAACCTCCTTTGCGACGGCAAACATCCCCGGATCAGAAATGATCAGCGCGTCGCAGGGCTCCGGCTCCATCTCTCTCAGCTCCCGAAAATAAGCCGCCGCCTCTTCCAGATCGTCATTGTGCGCAAGAATATTCGCTGTAACGTATACCTTTACTCCATGGGCATGGGCAAAGGCAATTCCCTCCGCCATTTCGTCCGGGGAAAAGTTTTTCGCCTTGGCCCGCAGCCCGAATGCCTCTCCGCCAATGTATACGGCGTCTGCCCCAAAGGCAACCGCCGTCCGCAGCACCTCCAGGCTTCCTGCCGGAATCAGAAGCTCCGGCTTTCTTCTCTCGCCCATCCTATCCCTCCCTCTTCACGCTCAGCGTCACCCCGTCCCCAACCGGCAGCACCGCCGTCTCCAACTCCGGATGATGCTTGAGACAATAGAGATATTCCCTCATCCTTGTATGTATGGTGCGGTTGCGTCTGGTTACCGCATAGCGGGACTGAATAATGTCCCCCTCCTGCAGTACATTGTCCGACACTAACAAACCTCCCGGCGCCAGCAGCCGCAGCACCTCCGGGAGGAAATGAATATATTGACCCTTGGCGGCATCCATGAAAATCATCTCAAAGCTGCCCTCCAATTCCTTTAAAAGCGCCGCCGCATCCCCCTCCAGCAGGGTGATCTGTTCGGTTCTTCCCGCCCGCTTAAAATTCTCTCTGGCCACGGGAATGCGCTTATCATATTTCTCAATGGTAGTCACCCGACAGTCAGCCGGCCCGTATTCACACATGAGCAACGCGGAAAAACCGATCGCCGTACCCACCTCCAGGATAGCGCCCGGTTTTGTCATTGCCAGCAGAAACTTCAACAGGCTCTGCATGGATTTCCGGATAACCGGAACCCTGTTTTCCAGAGCATACCGCTCTATCTCGTCCAGAAAGGGAGTATTCCCCCTGTCCAGGGAATCAATAAAGACCGCCATTCTCTCGTCAATAATCATATATCCGCCCTTATTCCCCTGCAGTCCCGTCTTCCCCTTCCTCACTGTTTACCACCATGGCCGCCATCATCTCCTCTGCGTCCATTGCCGTGCTCAATTCAAAGGTACCCGGCCCTACATCCTTCACATACTCAGAGAAATAATACTGCAGGGCAAAAAGCTTCGCATCCCGCACCAATCCCCTGCTCTCAAAAAGCTTTCCGATATCCAGGGGAGACATCTCCTCCGTCACGGACACTGTCACAATCCTTCCCTCTCCCACCGAGACCGCCGGCTCCGTGAAAATGCGGTACCCGTAATCATAGGCGATTCCGGCTCCCTGATAAATGAGGTAAACCACTGCGATAGCCGCGGCCAGGCGAAAAATCGCCCCCGCCACAGCCCCTACTATACTCCAAGCTTTCATTATCTGCCCTGCCTCTCTACACTTCCATGATGATCGGAAGTATCATGGGACGCCTCTTGGTCTTCTTCCAGACATAATCGCCGAGAATATCCTTGGTGGTATTTTTCAACTTACCCCAATCCGTTATTCCCCTGTCCAGACATTTCTGCAAAGCCTCGTCCACTGTCTGCCTGGCTTCCTCCATCAGTTCATCGGACTCCTTCACATACACAAAGCCCCTGGACACTATATCCGGTCCGGCTACAAGCTGTCCGCCCACCCGGTCCAGGCTCATGACTACCACCATAATGCCGTCCTCCGCCAGATGCTGACGGTCGCGCAGCACCACATTTCCCACATCCCCGACGCCCAGGCCGTCTACCAATATCGTTCCCACGGGAACCCTTCCCGTCACCGAGGCGGAATTATCCCCCAGCTCCAGCACATCTCCCGATGAGAGAATGAATATATTCTCCTTCTCTATCCCCAGACTCTGAGCAATCTTGGCCTGAGCCTTCAGATGCTTGATCTCTCCGTGAGTGGGTACGGCATATTTGGGGCGAATCAGGGAATAGATCAGCTTGATCTCCTCCTGACAGGCATGTCCGGATACATGGGCATCCTGAAAGATCACATCCGCGCCCTTCCGAATCAATTCATTGATCACTTTGGTGACAGACTTTTCGTTGCCCGGAATGGGATTTGAGGAAAAGATCACCGTATCCCCCGCTCCCACGGTAATCTTGCGGTGCATGCCGCTGGCCATGCGGCTTAATGCGGCCATGCTCTCCCCCTGACTTCCTGTAGTGATAATGACCTGCTTTTCGCTGGGATAATCCTTCAGCTGCTCTATCTCAATCAATGTATTGTCCGGTATTTTGATACATTCCAGATTTCTGGCCGTCTCTATGATACTGACCATGCTGCGCCCTTCCACGCACACTTTCCGGCCGAATTTATAGGCGGAATTAATGATCTGCTGTACCCTGTCCACATTGGAAGCAAATGTGGCCACAAAAATACGCGTGTTTTTATGCTCCTCAAACAACGTGTCGAAAGTAGCCCCCACAGTCCGCTCCGAAGGGGTAAACCCCGGCCGCTCGGCATTGGTGGAATCACACATCAGCGCAAGAACGCCCTTCTTTCCCAGTTCCGCAAAACGCTGCAGATCAATGGCGTCCCCGAATACGGGCGTGTAGTCCACCTTGAAATCTCCGGTGTGCACCACCACCCCCGCAGGCGAATAAATGGCAAGCGCAGCCGCGTCTACAATGCTGTGGTTTGTCTTGATAAATTCCACCCGGAACTGGCCCAGATTGATGGACTGGCCGAATTTTACCACCTTCCTCTTGGTGGTTTTGGTCAGCTCATGCTCTTTTAATTTATTTTCAATGATACCCATGGTCAGCCTCGTGGCATAAATGGGTACATTAACATCACGGAGCACATACGGCAGCGCCCCGATATGGTCCTCATGACCATGAGTAATCACAAACCCCTTCACCTTGTCTATATTCTCCTTCAGATAGGTCACATCAGGGATGACAAGGTCAATGCCCAGCATATCGTCGGCCGGAAATGACAGGCCGCAGTCTACCACAACAATACTGTCCCCATACTCGAAGGCAGTAATGTTCAGCCCGATTTGCTCCAGGCCTCCCAACGGGATAATCTTTAACCCAAAGCCACTGTTATTCTCTTTTTTCTTCAATCAACTCTCCTCCACATTCTATACAGTAGCCGTACAGCTTTACTTCATGATTCACGATACGAAATCCGGTAGCAGCCGTAATCTCCGCCTCCAGCTCCTCCAGAAGATCTTCCCGGAAGGAGATTACCCTACCGCATTTGATACAGATCAGATGATGATGTCGGTGCAGCCGCCCGTTTCCCTGAGCGCTTCCCATCTCATACCGGACAAAACCGTCATCAAAATTGACCCGGTCAATCAGATGCAGCTCTTCCAGCAACTGTATTGTTCTATAAACCGTAGCCAGACCGATATCCGGACTGTCCACTTTTACCAATGCAAATATTTCCTCGGCAGTCAAATGCTCCCTGGCCGCGGATGCAATAGCCCCCAGCACCTCAAGCCTCTGGCGGGTAACTTTCAGGCCGTTTTCCCTCAACAGCCGTATAAAATTCTCTCTGTCAACTGCCATTTTTCAACTCCGGCGCGGCGCCCCGTTCCGGTCTCACTCTTCCACCAGCTCAACGTCTTCCAACATGCTCTCAAACACACCTGCCACCGCAGCCAGCTCTTCATCGTCCTCCACCACGGCAAACAGGCCTTCCGTCTCCCCGTCTCCGGACAGATCCTTCAATATCATCGCTTCTCCGTCTCCCTCGGCGCAATCCGCCACAAGAAGATACTCCGCCCCGCCGATGCGGGTCTGTTCCAATACGTAAAATTCCTCAGCCTTCTCTCCGTCAACCTGAAAAGTAATCTTGTCCTGTCCTGCCATACTTTCTCCATCCGACGGCTCCTTACTGCCGTCCCCGGGCTCATGCCCTGCAGCTGTCCAAATAACCCTGTAAAATCAGGGCCGCCGCTATACTGTCCACATAGTCTTTTCTGTTCTCTCTGCGGATTCCGGACTCCATCATGACCTTCTGGGCCTCAACGGTAGTCAGACGCTCGTCCCACAGCACCACCTCCAGGCCTGTCCTGCGCTCCAGCTTCTCCTTAAACTCCCGCGTCAGCTCCGCCCGCGCGCCTTCTTCCGCATTCATATGCAGGGGAAGTCCCAGCACAATCTTCCCCACTTCGTATTCTTCCGCTAATTCCTCAATACGCGCCAGCGTCCGGCGCAGTTTATTTTCCTCCACACGGCGAATGATCTCCAGCCCCTGAGCAGTCACAAGCAGACTGTCACTGACTGCCACCCCCACCGTTTTGGAACCAAAGTCAAGTCCCATTATGCGCATAGGTTTCCTCTCCTTCGTTGTCCGCTGCCGTTGAGACAGGGCGCTGACCTACTGCCACTCTTTCGTGCGGATATACTCTGTCAGCAGTTCCTCCACCAGCTCGTCCCGCTCTACTTTCATGATCATGCTGCGGGCGTTCATATGACTGGTAATGTAAGTGGGATCCCCGCTCATAATATATCCCACAATCTGGTTCACCGGATTGTATCCTTTTTCCGTCAGTGCCTCATATACGGCGGACAGTACTGCCTTCGCTCCGCTCTCAGGTTCCGAATCTACCTTAAAGTATTGTGTATTTTCCAAATTCTGCATACCTTGACCTCCATACCACGGGAAGACACCAAATGCTCCGAATTTGCCTACGCCTGCCCTGTCGATATACCTTTATTTAATATAACTCATTTGTATGTAAAATTCAAGTCCGGGTTTTCAGACGTGAAAAATAACTTCACGTAACAGTTCAGATAGGGCGCTGAACTGTTACAACTTCACATCATAATTTCATCTGTCAGAAAGCCTTTTACCGTAACTTCCGTCAGCGAATTCACCGCCCCCTGCGTCTCCTCCACCGCCACCTTTACATAGTCCTTCGTGTGTCCTACCAACAGGCTTCTTCCGTCTATCTCCCTGCGCTCTTCCAGCAGAACCTCAGCGGTTCTGCCTATGTAGCGTTCCCTGAATTTCCTGGCCTGCCCGGCCCCCATCGCCAGAAGTTCCCCGCTGCGCCGTGTCTTCACCTCATCGGAAATCTGCTCCGGCATGGATGCCGCAGCCGTACCGGAACGCCTGGAATACTTGAAAACATGCATCTCGTAAAAATCCACCTTCTCCAGAAACGCCCGGCTCTCCGCAAACTCCTCCTCTGTCTCCCCGGGAAAGCCCACAATCACATCCGTGGTGACTGCGGGAAAGTCAAAAACTTCCCTCAGCCGTCCCACACAGTCATAGTATTCCCCGGCAGTATAGTGTCTATTCATCCTTTTCAGCGTAGCGTCGCAGCCGCTCTGCAGAGACAGATGAAAATGCGGACAGAGCTTCGGCAAGTCTGCCAGCCGTTTCGCCGTCTCCCGGGTGACGACCCGAGGCTCCAGAGAACCCAGCCGGATTCGTTCCAGTCCCGGAACCCCGCATATTTTCTCCGTCAGTTCCACCAGCGCGCTCTTTCCGTTATATTCGTCACGGCCTCCCCGGGCGAAATCTATCCCGTAAGAACTGATATGAATACCCGTAAGTACGATTTCCCGGTAACCGGCCTCCGCCATCCCCCGCACCTCCCGAAGAATATCCTCCTCCCTGCGGCTGCGGACTCTTCCCCTGGCATAGGGAATCGCGCAGTAAGAGCAAAACTGATTGCAGCCGTCCTGTATCTTTATGTAGGCCCTGGTATGCTCCCGGGTGAGCTTCAGCTGCATTTCTTCGTATTCGTGGATTTGTCCTATATCGGGAATCGTCGTGCCGTCCAATGTCTTGTTCTTTCTCTCCGCCAGATAGGTCTCCAGAATCTGCGCTATATCTTTTTTGCGGTTATTCCCCACTGCCAGGTCAATGCACTCATCCCGCTCCACAGCCTCCTGTCCTGTCTGTACATAACAGCCCACCGCCACAACCACCGCGTCCGGGTTCAGCTGTCTGGCCCGGTGGAGCATCTGTCTGCTTTTCCTGTCCGCAATATTGGTGACCGTACATGTGTTCACAATATAAATATCCGCCTTCTCCTGAAACGGCACAATGCGGTACCCCTTTTCCCGGAGAATCTGTCCCATGGCCTCCGTCTCATAGGCGTTGACTTTACAGCCCAGGTTATACAATGCCACACTTTCCACGATGATTCCTCTCTTTTTTTTGTATTGTTTTCACCTTGACTTTTATCCTCTCAGCCATTAATATGGAGTCTGTAGAAAGGAAATCATCAAGGAGGTAAAGCATGAAGACAGTACAGATCTTCCTAAATTCTATCGACAAAGTTAAGTCTTTTGTAAACGATATTTCCAAGTTTGATTATGACTTTGATCTGGTATCCGGCAGGTACGTAGTGGATGCCAAATCCATCATGGGCATTTTCAGCCTGGATTTGTCCAAGCCCATAGACTTGAACATCCATACGGAAGAGGGCGCCGATGAAGTACTTGAGCTGCTGCAGCCCTATATTGTAAAATAGTTCCCGGCCGGGTACGGCAAAAAGGCCCTGAGAGCAGCCGCCTTATCCTCTGCTCCCAGAGGCCTTTTATCGTTTTATCCTTTTATCATTCCACTACGATCAGTTCCTTTGTCTCCAGCGCAGTTTTCACCAATTCCTCAATCTTCTCTTCCAGATTGCGCTCATGCCGGCGGATAACCTTGACATTCGGCTTGGTCACGGGATGTTTTGCCACAAAAATCGTGCAGCAGTCTTCATAGGGAAGAATGGATGTCTCAAAGGTTCCGATCTTTTCCGAGACTTCCACAATCTCCTTTTTGTCAAACCCGATCAGCGGACGATATACCGGAAGCGTGCATACCTCGTTTGTAGCAGCCAGGGAACTCATGGTCTGAGAGGCCACCTGACCGATGCTCTCCCCTGTAATCAGCCCCAGGCAGCCTGTCTCCTCCGCAATATGCTCTGCAATCCGCATCATATACCGACGCATTATGATCGTCAGCTCCTCGTGGGGACATTTTTCGTAAATATATAATTGTATATCCGTAAAATTGATCACATGGAGCCAGATCGGCCCGGTATACCCGGCCACGATTCTGGCCAGGTCAACCACCTTGGCCTTGGCCCTGTCGCTGGTGTAGGGCGGCGCGTGGAAATAAACCGCGTCCAGCTTCACTCCCCGCTTCGCTATCATATACCCGGCCACGGGAGAGTCAATGCCGCCGGACAAAAGCAGCATGGCCTTGCCTCCGGTGCCCACGGGCATTCCTCCCGGCCCGGGAATCGTCTCCGAATAGATATAGATTTTATCCCTGATTTCTATATTCAGCAATATATCCGGCTCATGTACATCCACCGACATTTCCGGATAGGCCCGCAGAACGGCCTCCCCCAAATCCGCATTGATCTCCATGGACTCTTTGGGGTAATCCTTACGCGCGCGTCTGGCATGAACCTTGAAGGTTTTGTTCCTGTCCGGGTACACCCTGCCTATATATCCCACAACCGTGTCGCAAAGTTTGCCGAAACCCTCATCCTCGGCATACACCACAGGGCAGATACCGGATATGCCGAAGACCTTCTTCAGTCTCTCCACCGTCTCCTCAGCGTCGAATTCCCCTGCGGCCTCCACATGAATCCGCCCCTGGGATTTATGGATGCTGAACTCTCCCTCGCATTTCTTCAGCGCATTTCGTATCTGATGTACCAATGCGTCCTCAAACAGATAGCGATTCTTTCCCTTGATGCCAATCTCGGCATATTTTATCAAAAAAGCAGTAAACATATCTCCTCCCGATTCCCGTCAACTCCTGCGGGTATATTTCCGCAGTATAGGAATTTTACCATACATTGCCCGCAATGTATAGTCTATTTCCTCTTCCGTAGTATATACGGAAAAACTGAACCGTATAGTGGAATCCAGCAGCGGCTTCTCCACGCCGATGGCCTTCAGCGTCACAGAGGGCTGGGGCTTGCGGGCAGCGCATGCGCTTCCTGCGGACACATATATCCCGTCCTCCTCCAAAGCGTGAAGCAGTACCTCGCTGCGGACGCCTGCCACAGACACGCTGACAATATGGGGCGCGGTTCCTTCCCCCTCCGGCCTGCCCGGCAGCAGCCCGTTTATCTTCACCCCCTCCAGCTTCCGCACTCCTTCCAGGAAGCGACGCTTCAGCCCGTACAGTCTCCTCACATCGTCGTCATAATGCTCGTACAGAAGTTCCGCCGCCTTGGCAAAACCCGCGATGCCGGGGACATTGTCCGTGCCCGAACGGAGATTCATCTGCTGCCCGCCTCCGTGAATGATAGGCTGTATTTTCACCTTTTCCCCCACATAGAGCAGCCCCACGCCCTTGGGGCCGTGGATTTTATGGCCGCTGGCGGAGAGCAGGTCAATGCCCATCCTTTTGGGGTAAATTTTGGCCTTGCCGAACCCCTGTACCGCGTCCACATGAAACAGCGTGTTGGGATTCATCCGCTTCACCAGCGCTCCTGCCTCTTCCACCGGTTCCAGGGCGCCGATCTCATTATTGGTATGCATGACGGATACCAGCACCGTACCCGGAGTCATTGCCCGCTGCAGCTCCTCCAGGGAAATCCGCCCGCAGGAATCCACGGACAGATAAGTAACCATATAGCCCAGGGATTCCAGATAGCGCATGGTATTCAGAACGGCCGGATGCTCGATTCCGGTGGTGATCAGATGATTTCCCCGCCTGCGGTTTGCCGCCGCGCAGCCCACCAGAGCCATATTGTCCGATTCCGTACCTCCTGAAGTAAACAGAATTTCCTTCTCGTTTACTTTCAGAAGCCTGGCAAAGGTCTCCCTGCCATAACGCAGATATTGTTCGGCCTCCATTCCCTTCCGGTGAAGGCTGGATGGATTGCCGTAATCCCCGCACATGATCTTCGTCATCAACTCCGCGACTTCGGGAAACACCCTGGTGGTGGCGGAATTGTCCAAATATACTTCCATAGGTATTACTCCTTTATTCTCAATGCCATCCGGCCGCATACCGTCCTGCGAAAGGCGGAAGCCCAAACGGCGAAATCAAGTTACCATATCATATGCAGAAAATTCCGTCCCCGTCCCTGTCTGCGCCGGAAACCTGCCGCCGGCCCGCGGACTCCCTCTTTCGGTCAGAGGAGGGGACTCCCGGAGCCGCCGGCAACCATCATGTCTCCAGAAGATACACCATCCAGGAGAGGACTGTCAGTCCCGCCGTTTCCGTCCGGAGAATACGCCTTCCCAGAGTCACCGGCTCCAGACCGCCCTCAAGGGCCAGAGCGATTTCCTCCTCCGCAAAACCGCCCTCCGGCCCGATGAACACAGCCACATCCTGCCCCGGCCTCAGATTCTCCAGAATCCGTCTTGTCCTGGACATATCCTCAGCCAGCTCATAGGGAATCAGCTTTACCTCCATGGCCGAGGCGGCTTTGACTGCCCCGGCAAAATCCCGCACCTCCGTCACCTCCGGGATAACGGCGCGTCTGCTCTGCTTTGCGGCAGCCTGGGCAATATTCTGCCACCTGGCCCTTCGGGCCGCCGCTTTCCCCGCATCCAGCTTCACCACACAGCGCTTCGCCGCCACGGGAACGATACTGTATACGCCGAGTTCCACCGCCTTCTGGATAATCAGCTCCATCTTATCCGCCTTGGGCAGCGCCTGAAACAGATGAATGCGGGCCGGCAGCTCCACCCCCGTCTCCCTGATAAAACGCAGTTCGCAGAGAATGCGCTCCTCCTCCATGGCCAGAATACCGCAGCGGTATTCCCTGCCGTCCAGGCCGTTGCTGACGGACAGCTCCTCCCCCACTTTCATGCGAAGCACATTTCTGATATGATTTACATCCTGTCCCGATATAATTATACTTTTGTCCTGTAAATTGATCTGCCCCGGCTCAACAAAAAACTGATGCATTTACTCTCCTCTTACCCTCCCGCGATCCGCCTTCCTCCGGCAGACTCCGTTCATTTCCGCCAGCGCCCCGGATTTCCGCGCAAGACACGCCCTTCCTGAACCCGCCCGCATACGGCGGAGCGGACGATTACCCCTTCCGCGCGGTTACGCTGACCCACTCTCCCTGGCGATTCACTTCCAGAATCTCCAGACCTGCCGCCCGGACAGCGCTCACCACATCTTCCTCCCTGTGCTCGATGATGCCGGAAGTAATATAGACGCCGCCCGGCTTAAGCTGCCCGGTAATCACCGGCGTCAGCGGAATCAGAACCTCTGCCAGAATATTTGCCGCCACAATGTCATATCGTCCGTAGCCCGCCTGATCCTGCACGTCTCTGTCCGTAATGATATTGCCGATCAGCATGTCGAAACGTTCAGGCTCGATATCGTTGGCCCGGCAGTTCTGCGCTACGGCCTCCAGCGCACAGGGATCCAGATCCGTCCCAAAGGCATGCCCGGCGCCGAACATCAGAGACAGTATGGACAATATCCCGCTCCCTGTCCCCACATCCAGAACCTCCGCCCCTGCCGTCACATACTTGCGAAGCTGCCGGACACAGAGCTGCGTGGTCTCATGCATTCCCGTCCCGAAAGCCGTCCCCGGATCGATATGCAGCACATACTTTCCCTCATCAGCCTTCTCCCTCTTCTCCCAGGAGGGAATGACCAGTATATCGTCGATATAAAATTGATGAAAATACTGCTTCCAGTTATTGATCCAGTCCAAATCCTCCGTCTCCCCCAAGGTGACTGAACCTTCCCCGATATCGCAGAATTCCCGCAGTCCCTCCAGCTCCTCCCGAATTCGGGCCAGCAGGGTATCCGTATCCGTCTTCTCCCCCTGGATCTCCAGGCTTCCGCCTTCCTTCTCCTCCACGAAAAAGCTCAGATAGGCAATGCCGTCATCCTCTGGTCCCTCCGGCAGAATATCTACGAACATCTGTTCTTTTTCCAGGGCCGTCAGGGGAATATTGTCCTCGACCTGCGCGCCCTCCAGCCCAATGTCATAGAGCGCGCTGATGATGATATCCTCAGCATCTGTTATTGTCTTAATCCTGAATGTCTTCCACTTCATCCTGATCTCTCCCTTCTTTCTGTTTTTCTCCTCCCCTCCGCTGCCGTTCACACACACCCAGCAGCAGAAAGAGCAGGGGCGTATTCAATACCTGCTGAAAGCTTATCAAAGCATGAGCTCCATATAAGGAAAGAGCCAACACCCCCATACGGCATATATCCTCCTGCCCGCCCTTTTCTTCCGGGCTTTCCGTACCGGAATATCTCCTCAATCCGGTATAAAAAATCGCCAGGTAGCATACGGTTCCTAAAATGCCCACATTGCACAGCTGACTCAGCACCTCATTGTGGGCATTGGTAAACACCGCCCCCTCCCAATGCTCCCCTTTCCACACCTCCGCTCCTGCTCCCTTTTCGGCAAAAACAGCCTGCCCATAACAGTCCGGCCCGGCCCCCAGCAGCTTGTCCTTTCCGTCTGCCTCCGCAAAGCTTTCCAGGGCAATTCTCCACAGAAATCCCCTGCCGCTGCCGAAATTATCATCCAACCCATGGGACAGGGCCCCCCAGACTGCCAGGACGGACAGCACAAATACCGCGGAAAATCCCCCCGCTCTGCGCCCTTTCTTCACCGGATTCCCCGCCTTCTTCACCTCCGGGAAGCTTTTCCTTCTCCCCGTCAATCGGATAGGGGAACGGCCTTCTCCGCTACCCGTGCGCGGCCCGCGGCCCCCTTTGGCGGCAAACTTCCCCTGCACGAGCCTGTCCAGAAAAAAGCACGCCAGACTGACCAGCCCGGCAGCAGCCCAGCCGTACCATACTGTCCGGCCGAAAATATTCCCGTCCCGCACCACCGCGGCCTTATCCCCCTGAACGCGCATCAGCTGCTCCATCAGGGCCATTCCCAGAAAAAATCCCGCCGTCAGCAGCCAGAGCCTCCTCCTGACAGCCAAATGTCCCCGGCCCTGAATAAAGCATACTGCCATACAGACCGCAAGAATCAACAGCCCGCCCTGACTTCCCTGCACACCCAGAAGCACACAGGCCGCCGCCGCTGGGGGATAATGCAGAATCCGGACCTTTCCCCTCCGGTCCCTCAGCCAGGGAACCACAGCCAAAACCAGGGCCGCGCTGTAATAACCGCACAGCCAATTGATATTGCCCAGAGTGGAAAGCATGTGACTATACTCCCAGTCCCCGCTGTTCCAGCCTGCCAGCAGGCCCAGCGGGTCTATCCCCAACCGGTGCAGCAGCCCAAGAATGCTCACCAGGAAAAGCGCCGCCTCCCCCAGATAAAGAGGCCAGCCGGAACCGTCATACCGCCTTGACACAAAAAAATAGAGTCCGACAAAAATAAGTTGGGAAATCGCCCCCATATACCAGCCCTCATACCCCAGCCAGGCCAGTTTCCCGTAGGAACTGACAAGGGCCGATGCCGTCACGGATATCCCATAGGCCGCCACCGCCCAATCCACCGCGCTTAGAGCCGAAAGATCCTGCTCCCCGCTCTCCGCGGCCGAGGCGGCGCCTTTGATAAGCGCCGGTATTTCGGCTGCCAGCCACAATCCCAGGCACAGAAAAGATATATTTCGAAACAGGATATACTTGGTATCACCCAGCTGCCAATACCCCCCGCCTGTATACAGGGGAAGAGCTGCCAGTATGGCCGTCATATATAAATTACACAAAACCCCCAGAAATTCGTTTTTACCGCTTTTCATTTTTGATTATGCCGCATACTCCGGTCTTATTTATGCCCATGGCCGTGCCTTTCCTCTCCTTTATGTCCCTTTTCCTGCTGATCGTTTTCATGCCCGCTCTTATGGCATTGAATCAATCCGTATATTTCGGCCATGGTCATGTCATGGCAATCCTGAACAGTCACCGTTCCGTCATACTGTCTCAAAACCTGATATGCCGCATATTTTCCTGTTGACAGGCCGTTTTCATGAGCCTCCTCCACGATGCCGATGTCCGCGCTGAGACTCGTACCGCCGTATTTCAGACAGCCTGAAGAAGACGCGATTTCCGTCTGCAGCGCATCCGCCTTCCGTCCGCTGCCCGCCGCCACGGTAAAAGTCAGCCCTGCCTCCGCGGACAGATAGGGCTGCATGGCATCGCTTTCCATCACAGCGTCCACCGCATCGTTATACCGCATACCATTCAGCGATAAAGTGTTCAGCACATTCTCCCCGTCTCTATTGTAAGCCGCCGCGTAAATTACCCTGTCAAACCTGTTCAGCGCCAGTTCGATAGACGGATTTACATCTATGCTGACATAGGAAACCGGTATTTTCGCCAGAACATAGCCGCCTGTTCCCAGAAGGCAAACCAGCATCAGACACACGGTTCCCAGGACCACTCCGAAACCGGGACGCCGGACGGGCCGCCGATGTCTGCGATGTCTGAGACTATCCTGCTGCCTTGCCCTGCGCAGAAAGTCTTTGGTAGAAGCTTTCAGTTCCTCACTGGCTTCAATCCGGTCAAAGGCATCATGGATTCTCTCCTCCGTGCGCATCACAAATCACCCCCCAACGCTTCCTTCAGCATAGCCCGTCCTCTGGACAGCAGCGAATAGACCGTATTTTCTTTCCTGCCCAGAATTCTGCCCATCTCCGCAGCAGAGTAACCTTCATAGTAATGCAGATAAATCACATCTCTGTATTTTGCCGGCAAGGCCAGCACTGCCTCCAGCACTTCGCACTGCCGGGGCGGAATCGACGCCGCCTCCTCCGCCAGTTCCTCCAAAGACAGCGTCCTGTGGCGAAACAGACTTTTCCGATAATCTTTACAGGCATTCAGCGCAACACGAATAAACCACGCCTTCTCATGTCCCTCATCTTCAAAATTGCCTTCATAGAGCAGATATTTCAGAAAAACACTCTGAAAGACATCCTCCGTATCGGCTGAATTTTTCAGATAACAGAGACAAATCCGCCGTATCATATCAGAATACCGTTCCACCGCATGGTTGACCTCACCCTCACTGCGCACCAAGCTCACCGCCCTCTTCTCTCTGGTTTTATCTCATGAAACGAAGCATCGGGCGGCAACATTCATGCTGCTGCCGCCCGCCCTGATACCCTTTATCAATGATGTCCTCTGCCGTGGTGCCCGCCTCCGTGGTGCCCGGAAGCATGACAGCCGTTCCCCGAGGCTGCCGCGCTCTCCCTGTACACAGGATTTCCGCACAGCGTACAATTGTCATTCCCGTCGCAGTCGCTCCAACTTCTGCAGTATCCGTTTACTACGCTGCAGCTCACCGCCGCGCTCTCCCTGTACACAGGATTTCCGCACAGCGTGCAATTATCATTCCCGTCGCAGTCGCTCCAGCTTCTGCAGTATCCGTTTACTACGCTGCAGCTCACTGCCGCGCTCTCCCTGTACACAGGATTTCCGCACAGCGTACAATTGTCATTCCCGTCGCAGTCGCTCCAGCTTCTGCAGTGTCCGTTTACTACGCTGCAGCTGATTGCCGCGCTCTCCGGGCTCACCGCGCAGTGATACCTTCCTGCACTTCCCAGAGTTCGGTGAGCATGATGGCGCAATACCGCGCCGGTAGGCGTCACCTTTGCCACAGAAAAGGACGTCCCCGCCGCTGATGCCGACATTCCCATAAATGCGGTAAGAATAAGTACTGCCCCTGCCATAACCAATTTCTTCATTTTCTCTGCCTCCATTCTGATCTTTTTTGAGACTTCCCCGACATTGCGCAACTGCTGTCGGTTACCTCTCTACTTATTAATACGACGGTTAGAATGAAAACCTTGCAGAGCATTGAAAATATTTCTATTTCCAGAACTTTTTCTTCTTTCCTTCCTTTGCGTTCTCTCTGCCCTCTCCGGAATGATCCTGCTCGGAAACAGTCTTGGCAGCATTGAGCGTATTTCCTGTAAGCTCGTCGAACTGGCGCAGCAAGTCCTTCGCCTCCGGCTTCATCTTGTCCGGAACCTGCACCACCAGAGTCACATAGTGATCACCTCTGACATCCTTGTTCCGCCAGGAGGGAACTCCCTTTCCTCTCAACCGTATCCTGGTGTCCGTCTGGGTGCCCGCCTTCACATCGTAAATCACCTTTCCGTCCACCGTATCAATCAGCACTTCGCCGCCCAGCGCAGCCACCGCAAAGGAAACCGGCACTGTGGAGAAAATATCGAAATCCTGCCTCTGAAAGATCGGATGACGCCCTACGATCACCTCGATAAGCACATCTCCCCGGGGACCTCCGTTAATCCCCGGTTCTCCCAGACCAGGCATACGCGTAGACTGCCCGTTATCGATCCCTGCGGGGATATCTACGGAATAACGTTTTTTCATGGAGATATATCCGGTTCCCCGACAATCCGCACATTTATCCTTGATAATCTTGCCGCTTCCCTGACAGTCCGGACAGGTCTGTACATTGCGCACCGTGCCGAAAAGAGACTGCTGCGTAAACATTACCTGTCCCTTGCCGCCGCACTTCGGACAAGTCTCCGGACTGGTTCCCGGCTTTGCCCCTGAACCGCTGCAGGTCTTGCAGGTTTCCTTGACATTGAGTTCAATTTCCTTCTTACAGCCGAATACCGCCTCCTCGAAAGCAATGCGGACACTGGTACGGAGATTCGCGCCCTTCATCGGGCCGTTGCTGTGCGCTCTGCTGCGCCCGCCGCCAAACAAATCTCCGAAGATATCTCCGAAAATATCTCCGAAATCCGCCCCACTGAAGTCAAAACCGCCTGCCCCTCCTGCGCCGCCGTCAAAAGCGGCATGGCCAAACTGGTCATACTGGCGTCTCTTATCCGGATCGCTCAACACGGCGTAGGCTTCCGACGCCTCCTTAAATTTCTTTTCTGCCTCCGTGTCTCCCGGATTCATATCCGGATGATACTTTTTTGCAAGAGCACGGTATGCTTTTTTAATCGCCGCATCATCCGCCCCTTTATCTACGCCAAGAACTTCATAATAGTCTCGCTTCTGCTCTGCCATAATAAACTCCTCATATCACAATATACACACTCTATTAAAATATCACATTTTGCGCACTTATTCAATCTTTTATTACAGCCGAACTGTGATTTTATGGTAAGAATTGGTAACAGTTCAGACAGCCCCTGCCGCAAAGGAAATAACGGATTCCGCAGGCAGATTTCCCCCGCAAAATGCATAAGGATCCGTCTACCCGCGAAAACGGTGCCGCAAGCGGCACCGTCCCCATCTTATACTTCGCGGAAATCTCCGTCAATCACATCGTCATCGGGACCTGATGCGCCCTGCGTGTCTGCCGCGCCCCCCATATCCGGGCCTGCCGCACCGCCCTGTGCCTGCTGCATATTCTCATACATCTTGGTAAACAGGCTCTGGGCGCTGTTCATCAGCTTCTCCTTTGCCGCTTTCAACTCATCGACATCACTGTCGCTCATCTCCTGATCTTTGGTTCTCTCCAGAATGCCCTTCACCGCATCCAGGTCAGCCTGTACGGCGGACTTTTCAATCTCGCTGATCTTGTCGCCCACTTCACCCAGTGCCTTCTCGGTCTGGAACACAAAGGAATCCGCTTCGTTCCGTGCCTCCACGGCCTCCTTGCGCTTCTTATCCTGGGCCTCAAACTCAGCCGCCTCTTTTACCGCCCTGTCGATTTCATCATCGGACATATTGGATCCGGCCGTGATTGTGATGTGCTGCTCCTTACCGGTTCCCAGATCCTTTGCGGAAACGTTCACGATACCGTTTGCATCGATATCAAAGGTAACCTCGATCTGCGGCACGCCTCTTCTTGCAGGAGGGATCCCGTCCAGACGGAACTGTCCCAGAGACTTGTTGTCCCGGGCAAACTGTCTCTCGCCCTGTACTACATTGATATCCACCGCGGTCTGATTATCTGCCGCAGTTGAGAAAATCTGGCTGTGCTTGGTGGGAATCGTTGTATTCCGCTCAATCAGCCTGGTAGCCACACCGCCCATGGTCTCGATAGAAAGCGACAGCGGTGTCACATCCAGGAGCAGAATATCGCCTGCGCCTGCGTCGCCTGCCAGCTTGCCGCCCTGCACGGAAGCGCCGATCGCCACACACTCATCCGGATTCAGCGACTTGCTGGGCTCCTTACCCGTTATCTGTCTTACCTTGTCCTGAACGGCCGGGATACGGGTGGAACCGCCTACAAGCAGCACCTGTCCCAGATCCGAATTCGTCAAACCGGCATCCTTCATGGCATTCTGAACAGGGATTACCGTTCTCTCCACCAGATCATGCGTCAGTTCATCAAACTGCGCGCGGGTTAAGTTCATATCAAAATGTTTCGGTCCTTCTGCCGTGGCCGTGATAAAGGGCAGGTTGATATTCGTGGTCATCGCGCTGGAAAGCTCTTTCTTCGCCTTTTCGGCAGCTTCCTTCAGCCTCTGCATTGCCATCTTATCATTGGACAGGTCCACTCCCTCGGCCTTCTTGAACTCGCTCAGCATCCACTGAATTATCTTGTTGTCAAAATCGTCGCCCCCCAGATGGGTATCGCCGTTTGTGGCCAAAACTTCGATGACGCCGTCGCCGATCTCAATGATGGATACGTCAAATGTACCGCCGCCCAGATCGTACACCATGATCTTCTGTTCTTTTTCATTGTCCAGACCGTAGGCGAGAGCCGCAGCCGTAGGCTCATTGATAATGCGCTTTACTTCCAGGCCGGCTATCTTGCCCGCATCTTTGGTTGCCTGACGCTGCGCATCATTAAAATACGCAGGAACCGTGATCACCGCCTCAGCAACCTTCTCCCCCAGATAGCTCTCCGCATCCGCTTTCAGCTTCTGCAGAATCATGGCGGAAATCTGCTGCGGTGAATATCTCTTGCCCTCAATGGAGCGGCCGTTGTCTGTACCCATATCTCTCTTAATGGAAGCGATG
This sequence comes from uncultured Acetatifactor sp., assembly GCA_910586515.1. Lineage (GTDB taxonomy): Bacteria > Bacillota > Clostridia > Lachnospirales > Lachnospiraceae > Acetatifactor. Next base: position 21,216 of record CAJUGL010000040.1, read on the forward strand.
GTCTTCTCTGCGTTGGTGACTGCCTGGCGCTTTGCCGGCTCACCTACCAGTCTTTCCCCTGTTTTCGTAAAGGCCACTACAGAGGGGGTGGTCCTGGCGCCTTCCGCATTGGCGATAACAGTGGGCTTGCCGCCCTCCATCACAGCCACGCAGCTGTTAGTGGTACCTAAGTCGATTCCGATAATCTTGCTCATTTTTATGTCCTCCTGAATTTAATCTGCTATTTATCTGAAAATACATTAGAAACCTGATTACTGTCCTACTCTGCCACACCCACCATGGAATGCCGCACCACGCTGTCGCGGTAAGTGTAACCCCTCTGGAGTTCCTGGGCCACCACACCGGATTCGTATTCCCCGCTCTCCACCTGCATTACCGCATTGTGCAGATTCGGATCAAATTCCTTCCCCACAGCCTCAATGGGCTTCACGCCCAGATTCTCCAGCTCCGTCAGCAGCTGTTTATATACACGGTTCATCCCGTCTACAAAAGGATCCTCTTTTCTGTCCTCGGGCACCGTCGCCAGCCCCCGCTCAAAATTGTCCACCACGGGAAGAATCTTCTCTATTACGCTCTTCGCCCCCGTCTCAAACATGGCGTGTTTTTCCTTCTCCGTTCGGTTTCGGAAATTCTCAAACTCTGCCAGCTGACGCTTCACCTTATCCTCAAGCTGCTCGATCTGCTCTTTGTAGCCCTGAGACTTCTTATCCAGCTTGGCCTGCTTCTTTGCCGCCCGCTTCTCCGCCCAGGTCTTGGGATCCTCTCCCTCAGGCGGCGCGCTTTCCTCCTCGCCTCCCGCCGCTTCCTCAGCTCCGGCCTCTTCGTTTCCGGCCCCTTCTTCCCTGTCGGGCTCCTGCTCCTCAGCCGCCAGTTCCCGGTCCGTTTCCTTTTCTATTTCTGTCTCTTTTTCCATTCCGCGTTCCTGATCTGCCATATTGCCAATCTTCAGCCTCCCATTCTTTTCTACTTATTTACTTAGGAAAGTCCTCCGCCGGACGGGAAATTCCCGGATGGAAAATTCCCCTTGCGCCCAGGCGTTATTCTTCCTCTTCCTTCCTATATAAATTATCAAGCTGTACCTGGATGGTTCTCAGCGTCCCCACAACCTTGTCATAATCCATCCGCTTGGGCCCCACTATACCGATGGTCCCCTTCATACCGCCTCCCAGTTCATAGGTAGCGGTAACGACACTGCAGTCCCTCATGCTCTTCACCGGTGTCTCCGATCCGATATAGACCTGAATCCCCGTCTCCCCGACATCCCCCTGAGCCTCCTGAAGGATCTCTCCCAGAAGCTGCTTCTCCTCGAAGGTATTGATCAATTCGCTGGCCATCTGCTGATCCGCCAGCTCCGGATAGCGAAAAATATTATTGGTTCCGCTGGTATAAATCTCCAGATCTTCCTCGGCTCTCACCGCCTCGGCCACCGCGTCAATGACCTCTCCCACAATCCTCCCATGAATCCCGGCCTGCTGCTTCATGACGGCTATCATGGCTAAATTGATCTCGTCGATGGCAAGCCCGTTCAGGTGCGTGTTCAGCAGAATATTCAACTTCAGCAGCGTCTCGTCATCCGGCTCTTCCTCCACGGGAAGAATGCTGTTCTTGATCACATTGCCCTCCAGAACGATGACTGCCAAAAGCTGCCCTGCGTCCACTCTGGACAGCTGAATAAACTTCAGCTTGCTGCGCTTTGCCCTCGGGGCGGAGATCATGGTGGCGTACTGGGTATTCTGCGCAAGCAGCCGGGCCATCTGCTTCAGCAGCGCTTCCACCTTATTCTGGCGCTCCGACAGCATCTCTTTCATCTCCCGCAGCTCCAGCACTTCCCGTTCCTTTTCCTCCATCATGGCGTCCACATAGAAGCGGTAGCCCCTGTCGGAAGGAATCCTTCCCGCAGAAGTATGCGGCTGAAAGATATACCCCATCTCCTCCAAATCTGCCATCTCGTTCCGGATGGTTGCGGAACTCAGGTTCAGGTCGGTATATTTGGAAATCGTTCTGCTGCCCACCGGTTCGCCTGTTTCCAGATAATTGCGGATAACCGCCTGCAGGATTTTTCTTTTTCTCTCATCCAGCTCCATGGAAGCTGCCTCCCTTTTTATTATTAGCACTCATTTGCGGGGAGTGCTAACACCTGCTAACCATAAAATATCACTTACCCTAATCATTGTCAACCAATTTCCCCAAAAATAATTCTAAAAAAATTCTAAAAAAGCGGCATCGAACCCCCGTATACTAACGGATTCGATGCCGCTTTTTGGTTTATGCGCAGGGATATTATCACCCCGGCTCGATTTCTGCCCCGGCGAATGCCTCAGATATCAAAACTTCCTGTGCATTCCTCATTCATCACATAATAAACCTTATTCTCCTCGGGCTTTACGTAAAGGCTGATACTGGTCAAATCGCCCGCCTTGCGCTTCAGATCATACTTCCATACATCCTTTGCGATTTTCATCAGCTCCTCCTGAGAATAAGACTTCCCGGCGTACTGAACGTATAAATTGTTTGCCTTCTCCGCCTTCTTAGACGCAGTCCTGACCGCGCTCTTCTTTGCCGGCGCCTTGGCCGTCTCCGTCTTCACGGACTCCGTTTTTGCGCCTGCCCTCTTTCCTGCCGTCTTCTTCGGTTCCGCCTTCTTCGTCTCTTCCACCTTGGATCCTGCCGTGTCTGCCTTTATGTCTTCTGTCCTGGATTCAATAGTTTCAGCTTCCGATACTTCCGCTGCCGCAGGTTTTGTCGATTTTCTTCCTGCCATAATTACCACTTCCTTTCTCTGGCTCTCTGCTTCGATATCAATTTATTCAGATATCAATTATTTGTATGAACAGACTTCCGCACTGACTATACCGAAGCCGCCTTACAGCATTGTATTCTATTTTTGCAAAAATGTCAACTATCTGGCTGTTTACTGTTACATAGATGGGTTGCTGTGTTACTGTTCACTCCGTTCACAGTAACGTTGCTGTTACAGAAATTTGATCTGCACCGTCGTGAATTGAGTAGACAGATTTAGAATAATCTGTTATAATTTAGGCATGCAAAAAGCAAACTTATTCTGCGAGGAGGATAAAAATGAAGAACTTAAAAATCAGAACAAAATTATTGGTGACCTTCATGCTGGTCATCATCCTGTTCTGTGGAACAGTCGCCACCGCTATTATGGGGCTGAACGAAAACGCCGACAAGTATTCGGAATTCTACAATGTGGGTTACCAAATCACAAACAAAATCATGAACATGCGCAGGGGGCTGCAGATCATTGTAAAGGATCTTACTTTTATCACCATCGAGGATGATGATAATCAAAGCAAGATCTATCAGGAGGATATGAACAAGGAATTGACCCTTCTGGAAGAAAATGCCACCTGGCTGTTTGAGCATTTTACCGGGGAAGACGAACTTTTGAACACCTTCGCCACCTATGTGCGCCAGGCCGTAGATATGCAGGATGTCGTTCTCTCCACCTCGGCGACGGATCAGGCGGCTGCGCGGACTATTCTGCTTAACCAGTACCAGCCGTTGGTAGACACGGCCGTGGACACGCTGATCCAGATCAGCCAAAAGGCCGAGCAAAATGCCGAAGAAAATTACCAGAGCACGGTTAAAATGCAGGATACTCTGGTCGCCATACAGTTGGGGATGGCAGGTATAGCTCTGCTGATTACCATTTTCCTCTCCACCTACCTGACCAGCGCCATCACCAAGCCTCTCAGGGAGCTGGAAAAGTCTTCCGGCCAGATCGTAGGCGGAGACTTCAACATTGCCGTTACATATAAGTCAAGGGACGAACTGGGCCGATTGGCGGATGCCTTCCGCAACATGGCCACGATTCTGGAGGATGTCATCGTCGATGCCTCAAGGCTTCTGAGCGAAATGGCCGACGGGAATTTCGATGTCCGCACAAAGGCCGAGGAGCGCTATGTAGGCAGTTTCCAGAGCCTGCTGACTTCTATCCGCAAGCTGAACCGCGACCTGAGCATTACTTTGGGTCAGATCAACAGAAGCGCAGATCAGGTTGCCTCCGGTTCCGGCCAGGTTTCCAACGGCGCTCAGGCGCTTGCCCAGGGCGCAACGGAGCAGGCCGCTTCAGTAGAGGAATTGGCCGCCACAATCTCCAATATTTCCTCTCAGGTCAAGGAGACTGCGGAGAACGCCGACAATGCAAGATCTCAGTCCAATACCGCCGGCAGCGAGATGGAAGGCTGCAATACGCAGATGCAGGATATGATGACTGCCATGGAGGAGATTACCCGTACCTCCAACGAAATCGGCAAGATCATCAAGACAATTGAAGATATCGCATTCCAGACAAATATCCTGGCGCTGAACGCCGCTGTAGAAGCTGCCCGTGCCGGTGAGGCAGGAAAGGGCTTTGCCGTAGTAGCCGAGGAAGTCCGCACCCTGGCCAACAAGAGTTCCGTAGCTTCCAAGAATACTGCCAGACTCATTGAGAGCTCCATCAACGCAGTGGCAAGAGGAACACAGATCGCGGATTCCACAGCCATCTCTCTGACAAAAGTTGTGGACCAGGTACGTACAGTCTCTGAGAATGTAGACAAGATTGCCATTGCCGCAGAAGATCAGGCAAGCGCCATTGAACAGGTTACTCTGGGCGTAGACCAGATTTCCAGCGTGGTACAGACCAATTCCGCCACCTCCGAACAGAGCGCGGCTGCCAGCCAGGAACTTTCGGAACAGGCGGCAATGCTCAAGAGCCTGGTTGCCAAGTTTATCTTGAGGGAGGAATATGCTTCGGCCAATTCCGATACCCATTCCCCCTCCGGCGGTTTCAGCGGAATCAATTTAGACTGATACCCCATAGAATACAAAAAAGAATCCCGGAGTCCCGGGATTCTTTTTTTGAAAGAAATTATTCACCAGCTATGTACACGCATGTTCAGGAGACAAACGTGAAATATAAGAGAACCACAGCTCCCAGCACGATACGGTACCAGCCGAACACCTTAAAGTCGTGCTTCTTAATATATCCCATCAGAAACCGGAGCACAAACAGGGAGACAATAAAGGAAACCAGCGTACCCGTAATCAGCAGCGTCAGTTCCAGCGGCGTAAACGCAAACCCGAACTTCACCACTTTCAGAAGACTTGCTCCGAACATAACCGGTATTGCCAGGAAGAACGTATATTCGGCAGCCACTGTTCTGGATACCCCGATCAGCAGAGCCCCTACAATAGTTGCGCCCGAACGGGATGTTCCGGGGAAAACCGCCGCGATAAGCTGGAACGCGCCGATGAGAAACGCTGTCTGATAGCTGATCTGAGACAATTTCCGCACTCTGGGCCGCCTTCCCTTATTCCAATTCTCCACCACGATAAAAGCTACACCGAATACAATCAGCGCTATGGCTACACTGGTGGGATTATAAAATAAGGCGTCGAACACATCGTCAAACAGAATGCCGATCACTGCCGCCGGAACACAGGATACCAGAATCTTAAACCACAGAATCCAGATGTCCCTTTTAAACCAGGACATAACCCCGGTTCCGCCCTCCTGTTCCCGTTCCCTCCTGGTCAGCGCAAAGGGCCATATCCGACTCCAGAACAGCACCACCACCGCCAAAATTGCCCCCAGCTGAATCACTACGTCAAACATGCCGAAAAATTCCTCGCTGACAGTCCCTCCGTCAGTCACTGTCTGAAAAGGCATAATGCTTTCCAGCAAAATCAGATGTCCTGTGCTGCTGATGGGCAGCCATTCCGTAATTCCTTCTACGATTCCGTAGACGATCGCTTTTATGATCTCTGTCATTTCCTGTTCTCCTCTCTCTTATCTTTATGCGGCGCCGGCGATAAACAGCACGATTATTTCCTTCCTGTTCCGTCCATTTCTGCCTGCTCTGACCACCTGTTCGTATGGCATTTATACTGCGCACCAGTTGAATTTGCAGTACAACCCGACTGCAGACCGCCAGCCGGGTATTTTCCCGGAGGCATTACTGTAAATCCTGGCGGTCTGCAGTATATTATAATGGAATCCTCTGAAAAATACAATCCTTTTCCCGCTTTGCGTATACCGTTGATAAAATATTCTTTTCATTTTTCTATGTTTTTTAATGTTGTAGTTGAATTTTCCCCTTGTAATAATTGACAAAATATGCTAAAATACAAATGTGTAAAAACGCACATGCTTCAATGCCAGAATGAACAGATTCAGCAGAAAGGGGAATTTTTATGAATCGTAAAAAAATTGTTGGATTATTATGTGGTTGTCTGATGACGATGAGTATGTTTTCTGTCATCGGACTGTCGGCGGAGGCGGCTCAATGTACGCATCCGGCCTTTATCGTAGGGATTGATGCCCTTAAAGAACCCTTCCAGACCGACGATGGTCATTATGAAAGAAGAGGAACCGTGCATGAATGCCCGACTTGTAAATACTCTTACTGGGAGAATGTGTATACGATTAAAGTTGGTGATCATAACTGGGTGTGGACAGACAATAAATATAGCTGTACAGGCTGTGAAAGAACAAAGCCGTAAATTGTAAAGATATTCATTCGTAACTGGCATAAAAGCTTTGTCATTGAAGCATAGGGAGATGGCATCTGTCATTTCCCTTTTTATTTCAAAACATACAGCATCTAATTTATATGAAGGAAAAATCTATGAAAAAAAGCATATTATCGGCAGTTATTTTTCTGTCCTGCCTCTTCCTCTCCGCCTGCGGCAAAACAAAGACACCGGAGGAAACCTGGCTGGGTATCGCCCCGGGAATGGACGACTTAAGCGCTGTTACTGACCGGACCGTATACTATGACCTGGCCGCGGAATCGGAACCTCTTTTCAACAACGGATTCCAGGACAAAAACCCCCAGGACGAAAACGTACGCAATGTCATCGCCATGGGCGGCACCGGCTATCTCTCTATCGGCACGCAGTTCCTGAACGGAGAGCCGGTCCAGCTCTGGGCCAAGGCCTCCTTCAAAACATCCGACATTTACCTGTGCCGGAAAGACACAGAACCGGAGCTTGTGCTGCAGGATATCCCCTCCAGCCTTGTGGTCTCCAGCCCCTCCTGCCGGTGGTATCTTGACCGGAACGGAGATTTCTACTGCCTTCGAAAAATCAACTATGTCTATTCCGATATGGATATGAAGACCGGACACAGGGGAAACGCCTCCATTACCAAAATTCTTTCCTCCGGAGAAATCCTGTACGAAACCCCCTTGCCGGCAGACCTTGATATCGACGGCATCTGCCAGACAGAAGGCGGCAGGGTATATGTACAGCTGCGGGACGAAACAGACGACTCGCGGACACTTAGAGAGGTAGATCCCGCTACCGGAAAGCTGCTTCCCGATTTCCAGGTGGAGCTCCCTTATGAAATACAAGTGTACTTGGGTTCTGCAGGCAATGCCCCTGCGGTAACCGGAAGCGGACCTGATTGCAGCCGGGAAATCATGAAAATCAACCCGAATAACGGAAGCCTGGAACCGCTTTTGTACTTTACAGGAACCTCCTATGGATGGCATGATAAGTCAACCCTGCAGGATTTCCAGGCGTTAGAAGATGGTTCCCTACAACTCCTATGGACTGACTTTAACGGATTGAACTGTTTCCTGGAACGGATACGAATGGAAAAAGTGGAAAAAATCCCCCTTGTCTGCCGGGGAATATTCTATGATAATTCCTGGTTTGGAGAGTACGCCACCCAGTTTAACCAGGAAAACAGCACCTATCATATCGTGCTGGAAGACTGCGGCAGAGGCAATGATCCAACAGACTTTGCCCGTCTTACCAGCGTTCAGATCGGTGCTGGAAAAGGACCCGATATCCTCTGCGGCAAGTTTATTGAAGATTACATCGGGGGAATGTTAGACAATGGCGCCCTGGAAGAGCTTACCCCCTATCTGGAAGCTTCCGGCATCCGGGAAGAGGACTATTTTTCCCCTGCCCTTTCCACCTGGCAGCAGGGTGAACAGATTTACGGCGTAAATTGCCGGCTTTTTCTTCAGTATTACTTAATGGATGCCGATGTGTTAGGTTCGCTGGAAACTCCCGACATCGAAACGCTGGTTGATGCGCTTCTCTCCCAGGACAGGGACGGTGTCTGGCAGAAAGGCATGGATTCCGGGCAGGTGCTGAACTGGTTTCTGGAGGGAACAGACAGTCTCTGGGGAATGGTTGATTGGGGAAACGACGGAAACGGTTCCTCCGGCAGCTGCAATTTCAATACCCCACTGTTCGGAAAACTGCTGGAGGCTGCCCTGCGGTATGGAGACAACGGCAGAAAAAATCCGGAAGACAGTATTTGTGAATATATAGCTCTCTGGAACCTGTTCGATTATAAAGGACAGGCGGAACGGGAAGCTGCAGGAAAAGTTCTCTGCGGTACATTGTTTGATGACGGATTCCACGCAGTCTCCAGGTCTATTTGTACCATGGCGGTCAATGCCAATTCCAGTCACAAGGACGGCGCATGGGAATTTATTCGCTTCCTGCTCAAGGAGGAAACACAGGCGGCATTGGCTGATACAATTATCCAGCCTGCACACAGAAATATATTCGAGGAATGGCTGCAGGAAAGAATCATATACAAACTGGCCACAAAGCACATCAGAGATGGCGTACCTTATATACCATACTATTACGGCACAGATATCTCTGAAGAAAAGCAGGCGGAATACAGACAGGCTGTCGAAGATGCCCGTCCCCTGCCCCTGCGGACCAGGCCCA
>CAJUGL010000041.1:0-6447 GCA_910586515.1 uncultured Acetatifactor sp.
ATGAAAGCTTTTTGAATGAATTGCAGAAACGCATTTCAGATATATTTGAACCTTGCTACGAAAATAAAACTCGTAGCCAAGAACTGAACCTTGACAACAAATGTTTTCCACCTGTGCGGTTGCGAGTGGTTAGGAGCGGCAATAAAAAAATGACAAAATAATTCCTATATTCTTCCATCTGCGTTATAATGATTCCGTAGCTTTGCTGACAGCAGGAACGGAGGAGTGTCTGGGATGAAAATAAAATTCACTGCAGAAATCATAGATGATGACGGAAACGTAGTTGGAAAACGCACCAGTGAGGAAGGGGGCATGGGCAGGGCACATATGCCCTGACAGCGTGCGGCATGAAAAACGCAATGAAGGCAATGCTGGCCTTCCTGGCCTTCAATGGGCTTCTGCAGAACAGGCTGGTGTTTTTTACGGATGGCGCAAAAAACATCAAAAGCAGCATTGAGGAAATGTTCCTGTTCCATCCATATACTGTGATCCTGGACTGGTACCATTTAAAGAAAAAATGCCAGGAGCTGCTGAGCATGGCGGTAAAAGGGAAGGACATGCGGAATAAGACCCTTGAAAAGCTGCTGCGGATTCTGTGGGTGGGGGATGTAAAAAACGCAGTAAGTTACCTGGAATCCCTGCCGTCTCCTGTGATAAAGAACCAGAAATGGCTTGATGAACAGATAAACTATCTGAAACGGAAGGAAAGCAGCATAACCTGTTATGCTGTGAGGGCAGGGCTTGGCCTGCGCAATTCCAGCAATCCCGTGGAAAAAGAAAATGACATGTTGGTGGCGCAGCGCCAGAAACATAATGGCATGTCGTGGCCAAAGCATGGAAGCAGTGCCCTTGCTGCTATCGAAATGGTCTATCAGAATAACTATGAGGATATCTGGTTCCGACAGGGACAGATTTCTTTTATAATGCCCCAAAAAGGAACAAATCCATTGGATCTGTGTGCCTAATTTTGTGGTATGACTATAAAATCTAACCGCACAGGTGGAAAAATTTCGGAACAGAGCAAGCAAACTACACTCGCCCCATCCCGATCACAAACTGACTCTCTCTTCTTGCCCCGAATCAGAATCCTCCATCAGCAGATCACATCCATTCCCCGACAGCCTCTTCACCTCTCTTCATGCCGTTTCTCTTTCCCTTCAGCTATTCTCCTCTGCGCATCCTTCTTTGCAGCCTCTTCTTCCTGAACTGATTCCACACCTTGCTCCTGAAGGAACATCTCGACATTCTTCAGCACCTTCTGGTACTCCTGCATCTCTGAACGGGCTTTGTGGAACTCTGCATAAGTTTCCTTTTTCTCTGACAACACCTGCGCATATTCCGCTGTCAAGTCCTTAACCCTTGGCAGCTTCTCCATCCTCAGCTGACTGAAAGCATTCTTTGCCGCCTTGTGTAGCGTTACCGCCTCCCGATGCTCTTCAAAATACCTTTTGCTATAACCAGACTTTCGATATTCGACATAGACATGAAAAGATGCAGCAGAAGGGTGCCGGATATCAAAGGGGTAAGCAATCACATCATTCTTTTGATGCCGCCCGGTTATATGCTGGTACTGCCTTTTACTCAGCAGAAATTTCTCATCTACCGTCATGGGATCACACTCATAGGCAGTTACCAGTTCTCCCTTCTCGGTCTTTTCAGGATTGGATGCATAATCCGTTCTCTCCTGCAGACATTGCGCCAGAGTCTTACCCTTGTTAATGTGCAGTGCCATCAGCCGGGTAGCTGCCATGGTGTTCCCCCTTTCCATTCAATATCAGCACAGACAAACGGCAGAAAACCCCGAAAGATTTTCTGCCGCAAATCGATTTGTCTCAATATAATCAGTGAAGACCTGCATTCAATAACAAACATAGTATCCCAAACATATTTTTACCATCACGCATATTGTCGCAAGGGAACTCTCACCGTTCCTTATCTGCCAATAGAGAATAAAATGTTGCCCATGCACTTGGCTGCCCGACTCTTTCTTTCGGTAGATAAGATTTTGTAAGCGTACCCGACAGAACCACCCGTCCCATTTCATCTTTCGCTGAATTCAGATATTTCCAACCGGATTCCGTCTCAGGTGCATTTCCATCCGCCGCCATACCTACATTTCGCGGAGGCACCTGTGAGCAGTAACTATAAAAGTTCCTTTTGCGCTTCCAGGGCAGCTTCCGGGTCTGTGCTTTCCATAGCTTTCCGAAGCCAGTATTCTGCCTGTGTGCGGTTCTGCTCCACATGGATGCCCCGGTTATAGAAACGCCCCACCAGTTCCATGCCCTTTCCATAGCTGCTGTTTGCAGAATACAGGTACAGTTCATAGGCCTTTCCCAGATCGATTGCCGTTCCGTAGCCATAGTGATAGCAAATCCCCAAATTATAGGCAGCCTCCACATGTCCCATATCCTTTGCCCGGGTCAGCAGCTTCACAGCCAGTTCATTGTCCTCCGGGACTCCATCCCCATAGATATGTTTCATGGCAAGTTCATACAGACACTGGGCCTCTGTTTTATTTTCCATATCCTTTTCTTCTCTCATTGATTTCGTCTCCCACATAGCCGTTACAGATTTGTGTTATGCTTTTTGCAGCTTTCCTTGCGGAAAAATCCAACAGAAAAATGGCGGCTTTCATCCTTCTGCTTTTTAGATAAAAAAATAAATCCAGTAGCCTGATGGGGCTGTCTGAACCGTAAACTCAATACCGCATCAGCATAAAATTCACTGTCAGCCCTGCCGCAGTTCCCATGAGCAGCACCAGATCTCCCCGTCGGATTCTGCCCTCCTGAACGGACTCGCACAGCGCAAAGGGAACCGAGGCGGAGACCATGTTGCCGTATGCTGCCACCCGGTTTATGTAGGTGCCCTCCCTGAAACCCAGACGGGGCATGATGGTATCCAGGGCCTTACTGGCCTGATGGGGAACTACAATCTGTATCTCCTCCCGCGCAACCCCTGCCTCCCGGAGACAGTCCTCCACAAATTTCGGCAGCTTCCTGGCGCAGAGCCGCAGAATCCGGATTCCTTTCATGTCAAAATAGTAATCCTCCCGATTCTCATCTGTAAAAGAAAATGCGGGCAGCAGCCCTCCCCCGCCCCGGATTTCCGTGTCATGGGCGCCCTCTGACCAGGTGCATTGGCGCGCATAAAGGATTTCGGAAGCTTCTCCCGGTTCCGCCTTTACAAGCACGCCGGCGGCAGCGCCATCCGAAAACAGCTCATAACTCTCCTTCTGGCCCGGATTCAGCGCAGCGGAGGCCGTGTCGCCGGATAGAATCAGCACTGCCCTGTACCGCCCGGACTCTATCATGCAGGACATCACATCCAGGGCGCTGATGAAACTGGTGCAGGTGGTGTTGATATCCATGGCAGGGATATCCGTTCCCCTGGCCATCCGCTCATGAATCAGGGCCGCATTGCAGGGAATGGCCTGAAGCGGTGTGCCCATGGCGCAGACGATGCAGTCCACGTCCCCCATGTCCATACCGGCTTCCGCCAACGCTTTTCCTGCTGCTTCTTCCGCCAAATCCAACAATGTCTCCCCTGCCTTAAGCCGATATCTGGTCTCCCCCGCAAAGACCGTCTCGCCGCCTGCCAGAGCACGCCCCATTCCTGCCAGTTTCACATGTCTGCTTATCTGTCCCTTTGTCATCTGTGTTTTCACCCCTTCTGATTTTCCTTTTATTCTGTAAGTCTCCTCTAACCGAACTGCTTTTCCCTGGCCTTTTTCCGAAAAAACAATCTGCCTGATACCATTCCGAAATGCCTTTTCGGAAATCAGTGAAATGAGTCAATTAACTCTCTGAATATAATAATCTAACAGTTTATATATCCAATCTTGAAGTACTGAAAAACGAAAGCCTAACACACCTGCCTTCTCCGTATTAATACTATATTCTGATTCTCCATTATATGGCGCTTTTGCTCCGGTTTTGTCAACAACTGCCTTTGTTCCGGTTTTCTGTTCAACATACTCAATTATTTCTCTTATGGAAATAGTTCCTTCGGAGCTTCCATTGATTGCGCCTCTGATATCCTGCTCAACCAGAAAAGCCATAAACTTTCCGGCTTCATCAGAACGGATAAATCCCATCTGACTATTCAAATTGTCAATATCCATGGGGATAGATTTCATGGTATGTTCCACATAAAATGCCAATCTTTTTGTATAATCATCTTTTCCTACCACAAATGGATATCTTACCGCAATCCAGTTCCTGTCCCTATATTTCTGCCATAAAGCGCACTCTGCCTGCCGTTTTATTTCTCCGTATGAAAAATCTGTCCTATCACACCATACCAGTTCTTTCGAAACACCATCAAAATCAGATTCAACCGTATTCATGTGCTTAGGTTCATAGACTGCTGTGCTGGACATATGGATATATTTATCACAATGAACGGTTTCCATTCCATATTTTATATCATTTGAGCAGTAAGCAATTTTATCAATTACAACATCATAATGGCTGCTGCTCAAAGTCTTCATGCTCTGTTCATTTGTTCTCTCAATTATGATACGATTGACTCTGTTACCAAATACATCTGATCTGTTTCCCCGTGTAGCAATCGTCACATTATGGCCTTTTGCTAAAAGTTCATTTACCATATGTATGCCAAAAAACCTGGTGCCGCCTATTACCAGAATTTTCATTATTCACCCTCCTGCAAGCCCGATTGATATGCCGTTTATAAACGATTTGTCTGTAATTCGCATGTATATTCATTGCCCTATTTCAGTACGTACACAATTCCGAAAAACCTTCGCGCACTGCCCTGGTTCACCGGATTCGCTGAATCCTCTTCAGCTTTTTCCCCACTTCCCAGTCGTATGGAGCAAAGGCAATATCCGGCAGGACAAGCCTTCTGTCCCTGGCCAGTTTGCGAAATTCCCCAACCACGGTTTCCCTCTCCTCCTCTGTAAGATCAGCATAGACTGTGATGCTCCTGTCAGGATTCTGCACCACCCGGTATTCCCAGGTGCTTTCCTTCCTCTTCCGGTCTGTTGGGCTTTCCCCGGAACTTCCGGTCTGTCTCCGGATTCTTCTCTCCCCTTTTGCCAAACCAAATTCGGAAGGGTCCGCTGTTTCTCTCCTGTCCCTGTCCCGTCCCGGCTGCCCGGTTGCCGCTTTCCTGGTTCCCTTCTGTCTGGGCTGCTCGGTTGCCGCTTTCCTGGTTCCCTCCTGTCCTGGCTGCTTGGATGCCGCTTTCCTGGTTCCCTTCTGTCCCGGCTGCACTGACACCTCCCGTTTCTCCTGCCCCACCCCCGCAAAGAGGATACATCTGCGGATGAAGTCCGGAAAAATCAGCCTCTCTCTTCCCTGTTCGTCCAGAAACGAAAACATGTCGTCCTCCCTGCCCTCGATTTTCTCCAGAGCCAGGCAGGGGCTATTACAGCTGCAGGGCTGCTTTCGCTCCACCAGAATATCGTTCAGCCGATAACGGATCATCGGTTGGGCCTTTCTCTCAAAATCCGTCACAATAGGTACGAATCGCCGTCCTTCCAGGTATTCCCGCTGAATATATACAATGTCCTCATTCAGATGAAGGGTTCCCCGGGAACAGGTGGCAGCTAGGCAGCCCTCCGTACACTGATAGACCTGGTGAATCACCTTCTGCCGAAACACCTTTTTCAGATAGGACTCATCCCCTCGTTCCAGTACTTCCGCAATGGAAATCACCACCTGGGGAGAAATATGCAGGTTTCCCCGCTCCGCCTCTGCCCCAAGCATCAGCAGCAGGGATGGCTGCCCCACCAGAATCCTGGGTTTCAGTGCCTCCAGTCGCCTGACATGTTCCTCCATATCCCGATAGATATCGAAGAAATGGAACCGGATTCTCCTGGAATTTACCGCCTGGTACAGATTGCTGTCCGCCCGCATGAAAAAAGCAATGTCCATGGAATCCAGGATACTTCCCGGCAGAAATTTCGCCAACACATAGCCTGCCCAACGCACCTTCTCCCTGTCGGACACCAGGAATATGCCTCTGTGGCCGGAGGTACCGGAACTCAATCCCACCGTAACGCCTTTCAGCTTGGGGGCAAAATCCCGCTCCCGCTCTGCCCGGACCGCAAAAGACTCCGCCTCCTCCCGGCTGATTCCCACCGTGTTCAGCCGATGGAAATGCTCCATCATAAAGGCCTTGTCTATCACAGGATAGGAAGAGAACTTCTTCATCCCTCTGTAAAGGGGCGAATGCTCCGCCACATATCGCAGATGCCTTCTCAACCTCCTTTTCTGTCGGCGCCGCAGGGCTTTCCTGTTCCGAAAGCAGCGGTTTTTCGGCAAAAAATATCTATAGTATAAGTAAAATTTCAGCACCTCCAACTGTTCAAACACAGCAGCACCTCCTTGTCCGTCCCGCCAGGGCGGCCCCAAATGCCCCCTGCTCGTTTATTTCCGTATCTGGCAAGTGAAGCAAATCAACATTTCCCACAGATGCACT
>CAJUGL010000041.1:6547-28991 GCA_910586515.1 uncultured Acetatifactor sp.
TTCCGTATCTGGCAAGTGAAGCAAATCAACATTTCCCACAGATGCACTCTGCCCGTTTATTTCCGTATCTGGCAAGTGAAGCAAATCAACATTTCCCACAGATGCACTCTGCCCGCTTATTTCCGTATCTGGCAAGTGAAGCAAATCAACATTTCCCACAGATGCACTCTGCCCGTTTATTTCCGTATCTGGCAAGTGAAGCAAATCAACATTTCCCACAGATGCACTCTGCCCGCTTATTTCCGTATCTGGCAAGTGAAGCAAATCAACATTTCCCGCAGATGCACTCTGCCCGCTTATTTCCGTACCTGGCAAGTGAAGCAAATCAACATTTCCCATTGATGCCCCCTGCTCGCTTATTTCCATACCTGGTGGGTAAAACATACCCTGATCCGGGGATGGTCCCGTTTCATGCGGCAGATTCTCCTCAAGCTGTCCTCATAGGCGGCAAAATTATCCTGCAGCAGTTTGGGCAGCAGACGCATGCGGTTTGTGGCCCGCACCAGATCTCCTCCCCAACAGGCATCCGCCGCCAGAAAAAGGCTTACATCCGGTATCCACAGCCCCATCTGTCCCCTGGAATGCCCTTCCAGACGCACTCCCATAAGGCTGCCGTCCCCAAACAAATCGTACACTTCCTCAAAATACCCGCACAGAAAATGTTCTTTCAGCGGATTTTCCGGTATGATTTCCCTGCGGATACTGCCCTTCGGAGGCACCAGGGCCGGAAACATCAGCCTGCGGACGCCGGGATGGTGCAGCGCCTCCAAAGTTTCCTCAAAAGCCACCAGATCATATCCGGAAAACTGCGACAATCCCCCCACATGATCCGGGTGGGCATGGGACAGCAGAATCATCCCCACGCTCTCCGGTGCAATTCCGTCCGCCTCAAGCCTCTCCGCTATCGTTTCCCCCGTCTCCAGTTGTACCGGATTCAGCAGACGGTATATCCGCAGTGCCATCCCGCCCCGGAAAATCTCCCGGGAGTAACCGGCATCATATAAAATATTGCCAAGTTCCCTGTGACGAATCAGCATGGCCCTGGCCGGGAACCGCCGTTTCTTCCAACCGGATATCCCGCCCCGGAAAATGATTCCCAGATTATTGGTACAGGATCCGCAGCGGTATGTCCGCACTTCCATTATTTTGCCGGGTCCCTGCAGATTGGCCGGTTTCCCGCCGCCCGCTTCCCGGTTTTGCCTCACAGGCTGCGTCCCGGTCCCGGCGTACCTGCGGCCTGCTGCCTTCTCTGCTCTCTCCTGCTTCGTCGGAGGCTTTAATGGGCTGCCTTCAGGCGCTTTTCTTATGCTGCCTGCCAATGCTGCAATGTTCCTCTGCCCCGCACCGGCAGTCTCTCCCGTCCCATGTACCCCTTTCCACCACGCCCCGTACTCTCCGATGGATTCCGCCAGGGTTTTCTCCGGACGATATCCCAGAATCTCCCTGGCCTGGCTGATATCCATGGTCTGGGCATACCCCAGAGTACAGACCGTGTAGCGGGTCAGCGGCGGCTCCCCGGGCAGCCCGAATGTGCGGTAAAGCCGCTCCATCCCCTCTGCCGCAGCATACACCGCCCCGAAAGGAAGCCGCAGATAATGGGGCTGTTCCCCGATAGCAGTCAGGAACTGCTCCAAAATCCGGCCAAACGCCATGGGTTCTCCGTTGGTGATGTTGAATACCCTGCCGGAAGCCCCCGGAGCCTTCATGGCCAGTTCACAGGCCAGAGCCACATTCTCCACACTGGTGATGTCCACCAGGTTCCTTCCCTCTCGAAAAAGGGGAATGCCCGGCTTTTGGTTGGCTCTCAAGAGTCTGGGCACCAGACTGGTATCCCCGATGCCGATAAGCCCCCTCGGCCGCAGGATAACGGTCTCCAGGCCTTTGCCGTTCCACCTGCGGACCACCCCTTCCGCCATCAGTTTGGATTTGATGTAATAGTTCAGATCGTTTTGTTGGGGAGCCTGGTCTTCCCGGATGCAGTACTGGTCTTCCTTTCCCGTGTATATACTGGGGGAAGACACATAGACCAGACGCCGGATGCCTTTCTCCAGGCACAGTCCCGCCACAAGATTTGTACCCGCCACATTGGTTCGATAGAAATCTTCCCATTTCCCCCAAACAGTGGAAAGCGCGCCTGCATGGATTACATAATCCACTCCCTCAAAATAAGCAGCGCAACTTTCTCTGTCGGTAAAATCCCCCGGACAAAACACAGCTCCGTATGCCGCAAGCTGCCTGCCCCTCTCCCGGTTCCGCCCCAGTGCACGCACCCTGTATGCCTTCACCAGACGCCGCACCAGGTATTCCCCCAGAAAGCCGGTGGCCCCTGTTACCAGAATTGTCTGTCTTCCTGTCAATTCCTCTGTATTTCCTGTTTCCTGTGCTTTTTCCATATGGTTCATCTCCGTTCCGTCCGTTATCTTTCTCCCGGCCTGATCCGGAACTTGCAGCTCCGGCACACCTGAATACCTTGCAATGGGCATCAGTTCATCCACCACAACCGGATCCACAATATAGGAATGGGGCAATGCGGGAATGCGGTTTACCGCCTCTTCTTACAGCCCCGGACTGCGCCGCTGCGTTTTTCCTGGAGCCCTTCCATGATCTCCAGTACTTCCCCCATGTGTACCGCCGTCATTGCCGCCCGTCTCTTTTCCTTCCAGTTTTTCCGCAGCTCCATGCATTCCAGAGCCTCCTGCCGCAGTGTGGCCGTATCCCCCAATATCCGGCCGAATCCAAGTCTCTGAAACCGTTCCGCATTCAGAAGCTGCTCTCCCTGTTGGGGACACAGCAGGCAGGGCACACCAAAATACAGCGCCTCATGGATGCTGTTCACTCCGCCTGCCGTGATAAAAAGGTCCGCATGACGCAAAACCGCACTTTGATCTACAAAAGGACGTACAATAAAATTGTCCGGAAACCTGCAGTTCTTTTCACAGACCAGAACTACACGGAAAGACTGCTTCCCGGAATCCCCGCCCTCACGGAAAGCGTTTCCTCCATCACCCAGGTCCCTTTTCCCGCCTTTGCCAGGTCCCCTTGCGGCAGCATCCAAGGCTTTGCCAAAGCTCCTCTCTCCAAGCGTCCCGCCCTCTTCAAAGTTTCTCCCGAACTGCCGGATTATTTCCCGCAGCAGCCCCTCATTTTCATTGAAAATCGTCCCCAGAGAGATATAGATCAGCCGCTCCCCGGAAGCAGGTTCCGGACAGGAGAAATCATTGCGTTCCACCGTTCTCCTGTGAACGGACAGCGGACCCAAAAACCTGTATTCTGCCCCGAACAGGCCTCCTCCCGGCTGAAACATACGGGAATAACCGCAGAGATTATAATCGCCCCTGTTCATCAGCACAGGCAGCAGTCCCAGTTTTTTCAGCCCATACGCCCTTCTTAACCGCCGCACATAGGACATTGCCCCAGGAAGCTCCCCCCCATAGCGCAAAAATCCGGCGAAAAATCCCGGCGCATATGCCCCCAGGCCCTTTTGCCAGGGTCCTGCAGGCAGAAAGCCGGATCTCCCCTTCCCTCCGGGACGCCCCCATGTCCAGTCAATGGCGGCAATGCTGTAGAAAGCAAAGGTGGGCACAGAAACCAGTTCCCCCACAGCCCTGCCCCACAGAGCCAGGGACTCAAACAATATGGCTGCGGGCCGTTCTTTCCCGGCCTGGCCCAGGAGCCTTGGCAGCAGTTCCCAGGTATATTGCAGAATCAGGCGGTAAAGCTTCAGAATCCGTTCCCCGTCTCTTAAGTCCAGTTCTTTCCAATCTATGGGATAGGGACGATACTCACATCCGTTTTCCTCAATCACTTTTCGAAAAGGCTCTGCGCTGTAATAGACCACCCGGAATCCTGCGGCCCCCAGTCGGCCTGCCAGGTACAGATTGGAAAGTGTGTGGCCGTAGGCCGGAATCCCATAGAAAAGCACTGTGCCCTTTGGTTTCTTCTCCATTCTCCCGTCTCCTCCTTTGCCGGAATCGGACTCTGCCTGATGATCTACCATTCCGGCAGATTCCCGCGGACACTTCCCACTGCGCAGGAATCATTTCCCCCGCAATTACGCACTGTTTCCATGGCGAGACATTCCCCCTACGGAAACCATTCCCCCGCAATTACGCACTGTTTCCATGGCAAGACATTCCCCCTACGGAAACCATTCCTCCGCAATTACGCACTGTTTCCATGGCAGAGACATTCCCCATCCCACCAATCAAGCACCCGAAATCCTGCTTCTTCCGATAATCCCGGCTTCCCTCTATGCCCGGAAATTATCCAGACGGAAAATCCATGCATCCGGAACGGCTTTCTCCATCAGCCCCCGGTTCAAATTGTACCAACTGCCGCACTTGTCCAGGATAATGGCGTCCGCAGTGACCACATTTTCCATGCGGGAAAGGACACTGTCCACGCCGGGGTGCAGCTCCACCTGAACCTGAACGCCGCGGTCCGCCGCCTTTTCCAAAATCAGCCCCCGTAGACGGCCGGAATTGGATACCTGCTGATCTAAGTAGAACAGGGCGCTCTTTACCCCCTGCTCCTCCATCCCATGCAGCACAAGCTCCACAGCCTGCACCGTTTTGTCCACAATGCGATAGCTTCCCCGCAGTCCGGCCAGATCCCGAATCGTGCCGTCCATCCCCTCCAGAAGCAAAGAGCCTGACAGAGCCACCTCCAGAGTGATAATCGTATTAAAGCCGTCCAGGACAAGGGACTCCGGCGCCTGAATCATCCGTTTCCGCTCCCGTTCCTCCAACGCGGCCCGGGTGGACGTAATCCGCGCCAGGGCCGTTCGCTGCCGCGTTGAAAGCAGATGGTGGTCCCCCACAAAGGTGCAGGCGGATTTGGTGTCATACCCCCGGTTGATCAGAAACACAATCTCCCGGGCGGCGGCATTCATTTTTTCAGCGGCCCCGGGGCCAAATTCCACCACATCCCTTGGCTCATAGCCGCGTCTTACTGTTTCCATTTTTCCTATATCCTTTCCACCTTCTATCCTTTCCGCCTTCTATCCTTTCCGCCTTCAAAGCCGGACCCCGGTTTCGCTCCGGGCATGGCTGCCATCCCGGACCTTCCCGCAGCTCCATCCGCCCCGGTTCTTCTGTCAAACCGAATCTACCCGTATAATCGGACAGTAAAAATGAAAATCATTATCCAACACGTCGTCCTCCTGTATTTCCGGCTTCCTGTGGGGAGAGCAGGGCAGATAACCCAACAGAGGACCCTCGCCGCCGCAGATACAGCAGCCGCCGTCCCCGCCGCAGGTGGCAGCGGCATCCGCCTCCATCAATTCCTGTTTGTAAGGGTCATAGGCAATGGACAGCCCGAAGAAGTTCGGCTCCTCCATGTCATAGGGCCTGCCTGCATCCTCCGCCTCGCTGAAATGATAAAGATGCATATCGCTTTTCAAACCGTCCCCTGCTTCCTCTTTTCTTTTATTCTATTCTTTCCGGGCTTTCAGGGCCACCGTCCCCGCATCCCGGCGGAACACATGGAAATCCGCCCAGGGGATATGGCTGTTTTCAAAGAAGGCCCTGGCCTGGGTTAAGACGGTAAGCAGGTCCCATGCGATAAAATCCACATAGCCGCAGTAAATACCGGTGGCCCCGCCGGTCAGAGTGACGCAGTCCCCGCCGACGCCTTCCCGCAACGCTGCCTCCAGTTTGTCCCGAAAGTCAAAAATCTGCTGACTGCGGTTTTCGCCGGTAAAGCTCTCCAGGGGATAGCAGAAAAACCCCGCCGCAGCGCCGTCTGCGTGAAGCGCATCCATATACCCGTTTTCATTGTTCAGATATTCGCTGACCAGAGCCGTGCAGTTGGTGGAACCGGCTATGACATCCAGTCGCCAGTCCCCATTCGGGTCTTCATTGGGTTCCATGCGATAGCCGGTGTAGCTGCCCTCCAGATAAGCCTCCGGGTCAGACGAAAGGTCCAGTCCCATGTCCTGGAGCTTCCCGGGCAGTTCCGTCAGGAGAATGCAGGGTTCCTCCCCGGGTTCGTGAAGCACATGGAAGGCGTCTATGTATCTCATATGGGGAATCTCGCCCAATACCTGATCGGTGAGGGTGGTAAGCAGCCACCATGCCCTGCCTTCCTCCTCCGGAAGCAGGGGCAGCAGCTTTTCGCAGTATGCAAAGAGGGCAAAGCTTTTCTCCCCTGTCTGTTCCAACCGGATCCGCACATCATCCCCGGAAATCTCCCATTCGCCGGAGCGCAGGCCCATGTTCGCCGCAGGCTGACGGCCCACCAGGATATTCCAGTGCTCCAGTACCTCTGCAGGCGCATGCTTTTGAAAATAAACCAGTTCAAAGAGTTTGACCTTATCTCCCTCCGGAGTGAGAATCAATTCCGGTTTCCGGCCGTTGAAGCCCATCTCAAAGGAAATATCCTCAAAGGCCAGGTTCAGAATTTGTTCGCACTTCCCGGTGAGTTCTTCCCCCCGTTCATGGTTCCTGTCTTCTTCCATAAAACGCCGCAATTCCGCCTCCTGCTCCGCAAAGGCCGCCCATGTTTTTTGTGTCCGCTCCCGGAAATTTTCCCTGAAACGGGGCAGGGTAATACGATCCTCACAGCAGCCGATAAGCTCCTCCGTGTCCTTATCCCCGGGAAGGGCCTCCAACGCTCTGCGGAAATAGAACAGCCCACGGCCCTCCTGGTCCAGGTGGTAATAGGAATAGCCCATGCGGAAATTCCACACATGATCCCCTTCAAAATATGCCTCGTGGGGCTTCAGCAGGGCAAGGGCGCGCCTGATCATGGAAATGCCCCGGGGTTCCCCCGGATCCGCCAGATTGTTGTACGCCCGCGCCAGCTCGCTGTCCGTCTCCGGGGTGCGCGCCTGATCCGGGATGGCTTCCAATGCGTCGATGATCTTCTGATATTCATCCCGCTCATTCCAAATCCGGCACTGTTCCAACAGCTCCGAATACCGTTCCCCTTCCGGCTCCGCCCCGTCCAGGGTCCGGTACAACTCATTTTTCGTCTTACGCATCCGCTGTCTCTCCTGTTCCTTTGTCTTCTGCCGGAAGGGACTGCCCCATTCAGGAGCACCAGGTATGGATATGCCTGATTTTTGAAGTGGAATTTCTGAATGCCACAGCCCCTTATCCCGCCTTTTCTATACCACCATGATACCATATCTCCCCGTTTATTTCCATCCTTTTGTTGCGCTCCTGGCCCGCATTACTGTTCACTGCGTCCATAGTTACAGATGTACGCAAAACAACTCGCGAAGGTACCTGTGAACAGTAATCACAGTTCAGCATCGTCAGGGAACCGTTTTCCCTCCCAGGCAAAAAGATATGCGGCGGGAGCTGTCCGAACTGTTACGAACTGTTACCACAGAATCTGAAAAGAACTCATCAAGCCTCTTGACAAAATCTTACTTGCCGCATACAATGACTATGCAAACAGTTTTAGTCAAACAGGAGGCATTGACGTGCCAAAAAGCTATTCGGAACAGGAACGGGAATATATCAGAAATCGGTTGAAGGAAGAAGCGGCAAAATGCCTGGCAAGTTACGGTGTCCGCCGCACTACGGTGGATGAAATCGTGAGACGGGTCAACATACCCAAAGGAACTTTCTATCTCTTTTATCCATCCAAAGAATTGCTGCTGTTTGAAGTGATTCAGGAACAGCAGGAATGTGTCAATCGTGAGCTGTACCAGGCCCTTTCCGGCATTGCAGGCGCGGCGCTTTCCGCGGAGAAGCTGACCGATGTGATCTTTGCATTTTATAAGAAGACAGAGGAAATGCTGATTTTGAAACTGATTGATGCAGGCGATGTGGAACTGCTTGTGCGTAAGCTGCCCCGGGAAATTGTGGAGGCGCATTTTCAGGAAGATACCCTGACGATCGAAAAAATGCTGGCCCTGTTTCCTTTTAAAAAAGAAACGGACACAAAGGTTATCAGCGCGGCCTTTCACGCGGTTTACTTTGCAACGCTGCATAAAGCAGAGATCGGCGAACAGTATGACAAAGCGCTGTATGCCCTGATTTATGGTATTGTGACACAGATTCTTTAAAAAGTCCGTCTGTCAGGCGGACTTATAACAGGCTTTTTATTGACTATTTATTTTGATTCAGTCAAACAGTGTGGAGGTAAATATGATTACGGTACAGAATCTTTCATTCAGTTACACGAAAAGCCCTTTTATTTCCGACATGAATTTTTCCGTTTCAAAGGGGGAAATCTTTGGCTTTTTAGGTCCCTCCGGGGCAGGCAAAAGCACCCTGCAGAAAATTCTGATGGGAATGCTGCGGACATATCAGGGCTCCTGCCAGGTAAATGGTATGGAGTGCAAAAACCGAACAAGGCATTTCTATGAAAACATCGGTGTTGATTTTGAATTTTCAACAATGTACGAAAAACTCACCGCAAGAGAGAATCTGCAGTTTTTCGCTTCCCTCTACGAAAAAAAGCCCCGTCCCATAGACCGGCTTTTGAAAATGGCAGGGTTGGAACAAGACGCAGATAAGCGTGTGGCCGCTTATTCAAAGGGGATGAAATCCCGTTTAAACCTGATAAAGGCCCTGCTGCATGACCCTCTTTTGCTCTGCCTGGACGAGCCCACCAGCGGGCTTGATCCCACAAACAGCCGTTTGGTGAAAGATATGATTTTAGACGAAAAGGCAAAAGGAAAGACCATTCTTCTGACAACGCACAATATGCAGGATGCCGCCGAACTTTGCGACAGGGTTGCCTTTATTGTAAACGGCAGAATATGCGCACTGGACAGTCCCCGCAATCTGATTATGTCCAAAGGCGCGGCTTCCGTAACTTATACATGGTTTGAAAATGGGGAGCACAGGGCGAGCTGCCCTCTGGAACAAATCTCCTCCGATGCGCAGCTGAAACGTCTGATGGCCGAAAACCGCCTGCAGTCCATTCACAGCAGCGAGCCCAACTTAAATGATATTTTTATGGATGTTACCGGGAGGACCCTGTTATGAAGTTGAAACATTTGTTTTTCATGGACATGCGTTTTCAGGCGAAATACGGTTTTTACTTTTTATATGCGGTGCTGACTGTCCTTTATGTAGCTATTCTCCATGCCCTCCCCCGGAACTGGACAGAAAACGCCGCGGCAATTTTGATTTTCTCCGATCCGGCATCCATGGGTTTGTTCTTCATGGGCGCCATTGTCCTCTTGGAAAAAAGCCAGCATACCATCTGCGCCCTTGCCGTTTCCCCTGTCCGGGCAGCGGAATACATCCTTGCAAAAACCGCTTCCCTGTCAGCTGTTTCCCTTGTTGTGGCAGCGGTTTTACTGTCAGCCGCTGGCGCGGAGCATTTCCGCCCTGCACTGTTGGGCACCTTTCTGTCCAGTGTGCTGTTTACCTTGTGCGGAATCATTGCCGCCGCAAAAACGGCAAGCCTGAATCAGTTTATCCTGCGGACCGTGCCGGTGGAAATTGTCTGTTTTGTTCCTGCAATTTTACATTTATTTCAGGTAACGCCTGCATGGCTGCGGTATTATCCCATGAATGTCTGTATGGATATGATTTCCGGGCATTCCGTATCTGCAATCGGTATTTTCAGTGTAATGGCAGCGGCAGCAGTTTTATTTGTGTTTTCAAAATACCGTGTCCTGAAAATGTGGGACAGCATGGGAGGTGCCAACCTATGAAAGCAATCCGAGCAAGCTTTTTTCAAATGACAATGATCCTGCGGCGGGACATGATGCTGTTTGTATGCTGCCTTGCGCCAATTCCCGCAGGCTTCTTCTTTCGGTTTGCCATCCCTTTTCTGGAATCTCTTTTGACAGAGGGTTTTCACAGAGAGGCAATTCTATCTCCCTATTACAAGTTGATGGACATCCTGTTTGCCGTGCTCTCTCCCGCTTTGTTCTGCTTTGTTTCGGCCATGGTGTCTTTGGAGGAAGCGGATGAAAAGACGGCCGTTTATCTCTTTGTCACGCCCCTGACCAAAACAGGCTACCTGGCTGCCCGGTTTGGGCTTCCCTCCGCAGCCGCATTTTTTGCAACCTGCCTTCTGCTGCCGGTTTTTAAACTGACGGCCCTTTCTCCCCTTATCCTTTTCCTATTGGCAGCAGGGGGCGCCTTACAGGGGATGATTGTAGCCCTGCTTGTAATAACCATTTCATCCAACAAGCTGGAGGGTATGGCAGCGGCAAAGTTATCTATGCTGACGATTTTCGGCGCGGCTATCCCGTTTTTCCTCCGCTCAAATCTGCAGTATTTCCTATCCCCCCTGCCCGCTTTCTGGATCGGAAAGACAGTTCTGCAGGACAGCCCCCTTTTCATGCTGCCCGCATTGGTTTTATCCGCTCTGTGGATCTGCGTTCTGCTAAAGGGGTATCTGCGCAAAGCATAGGCGGGACAGCCGGTGCGGATGCCGCTGCCCCCCTGCAGGCTTTCAGGTGGACAGGTCCACCTCGTCCCAGTCACACATGTCGTCGCAGCCTGCAAGCCAGAACAGGGAACGGTGGCGCTCCATGACCACCCCCGCATCCAAATTCCGGGGCGCGGGCATCCCCATCACCCGGGCGTCCACACAGGCCCAGTGAAGGCGGTAAATCAGATCGGCCTGCTCCAACAGCTCCTTCCGGGGGCGCAGCTTTGCCGCTGCCAGCAGTGCCTCCATGGTGGGATGGTTTTGCATCAGCCTGGCCGAAGCGGGCACATCGCAGATGCGGTCAGGCCAGAACAGATCGTCGGTCAGGCCCAGTGCCCACTCCATCACCCACAGATTCTCGTACTGCCAGGCAAACTGGATTTGCTCCTTTTCCGTGGAATCCGGATTGTCCAGGTAGTTCTTTTCCTCCGGGGAAAAATACCCTTCCGCCCCGTAATCTGCAAGGATGGGGTCAACAAATTTCCGGGCATCTTCATAGGACATATGTTCTCCCACCCGGCATTCGGAGTACAGCGCCACAATCAGCAGCGCCGCAGCCCGGGCGCAGACCTCCTCCACCCTGCGGCCCGGTTCCTCTGCCTTTTCCCACAGCAGGGGAAGCCAGGGGGTGACGTAGATGCCCTTCTCCCGCAGCAGCTCCATGGACCGGTTCCGCCGCTCCAGGCTCTCCGGGGGCGCGTCCCTGGCCCAGTCCTCCGGCAGGGGAAGCTCTGACGGCATATAATCCTCCAGTTGGCTTTTGCCCGCCTTGTCCAGAATCACCTGCCCCCTGCCGTTTAACATGGCCATGCTGTTTCCGAGGGTGACCACCCCCTGAAGCGTTTCCGTGACGGTGAGAATGGGCGCCATAATCTGCTTCTCCTTGCTCTTTGTCTCCCCTGGACCGGCGCTGTCAAAGGAATACCCAATCTGAACCAGGCATTTGCACTGGCGCAGATGATAGAACAGGCTGCGCTTGATTTCCAACAGGGGGGTCTCATTTTGATAGACGTAACCCGCTGCCCCCTGGAGCTGCTCCCTGGCATACCTGCCATTCTCGCCCTCATCTTCCGGGGAAACGGCCACGAAAACGATTTCCATATCCCCCTGGCGCAGGGTGATATTGTTCCCCTCATTTACATGCTCCATATGAAACAGCTCTTCTATCTGCTCCAGAACTTTTCTGCAGTCCGGCAACGGGCAGAAAAGCATGGCCGCCCCGTTCACCCGCTCCGGAACCGCGTTTTTCTTAAACTTGTCCAACAATCCCACAACCAATCCTCCTCGTACAAAACATTTGAAGTCAACCCTATTGTACCATGCGCGCAGACCATCAAGCGGCTCCGAAGGAGACATTTGATGGACAAGCCATGGGATCCGGTATAATGCATCGCAGCGCGATGGCAAGACAGCGTCAGCTGGCTTGAATTCTGCGTCAGCAGAATCATTATACCATATCCCCATCCTTTTTTCCACCATATCCAGGTGTTCCGGAGCGGGGTTCCTGTTGAACCAGTGCCGCCAGGAAAAAACACATTTCAAAGCCCATGAGGATATGATATTATTTTTCTCACGGGAAACCATAGAGCCAAGGCGGCTTTACCCTCCTTTTCGGAGGGGCAACCCTCCAGATGAAAGAAAGGAGGGTGATGCCGATGATTACATATTCTGATCTGATTCAGACAGGTATCTTCATTGTTGCCCTGATTGGATTGTGCTACACAGTCTTTCGGGGCAGAAAATAGCCGCCACTACTGCAATAGCGACGGCTGTTGGATTGTAAAATCCGCATAGCATTTGTTGTTAAAGGGTAGAGCCGCTTCTATGGCTTTCCCCTTTTTTATGGTAACATATCATCACAGGGTTTGCAAGAAATTTTTTGGAGGTGGATGGTATGGATATCAGGGCAGGCATTATACAGCAGGTAATAGATGCCATACGGAGCCGGGTAGATGAAGAGGCGGCAGCGATTCTTGGGCATACTGATTTGAGAACCAACCAGATTTACTGTTATGTTACATCAGCCTGGCCAATGTAAAATCGGCTTATCGTAAGTATGCAGCATAGAACCTGATTTATTTTAACCTGATTTGACTCCCGGGAATCTCCGAAGTTTTTTGGTATGCGCAGATTTTTTATCTGGCTGCAATGGTGCAGCCAGTAAAAAACACATTGCAAACCAAATGAGGATATGATATTATTTTTCTCACGGGAAACCATAGAGCCAAGGCGGCTTTACCCTCCTTTTCGGAGGGGCAACCCTCCAGATGAAAGAAAGGAGGGTGATGCCGATGATTACATATTCTGATCTGATTCAGACAGGTATCTTCATTGTTGCCCTGATTGGATTGTGCTACACAGTCTTTCGGGGCAGAAAATAGCCGCCACTACTGCGAATAGTGACGGCTGCATAAAAAACAGCTAATTCATATGTTCGAGGGTAGAGCCGCTTCTATGGCTTTCCCCTTTTTTATGGTAACATATCATCAGCGGGTTTGCAAGAAAAATTTTCAAGATGGATGGGATGCGTTGGTATGGATATCGCCACTCTGCCTCCTACCTGCCTCTGACCTGATAACGGACAAACAGCGCTCTCCCCGTCAGTGCAAACAGCAGGCCCAGAAGCAGGTACAGCACCGGAACCACCTGCTAGGATAGGAAAAAGGCGCCGAACAGGGGAACCGTCCTGGGATTGAAGAGATTCCACTGGGCAATAAACTCACTGGGCATGTAGCTCCAGATCTGGGACAGCACGCGCAGATGCTCCGGAATATCCACCCACATGGACAGGAGCACCATCCCCGTCACCAGGGAAAGGGCGCCGATACTGCTTTTCAGCAGTTCGGACAGAACCATCACAAAAGCCCCTGCCACCAGAACGGCAACCGTCATACACCCGTAAGAGATCAACACCGCCTCCCCCAGGGTCATGGAAGGGAAATAGCCGCCCGTCAGTCGAAAATCCGCAGTAAATCCCTCCGCGCCGTAAACGGCAAAGGCGGTAAAGAATGACACTGCCGTGAAAAACAGGGAAAGAGCAAGGGCAAACGTCAGTCCCGCCAAAAATTTCGCCCAAAAGCAGGGCTGCCTTCCATATCGGCTGCTCAATATCAGCTGATCGGTTTTTCGTGTATGTTCCTCCACAAACGGGCCGGAAAGACAGATAGCCGTCACCATTATGGCCAGAAGTCCTATGGTATATACGCAGTCCAGTAATCTCCACCACCCCTCCTTGTATCGGTACTCCACAGGCCAGGGCTTTTGTTCCTCCTGTCGGAGCCAGAATTCCGTTTCCTCCGGGGTGAGGCGATATCTGTCTGCCGTGCGCATCAGCAAGACCCGGTTTCCGGCGTATAACTCCTGTTCATCCGCCTCCCAGTTCAGGGACTCGTTCACCGTCATATCCGTCATGACTCTCACAAACCGGAAAATCGCGCTGTATGGGCGGGCGTAAGTCCGGTATTCCTCCGTGGCGGAATAAGGACCCTCTGTCTGCGGAATTTTGCCGCAGGCCTCCATTGTCTCCTCCAATAAGCTCTGATCAATGAGCCTGCCCTCCAGTTTTTTCTCATACTCTCTGTCTTTGAGAAAAGCCTGGTACGCGGTTTCCGTTCCGCTGCTCTCATAGAGGAAATCCAACACGGGACCTCCTATGGTGGGCAGTATGATGATCACGGAAATCAGCAGGGAAATCCATATGATTTTCCGTTTTGCTATTTTTCTGAATTCATATTTGTACAACATTGCCATCTGACTCATTTTTATCCCCTCTGCGCGCTTTATCGCGCATACCAATCAAGATTTGCCCCGCCGTCCAAACAACGGCCTTCTTCCCTGGGCTGTTCCATATGACACCCATGTCATATTCGTTCCAGGTAAAATGTCTCCAGATCTTCCTGTTCCTCCCACACGCCCTGATAGATCAGCTCACCGCCCTTCATCATCAGGATGGTATCCGCGATATGCGCCACATCGGAGACGATATGGGTGGACAAAAGCACGATATTTTCCTTCCCCCACTGTGCGATCAGCTCCCGGAAGCGCACCCTTTCCCTGGGGTCAAGCCCGGCGGTTGGCTCGTCCAGGATCAGCAGGCCCGGCTCTCCCAATAAAGCCTGCGCAATTCCCAGGCGCTGCTTCATGCCGCCGGAATAGGTTCGTATCTTCTTCCTGCCCATGTCCTCCAGGCCCACGACTTCCAACAATTCCGCCGCTTTCCGTCTGGCGCAAGCCTTGTTCAGTCCCTTCAGCGCCGCCATGTACAGCAGGAATTCCGTTCCCGTGAAATCCGGATAATAGCCGAAATCCTGGGGCAGATAGCCCAGTTCCGCCCTGTACTCCTCCCGGGACACATCCATGCCGTCCAGGGTAATGCTCCCGCTTGTGGGTTTTAAAATCCCGCAAAGCAGCCGCATCAGGGTGGTTTTCCCTGCGCCGTTTTCCCCCAACAGGCCGTAAATTCCCGCCTGCAGTTTCAGGGAAATCCTGTCCACGGCAATCTTGCTGCCGTATTGTTTTGAAACCCGGTCCACTGTCAGCTCCATGTCAATTCCTCTGTCCTCTCTATATTTTTCTTCCATCCCCAGGCCGCAGCTGCCCCCAACAGGAGCAAAACCGTTGTCCATCCCCGGGAATCCTCCGGAATCCGGAATCCGGCGCCCCCATATCCGGCCAGCAGGGGCAGAATGCCCACCATTACCGCCAGACCCAGGCAGAGGTAAACCGCCTCCCTGCCCCGTATCTTCCGAATCAGCCAGAGGGCCGCCGCATCCGTCAGCAGATAGGGTCCCAGAAGGCACAGGCCGATGCGCAGCAGGGTTATGCCCTCCCATCGGCACAGCAGGGAAAGCAGCATCAGCGTCACCAGATGCACCGCCCCCAGTGCCCCAATCCGGGCCAGAAGAATGCTTTTCAGGCAAAATCTGGCGGCCATTTCCAGTTCCGTCATGCCACAGACCTCCGAGCGCATGTATTCCATCACGGCAGAGACTGCCAGAAGGGGCATCGCTGCTGACAACATCCACAGGACTTCCCCGCCCAGAAACCTCCCTCCTGCCAACGCCCCCAGAAATACCCCTGCCGACAGCGCCCAAACCCACTTCCGGATATAGCCGGCCTGCTGCAGGACAAAGCGGCCCGTGCTGACGCGGCTCCGGGTTTTGGGGCGTATACTCCTTAGAAAAGACGCTTTCCCCAGAGGCGGGGGCGCCTGAAAAGCCTCCTGCAAAAGTTGTCTGTATTGGACGGTGCTGTCTTTTCCGTTTTTCCGGAAATGCGTATTTTTTCTGCCGTCAGGCACTTCCTGATGAATCTTCGCTTTCATTCCGTTCCCTCCGTCGTTACTGCCCTTTTTATTTCTGCGCCTTCGTAAAATCCTTCTCTCCCCAGTGCCTCCCGGAAGTGTTCCAGCGCGGATTTCGTCATTCTGTACACGGAAAAACGTGATGTTCCCAATATTTTCCCCATTGTCCCAACGGGAACCTGGTTCACATACCGCAGCAGGATCACTTCCCGCTCTTCCTCCTCCAGGGCATCCAGGGCCTTCCGAACTGCCATGGCCATGACCACCCGCTCCTCCAGACCGGATTCCACATTTTCCATAAGGACAGCATTCCCCGGACCGGTTCCGGCTGTTTCTTCCGCCCCGCAGCCCCGGGTACCCCAGGCTCCCCCCGGCGGTTCCCCCAGAACCTGCAGCGGCAGGTGCTTTTTCTTCCGGTATTCGTCTATACAGAGGTTCCGGGCAATGGTGTACAGATACGGCAGGGCGTCCCTTTCCCCATATCCCTTTTCCAGAAACCGCAGAAAGGTCTCCTGGGTAATGTCTTCCGCAGTCTCCCGGCTGCCCAGTTTAAAATAGCAGTAGCGGTAAATTTTATCGTACTGCGCTTCCAAATCCAAATTTCCATCCACTCCCGGAACCTCCTCTCATACTGTATAACGGATGTGCTGTGGGAAATGTGCGCGTCCGCTGAAATTTTTTCTTATTATTTTTTTATGTTTTCTTATTATGTTTTTTCTTATGATGTTTTCTCTTTTTGATTTTTGCCTGTTTTGTTTATACTGATTTTTATTTTTTCCATAATTATACTGCACGCCGGTTGAATTTGCAGTACAACCCGACTGCAGACCGCCAAACAGGTACTTTCCCTAAGGCATCAATGTAAATCCTGACGGTCTGCAGTATAGTTCTATCCGCATCTGCCCCTATCCCATGGGACTGGTCCCAAAAGGCAGGTCACGTCGGAAAAAGTGCCGACTTCCCCGGAATTCATCATACCTTTTTGAGCAGCAGATGTAAATCTGTTCCTTTGAACCCGGGAGGGCTGTGGGCGAAATCACTGTTCCTGCGATTTCTGTGCACCTGTTCGTGTAAACGTGAGAAGCCCAAAAGGCCCAGGAAAACACCTGGCGGAGGCCTCTGTAAACAGCAGCTCCATTGACGCAATTGTCCAACAAAATTGCGTAGAAATGTGTCCGCGGACACATTGCAATGATTGACTTCCCGGGAGAGGCAGTCTGAACTGTTACACACAATTTACACAATTGACGCAATTGACACAATTTGTTCCGGAAATGGTTGACACCATGTAGTTTTAATGGTAGAATAAATAAAACTACATACAATCAATCAATGGAGGTACAGCATGGAACAGCAGATTTCCATTTCGGAATCGGAGTGGCAGGTAATGAAAATTATCTGGAATGATTCTCCCCGGACGCTTCCCGAAATATTGGATAAACTAAAGGAAACGGCTTGGAGCAAAACCACAATTCAGACTTATCTGGCCCGTCTGGTCAGGAAAGGCGCCCTGTGTACGAAGCGTCAGGGCAAAGGATATTTATACTATCCGGCCGTGTCGGAAAGCGAGTGCCAGCTTGCGGAAAGCCGCAATTTTTTGAGCCGTGTGTATGACGGTTCTCTTTCCAAAATGGTGATGGGATTTGTAAAAAACGGGAATCTTTCCAATGAGGAATTAAACGAATTGAAAAGCTTCCTTGCGGAGGAGAAACCAGATGCAGATATTAGGTAATCTTTTTAATGCGGTTCTTTTTGTGTCTGTCATCGGCAGTATTTTTACTGTGATATCGCTTTTTGTAAATCATGTGCTCCGCTGCACTCTGCCCTTATGGTTCGCTCTCTGGGGCATGCTCTTTTTTTGCGTTCCCTTCCTGTCTCCGGATGTATTTTTCATATCCCCGGAAACACAGGATTGGGTACATGGTTATCGGATTGCCAGTATGCTGTGGGCGTGGGGGTGCGGGGTTTTGCTTGCCCATGATCTGGTCCGTCTTATGTTGGCAAAGCGGGCGCTTATGCATTACCGGACTTGTGACAATGAGCGGCTGAATCGTATTTATTCCCACTGTGCTGCAGCCGCAATAAAGAAAATTCCCGCCCTGTATTGCGGAACTTTGGAGAATCCCGTTTGTGTAACCGGCGTAATCCGCCCGGTTATCCTTATGAGGGAAACCGTCCTGGAGCAGTTGACGGACAGGGAATTAACAGCCGTCTTTTTCCATGAATTGACCCATGTAAAGCGGAAACATGTGCTTTGGGGAAGGCTCTTTGATTATGTCTGTATTCTGAACTGGATGAATCCTTTTTCCTGGATTGCCAGGAGAAATTTCTCTTTGCATTGTGAAACAGACTGCGATTCCCATGCCATGAAAAAACTGCAGGGAACGGTCACGGACACAGAATATGCTTCTGCCATTATCCGGCTTTTGGAATATGCAACCATTCGGGCTGCAAAACCGGGAACCGGAACAGGCGCCCTTGATTTTCTTTTAACCAAACGGAGAATCAAAAGGATTACTGCAGGCACATCCAAAATCAGGGATGGATTGACAGCGTTCCTGTTGGCTGTTCTCGCGGCCCTTGTGCTCCTTCTTTCCCTGCGGTTCAGCAGAGAGTCTTTTTATCCTTATCCGGCTTATCATACCGGAACAGAATATGGTGCGGGCAGGATGATACGCAACGAAACTACACTTGTAGTTATTTAGCAAATTAGGAGATTTTGATGAAAGGGAATATTACATTTTGTCATGTGACAAAGAAATATGCAAATGGTGTCATGGCCCTTGATGACATTGACTTTAGTGTCGGAAGCGGGGTTTTGGGGTTATTGGGGCATAACGGCGCCGGAAAAACCACGCTGATGAAAGCATTGGTTACCGTGCTGTCCCCCTCGGCAGGTACCATCCGTGTCTGCGGATTTGACACCCGGAAACAGGGAAATGAGGTCAGAAAACGGATCGGGTATCTGCCCCAGGAACTTGCCATGTACCCCTCTCTTTCCGTGTTTGATTTTGTAAACTACATGGCGGAACTGAAGGGCATTTATGACAAAAAGGCAGTACAGGAAGTCCTGGAACAGGTTGAGCTGTCGGCATTTTCCAAACGCAAAATAAAGCAGCTTTCCGGCGGCATGAAGCGCCGGGTTGGAATTGCACAGGCATTGGTGGGCAGTCCCCGGATTCTTGTGGTGGATGAGCCAACAGCCGGGCTTGACCCGGAGGAACGGGTCCGGTTTCGGGGTTTATTGTCGCGGTATGCAAGAGAGGGCCGCACTGTCCTGCTCTCCACGCATATTGTGGAAGATGTTCACCAGCTTTGCGGAGAACTTGCCGTATTGCGAAACGGACGGCTGTTTTACGCCGGTACATCCGCAGCGCTTTTGGAACGGGTAAAGGGAAACATAAAACTGCTGCACTTAGAAGACGAAAATCAGCTCATGGAACTGCAAAAGAAGGCTGTGGTTTTGCAGACCACGTATGAAAACCACGGACTGACCGCGCGAATTATGGACGAAAATTCCGCTTTCCCGGAGGCTGTGTCCGATGCGGCAACTTTGGAAGATGCCTATGTGTATTGTATGGGAGGGAAAGCCCATGCGTAAACTGATTGCCATCATCCATTATGAATATAAGATGCAGTTTCACAGACCGGCAACCTGGGGGATGCTCCTTGGCGTAACCATCTATGCATTGTTGGATACTTATCCCTCTGCCCGTAATTTGGCTCGTTTGGAGTTTTTGAATGAGCCTGCTTACTTTGTTTATCGGACAATGAGCCTCAATGGCCTTGTTCTGTTGTTCGGAATGCTGTTTCTGCTGGCGGAACGTTTTCCTCTGGATCACAAAACAGGGATGAAGCTGCTGTTTATGTCCCATGCCCTGCAAAAATGGCAATATATCTGGGGAAAGCTGTTGGGAGGATTTCTGTATACCTTTTCAATCTTATGTATTTTCCTTGCTTCCAACACGGCAGTTTATTTCGCGGCGGCCCCTTTCCCCGTACCTTTATCTGCCTGTATGGTTCCCATGGTGAAAGCAATCCTTATTTCCGCCCTGCCGGTAAGTCTGTTTGTCAGTTTTTGTTCGGGTGCACTGCCGGGAATGATAAATCTGCGGCTGTTCTACCTTTTGGCAGCACTATTGTTTGGCGTCAATGCCGCTTATGTCGGTTCCGCAAATCCGGCGCCGTTTTACATGATAACATCGGGAGATTTGATTCGTCTCATCTGGGGAAACCCCAAATGGGCCTTTCATGATACCGGGAGCATTTTCGCAAACGGGGCTTTTCTTATGGGAAGCGGCCTTCTCTTCGGAAGTTCCTTATTTGGGAGACATGAATTTTGGAGGGCAGAATGATCAGGAAAGTCTGGAGTGAACTGAAAATAATGGGGGCAGATTTTTTAATCCTGTCAGCAGCTTTTACGGCTGTCATTATTCTGCTTTCTGCCGCTGCCGGGGAACTGCTTCCCTTTTACCCGGTGAGTTTTGAAGTACTTTTTCCTTTTTATGCGGCAATCGCCGTGGGGGAATGGGGAAAGACACGGGCAGACAGCAATTTTGATCTCATTGCCGCTCAAAGCAGTTCCCTGTTCCGGTGGGTGCTGCTGCGCTATGTAATCCCCTTTGGCCTATCCACTGTTTTTGCCCTGTTTAGTATGGTGTTTTCGTCTGTTTTCCGATACGAATTCCCATTATGGGAACTGCTTCTGATTTATTGCCCGCCCGCATTCTTTTTGTCGTCCCTGTGCGCGCTGTTTGGAATTCATTGTACCGGGGAACATGTGGCAGCATCGGCCTGCGGTATCCTGTGGCTGCTCCTTCTCCTGGCGCGCAGACTGTCTGCAATTCCGGGAGCAGAGTACATTTATCCGTTTATCCGATACGCCGGTGTGCAGAATTCCGTTTGGTTATGGAATAAGGGCATTGTTGCAGCACTTGGTTTGTCTTTGTGGGGAATCCTTTATTTGAGGTGCAGGAGGACGGGTTCGAAAAAATCTTAAAACAGCACCGAAACGCAACTGCTGTCCCTTACTGCGCCACAGATAAATATATCCACTGTAAGCTGCGCTCCGAAAATATTTTATGAGAAATTCAGTTTTCAAAAGGAGTGATCCGATGTATAATAAAAGCAATGAAAGAAGGTGATATTTTGAATACAACAGATCAGACACATCAACAGGACTTAGAGCGTCTGAAATCACTTCGATATATGGACGATGATTTTATGTCGGTCTGCCTTGCCGATAATTTTGAGGGTGTGGAACTGATACTACGGATTATTTTAGGACAAGAGGATATAAAAATCAAATCGGTTAGGACACAGGAGCCGTTGAAGAATTTGCAGGGACGTTCAGCTATTTTGGATGTTCATGCCACTGACAGCACCGATAAGGAATTTGATGTAGAAATTCAGAGGAAAGACGCAGGAGCAGGGGCAAAGAGGGCAAGGCATAACAGTAGTCTGTTGGACGCACATATCTTAAAGCCCGGTGATGATACGGAAAATATTCCCGACAGCTATGTGATTTTTATCACAGAAAATGATGTAATGAAAGGAAAACAACCAATATATCCGGTAGAGAGATATGTCAGTATCGGGGAAAGTAAGGTATTGTTTGGCGACGGTTCACATATTCTATATGTTAATGGAAAGTATAGGGGCAACGATGAAATCGGAAAGCTAATGCACGATTTTTCATGCACGAATCCCAATGATATGAATTATGAAGCACTTGCTGAAAAGGCACGATATTTTAAGCAAGACGAGAAAGGAGTTGCTACCATGTGTAAACTTATGGAAGATATGAGAAATGAAGCAGCATTAAATAACGCAAGAGAAACAGCAGAAAGATTGATAAAAAAAGGAAAAATGACACTTGATGAAATTGCGGAGTGTGTTCCCCTATTATCGCTTGATGAACTAAAAGCAATCGAAATGAAAGTTATGCAGTTAGCGTAATCAATCAGATCAATCTTGATTTAAAGGCTTTGTATCCTATAGTATCCTTAAGATGGAAACATACACTTAGATTTCATTTTAAATAGGGAGAGGTGGAAATGAGAAAAATCTTATCAGCCATTGCGTTTGTATCCATTGCCATGGTGACAGGCAGTATTGTCTCCTATGCGGTAAATCAAAGTTCCCCTGAAATCCAGGGGACGGCACAGGAAAATCGAACGAGCGTTTCCTGCGAAGTGACAGGTTGTACACAGACCGAAGTACACCAACACGGACTTTGCGGCATTGATGGCTGTACACAGACCGGTGAACACAGCCACGGCACCTGCAATGTTGCGGGTTGTACCGAAACAGCCGCTCACATGCACAACGGCCAGTACTGCTATCCCCACTCTGCGGATGACGGACATGGGTATCACAACTGCGGCGTAGCGGGATGCACTCTGGAAACCGCGCATGCACACGGACTTTGCGGCATCGACGGCTGTACACAGACAGGTGAACACAGCCACGGCACCTGCAGCGTTGCGGGATGTACCGAAACAGCCGCTCACATGCACGACGGTGAGTACTGCTATCCCCACTCCGCAGATGACGGACATGGGTATCATAACTGCGGCGTAGCAGGATGCACGGACATGAGCAGCCATACCCATAATTCCTGCGGCGTTTCCGGTTGTACAGACATGGGCAGCCATACCCATAACTCCTGCGGTGTTTCCGGTTGCACAGACATGGGCAGCCATACCCATAACTCCTGCGGCGTTTCCGGTTGTACAGACATGAGCAGCCATACCCATAATTCCTGCGGCGTTTCCGGTTGTACAGACATGG
>CAJUGL010000041.1:29091-29795 GCA_910586515.1 uncultured Acetatifactor sp.
GCAATCATACCCATAATTCCTGCGGCGTTTCCGGTTGCGCACAAACCGGCGAGCACAGCCATGGTGGAAACGGGCATCATCAATCCGGCCATAGAGGCGGTCACCATTAACGAATGTTTTTGCAAAACGCCTGCGTATACATACAACCGTATAGGCAGGCGTTTTCTTTGCAGAAAGACAGACAAAATCCCCTGTGATTAGACAGCCACATGAAAAATCTCACAGGGCCGAGCCTGGGCCTCTTTTTGCCTTCCACAGCTTCTATACCATACTATTTAATTTTGATCAGCCTAACTATTTATGCAAACTGCATAAGTTCTTCTTCAATTTCCTTTGCGTCATCCATTGACAAATCGGGATAGCAAATCGGAATTTCTTCAACCGTTAATTTTCCTATTTTCAGCATATGTCTGGCATTTTCCATTAGTGTTTCTCTTTTAATATCTTTCGCATAAGTTCTCATAATCTGCTCGTCATCAAATAAACTCATCATAATCGTTATCACCTCTACTTCCTTACTGCTTAAATAATGTTTTAAAATATTCCTATCCTTGCAAATACGGATTGTTTCTGTAACCGCCTGTTTTGTCATTCCCTGTTGTTTTATCTGCTCGTTAAAAACCTTGCAAAACACAATATATTCATTGATGATATTGAACAAAATCGCTGCGCGATGGCCTGCCAAGGTTACGCATAGCGATTTT
>CAJUGL010000042.1 GCA_910586515.1 uncultured Acetatifactor sp.
GAAAAGTTTTGCAGGATTTTGGTGACAGTGTTCGGTTTTGAGGGTACAGCCGTAAAGGCATAAGGCCTTCAGAAAAATAATCCTCGATAGCTCAATGGTAGAGCACTCGGCTGTTAACCGAGTTGTTGTAGGTTCGAGCCCTACTCGGGGAGTTTAGTTAAGGCAGATTCCGCCGATATAGCTAAAAAAGGCATAGTTGAAACGGCTCCATGGTCAAGCGGTTAAGACATCGCCCTTTCACGGCGGTAACACGGGTTCGATTCCCGTTGGAGTCATCTTTAAAATGAAGGCAGCATATAATAGAATAAAGTAAGGCGCAGTAGCCAAGTGGTAAGGCGTGGGTCTGCAACATCTATGTCACCACGAAAAAACAATATAAAATTGAAGAAAATGTTCTACATGGCGCAGTAGCCAAGCGGTAAGGCAATGGTCTGCAACACCAGTACGCACCGGTTCAAATCCGGTCTGCGCCTCTCAAAAACCCCGAGTTTCCGGGGTTTTTTGTTACCCACTTTTTCTATCTCTATTCTTTTAGACCTAAGCCTCCGTTCTTTTTTTCATTATTTTTTCAAAATTTCATTTTTTTACAAGCACCGTTTCAGACCGTTTAAAATCGAATAAAATCTTTTCATAAGGTGGTAAGCAGGTGGAAAGGCATAGGTCTTATAATTGAGCTACTAAGTCATGCTTTCCGCCGGTATCCGTATGAAGATAGGTCTTAATAACGACCTTGTAGTCATCCCCCAGCAGTTCGGCTACTGCCTTTATATCCTGATGACTGGAAGTTTTGCTGAGTATTCTTGTTGCAAAGGTATGTCTCAGTGCATGAGTGCCGTAATGCGGCAGTCCGCATTTGCGTAAAATTCTGTCAAGGGTTTCCTGGATGTTCCGACTGGTAGGGAAATTGCCGGTATTGGTGCAGACAATCAGGTCATCACGAATCTGATGCTTGCCATAAGTATCTAACATAATGTCCAGGCATTTTACTGCCTCTTGATTCAACGGGATTATCCTGTTGCTTCGAGGATACTTTGGCGGCGTGATAATTTGAGTATAATGCTTTGCAATACGCATATCCCTGTTTTTCACGTTGCTGACTGTTTCGGAAATATGAATGCTTTTACGGCCTTCATTGTCTTTTTGGATTCCGTTCCTGGATAGTGCTAACAGTTCACCTTCTCTTAAACCAGTATTTAAAACAAATACAAGTGCAGGACCATAGCGATAGTTCAGAGTTCCGTCAGACTTATACGAGAGGGCCACGTCCTTAATCATGTCAATAGACTCATCAGGTATAATCTCAATCTGCTTCGTTTTTACGCCAACTGCCGATTCATCAGGCATTTCTACTGTAACAAACGGATCAAAAGTTTTTGGAAGGTCTTTTTCCGTTTTACCGTATTTGATCATAGAGTGTAAAAAGAGATATACCTTTCTGATTGTTGAATAACTGTAATTGGGCTGCATCTCATCAATCAGCTCCTGAATATCTGATGATTTCAAATTACACATCAGGATCCGGGATATGGGGTGAGGCTTGATATGACATTCAAAAGTACACTCTGTTCGGTCATATGCTGTCTGCTTCAGGTTCTTCCGCATGACCTGCTGGTTTTTGTAATGCAAGAATTTTATTGCATACTGCCCAACCGTAAGCTTTAGGCTGACTGCCTCTCCGGACTGTACCAGAAATTTGTATTCATCCAGCTTTGCCTTTACCTCCGACTTTGTCTTGCCGGAGAATTCTTTGGGAGGCATTCCCTTTCTATTGTATCGAGCTATCCACCTTCCTTTACTGTTTTTGAAGATTGTACCGTCACCTTTGCTGCGCCGAGGTTTTGTTGCTGTTTCATTCGCCATAGCTATACGCTCCTTTCTTTAGAAAAGAACTTTTTCCTTATTGCGAATGGAAGCAGTAAGTCGTATAAGCATTATATTACATGAAAAATGGTTTGACAATGTAATTTGCTAATTAAAAATATAGTTCTTTTCCCACGTTTTTCGCTAAAAATTCCTGTATTGCCGTTTTGGATGTAAAATAGTCACGTCCAATCTTAGTCACGGGCAGAAGCCTGCTCTGCAGCAATTCCCTTGTCTTAGTTTTACCTAACCCCAGCATTTGTGAGATTTCTTCAACGGAATATTTGCGAAAATCATTATATTGTGATAAATCATTCTTTATTTTTTGCATATTAGACCTCATAAAAGTTGATAAGTAACTGCACATACCTTCCATCACCGTCTCCTGCGCCCTTCTCGGCCGCGTTGTGTGGCTGCGCTGTGCGCAATTTAATCCGGACGGATGGCAGACCAGACTTTAAGCAGGCAGCCACCCACCAGAACCCATATACATGATGGTGTATGTTCTTCAGTTGTCAAAGAACAGGGAATCAGCCACGTTAAAAAGCTGATCTATAAAGTAAAGATACGGAAAGGGAGAAAAACTTGAAAAAAATTTTGAAAAGAGTGAAAAAACTTTTTCGGAAGGAGAAAGGAAGGCAAATAGATATGGGATATATAGTATAATCAAGTTGACAGGATACAAGATATTGTGTTAAGATGAACCCGTAATTGATTTTTATGCGACACCTGTATACGGGGAACGGGGACAGGCAGGACATACCCGATATGTCCGCAGGCCGCGTGCCAACCGGCAGGTTCCGGCTCCCAACGGGAGAACCGGGGCATACGTTGTTTAAGATTGTAAGCAGTGTCAGAGGATACCATGTATAAACATGGCAGTCTTTTGGCACTTTTTTGTTTCCGCAGGATGTGTAAGACTGTCAGGGACAAAAACAGATTTGTGGATCACCACACGCAGTATGGAATGGAAACCTTTAAGGGCCATTCCTTTTTTGTGCGCAGCAACGAGCCAATCAGGGATGCTTGCATCCATAATTGGAGACTGCCGCATCAGCGAGCAGCTTTGCTGTGAGTGTGCCAGAAATGCCCACAAGGGCTTTACCGCATGAGCGGCTGGATAAAAGAGCCTCCGTAAACGGAGAGAAAAAGAAAGGTGGAAAGAAGAATGAATGAGACAAGAGTATTTGCCGATGGATACCGGGGCGTATTCCAGAAGCAGGAGGAATTCCTTGAGTGCTTAAAGAGCATCGGGAGAAATTCTTTCTGGGAAAGAAGAAATTCCAAGAACCTGCGCCTGGTGGCAATCACCAGCGGGAGCAGGGTGGAGGAGGAACTGAAGGAGAAGTATGCGGATGAGGGGCTGGATGAAGGCATCATCACGGACACCATCATCAATACAGGGCTGCTTCTGAAGGTAAGGAACCAGTATTACCCGGTAAGGAGCTGTGCGATCAAGAGCATCCTTGACCGCGCGGGGATTTCCGGCGCAGGACTCAGAAGGGTGGAAAAGAGCGTGTATGCGAGAATCCTGAACGACTGCCTGAAGGTGGCAAAGGGAGAGGCGCTGTTACGCATTTCGGAAGGCAAGGTCTCCGCTGTGCTGGGAGGCGACTGTCATGATTATGCGGTGCTTGACATGGAGCAGGTGTTCCTGCATTCCGTGGACTACCTGACAACGAACTTTAAGGGCTGCAGCTACCTTGCCGGTTTTTATGAGCATGACATGGCATCCGCACTCTGGGAACTTTCCGGGGAAGATGCCCTGTTGGATGCCTACCGTAAGGAGTTGGCGCTGCATGGGAAGACGCCCGATGAGATGAAGCCCGTAGTACGGATCACCACATCCGACACAGGCTCCGGCGGGGCGAACATTTTTCCCATGCTGGTATCCGGAAAGGAAAATACCACCATCAGCCTGGGCAGCCCGCTGAGGCTGGGACACAGGAACGGCACCAAGCTCAGTGAGTTCGATGACCAGCTGAAGCTCCTGTACGGGAAGTACCAGCTTGCCGCAGGAAACCTGGTGAAGCTGTTAAAGATCGAGGTCATGAACCCTGTCAACTGTATGAAGGGCGTCATGGACAAGCTCGGCATTGCCCGTAAATATGCAGCGGAAGCAGTGGATCTGTTCAGGGCACAGTATGGGGAAGACCCCTGTACGGCGCATGACATCTATTTCGGCATTTCCGAGATCCTTTACATGCTTGCCTGCGAAGGCGAGGAAGGGGGCAGGATTGCCAGGATGGAAGAGACCATTGCAAGAGCGCTGTCCGTCAACTGGACGGAATATGACATACCGGGGATTTACAAATGGTAGGAAGGAGGGCTGCTGCAATGGTTGAGGATTCCATACAGATTGCAGAGGATGTTGAGGAAGATGAGCGCAGAAAGGTGCCCATCCGCTATTACAGCGTGACGCACAGCCGGGAGGAAACCATCACCAGCTGCGAAGGCGACCTGACCGTGATATGCAACGTGCTTGCGGATTACGCAGACATGCTGGATGAATTCCTGCAGACTGACAGGGAACGGCTCAGCTTCTGCGGAATCATGCAGTATGAGCGTATGCGTGACAGATGCCGTAAGATCACGGCAGAGCTGCAGGAGAAAACCGGCTATGACCGGGATGCAGCCATTGAAAAGTGCAGGAAAAGGGCAGCCAGGACCCCGAAGGCAGATGCCGGGATCGGGGAGGACGCCCTTGTCCTTTCCGCCAGGCGCAGGGCAGGCGTGCAGCAGAACGCAGGGCAGCCTGCCACGGAAAATAAAACAGAATAATGATGAGGACAGGGAGAGAAGGAGCATCAGCCTTCTCTTTTTCTGTCCGGAAGATGCAGCCGCAGCGGGCGGCAGAAAGTGAGGAAAATATGGGACTGGATCTGAATTATGAGGCAGAGGTATTTGTTAACACGGAAAATTTAAGCAGGGAGGACTGGCTTTCCTTCCGCCGCAAAGGGATCGGAGGGAGCGATGCCGCAGCCATCATGGGGATGTCGCCGTTCTGTACGAAGCGTGACCTGTACTATGACAAGCTGGGCATACAGCCTGTGGTGGACGAGGAGGAAGACAACTGGGTGGCAAAGGAAGTGGGGCACCGCCTAGAGGACCTTGTTGCGGAGATCTTCTCCAGAAAGACAGGGCTTAAGGTGTACCCCGTCCGGAAGATGTTCCGCCACCCGCTCTACCCCTTCATGCTGGCAGACGTGGATTTCTTTATAGATTTCCCCGACGGCACGAAAGGCATCCTTGAGTGCAAGACCACCAATTATAACTGCCAGAACAAATGGGCAAATGATTCCACCCCGGTCAATTATGAGTACCAGGGGCGGCACTACATGGCGGTCATGAACATCGACAGGATGTACTTTGCCTGCCTGTATGGGAACAATGAGAATGAATTCTTCATCCGTTACATGGAACGCGACATGGACATTGAGGAGGACCTGATCGCGGAGGAGGAATATTTCTGGAAAGAGAACGTGGGAAAAGGCGCTGAACCGGATTACACGGAGAAGCCCGACCTTGTGCTGGAGAGCATCCGGAAACACTGCGGGCCTGCCGACAAGGACGCGGAACAGGTAAAACTGGGACGCAGATACCTTGGCAGCATCCGGAAGTACATGGAATTAAAGGAGCTGAAGGCACAGCATGACGGCGAGGCGAAAAAGCTGGAGGAAAAGATGAAGGAAGCCTATGCGGAGATCGTGGAGGCAATGGGCACAAGCTGCACGGCAGTCATTACAGACGGCGGCACGCAGTATGTCCTCTCCTATAACCCCTCCTACCGTACAGGGATCGACAGGAAGGGGCTGGAGCGCTTAAAGGTGCAGCACCCGGATGTCTACGATGACTATGTGAACACTACGGAAAGCAGGAGGTTTTCCGTCAAAATGAAAGGAGCAGCTTAATGAAGAAAAATGATCTTGTATATATCTGTTCCCCGCTGTCGGCCCCGACAAAAGAGGGGATGTGGCAGAACATGGAGAATGCAGAGCACTACGCACGCCTTGTATCCGGAATTTTCGGATGCAGGGCGATAGCGCCCCACAGCTTCCTTCCCGAATATCTGGATGACCACATCCCGGAAGAGAGGGAAGCGGGGCTTGCCTTCGGACTGTCCGTGCTGAAGCTGAGCAAAGCCATCATTGTGTGTGGCAGCCGGATCAGCAGCGGGATGCAGGGTGAGATCAAAGTGGCAGGGGAACTGGATATCCCTGCCTATGTCCTGCTGGAAAGCGAAGGCGGCGCCATGCTTGCAGAAATAAAAGAAATGCCCGGACCGGCCACTCCGGATTGGAAAGGAACAGAGAAAAAAT
Organism: uncultured Acetatifactor sp.; assembly: GCA_910586515.1. Lineage (GTDB taxonomy): Bacteria > Bacillota > Clostridia > Lachnospirales > Lachnospiraceae > Acetatifactor. Next base: position 6,180 of record CAJUGL010000042.1, read on the forward strand.
GGAAACATATCAGAGTGGCGTTCTATCTGGAGGATACCGGCCTCTGCAGGGACACATTCCGTACCATAGAGGGGCCGGAGCGCTATTTTAACCGGTCCACGGCAGACGGGACCTGGCATACGGCTTCGCCTGCAGGAAACTACTGTGAGAATGACTGTACTGTGGGAGCGGATATTGTTTTTGAGATTGTTTCTGACGGGGAGATCCGCTACCTTGACGGGAACGGGGACTTTCCGGGAAAGAACCCTTTTATACCGTTCTGCGAATTTGAAAAGACGCTGGCTGCTGATACCCTGGCAGCACATCCGGGACTGAAGGATTATCATGCCATGAAGGAAAAGCTCCTCTCCCTTCCGGGAGGGGAGGCATACGCTGATCCCCGCAGACTGAGCGACAACTGGTTATATGCGCTGAACTTTGGTGAGGAGACGGAAGAAACCATCGGGACCGCATCCTGGCTCGGTACTGAATACCATGTCCTTGCTGTGCGCTATACCCATAAACCTACAGGATTTGCTTTCCGGAATTACCGGTTCCGGAGAAGCGGAAGGGATGCCCGTACTTCCAGCCATGACCTTTTACTGTATGACTGGGATGAGGAAAGCATAATGAAGGGAGAAAACAGATGAGATGCAGGTTTGTAAAGGAAATTTTTCATAATAAGGACAACGGCTTCTGCATCTTCGTGTACCACACGGAGGATGGCAGCGTGCCGGAGGCGGCAAGGGATGCCCGCTATAAAGGGGAAGGGTTCCGGTTCACGGCGACAGGCACCGGCCTGCCGGAGACGGACAAGACGGAAGCCGACCTTCAGGGAAAATGGATAAAGAGCAGATACGGGCTGCAGCTCCAGGTGGAAAGCTATGAGGAGATGCTGCCCCGGACAGAGGAAGGGATCAAAGGCTACCTGTCATCCGGCATGATCAAGGGGATCGGGCCGAGGACGGCGGAACTGATCGTGGAGAAGTTCGGCACAAGGACATTTGACGTGCTGGACCATTACCCGGACAGCCTGCTGGAGATCAAGGGGATCACCCGTAAAAAGCTGGATGTCATCCTCTTTTCCTACCAGGGGAGCCATGCCCTGCGCGACCTTGCGGCATACCTGACGCCCTTTAAGGTCACCCCAAAGAAGATACAGAAGATCTATGAGGAATTTGGGAATGACGCGCTGGACACGGTAAAGAACCAGCCCTTTTCCCTCTGCAGGATAAACGGCTTCGGTTTCCTGACCGTGGACGAGATCGCAAAGGCGAACAAAGGGAAGCCGGATGACCCCATGCGGATCGAAGGCTGTGTCCGTTACTGCATGGAACAGGAAATGCAGGAGGGGCACCTGTACCAGGACAAGCAGCAGTTCCAGAAAAAAGTTTATGAGCAGTTAAACGCCGGGTATGGCAGGGAGGCAGTCACGGAAGTGGATGTCTACAAGGTGCTTTACCGGCTGGTGAAGGAGAAGCAGATGTATTATGACAGCGGCGCCCTTTATCCGGCGAACATGTACGGGTATGAATGCGGCGCGGCGAAGAAGCTGGCATCGCTGCTCCTTGCCGGACAGGAGGCACAGGCGGATATCACGTTCCTCCTGGCAGAAGCGCAGAGGGAGCTGGGCATCGGCCTTTCCCCGAAGCAGGAGGAGAGCGTGCGGCAGGCTTTCAGCCATCTGGTCAGCATTGTCACGGGAGGCCCCGGGACAGGGAAGACCACGGTGCAGAAGGTGCTCCTGTATATCAATGAAAAGCTGGGCGGGAGCAGCGTGCTGCTGACAGCGCCCACGGGAAGGGCGAGCCGCAGGATGGCGGAAAGCACGGGATGGCCGGATGCAATGACCATGCACAGCGCCCTTGGGCTTACCAGCGACGAGGACAGCGAGGAAATAGAAGGCACACTGGAGGCAGGCTTTATCATAGCGGACGAGTTTACCATGTCCGACATGAGGCTGTCCTACATCTTTTTTGCACATATCCGGGCGGGGAGCCGTCTGGTGCTTGTGGGTGATGTGGACCAGCTCCCCAGCGTAGGCCCCGGAAACGTGTTCCGTGAGCTGGTGCAGTGCGGCGTCATCCCGGTAACGGTGCTTGACAGGATATTCCGTCAGGCAGAGGGCAGCCGCATCATCGCAAATGCGAAGCGGATGCTGGAGAACAATGCCGCCCTGGATTATGGTGCAGGATTTGCATTTATCCCGGCGGACAGCGCAGCGGAAGCTGCCAAAAAGGTGCAGGAACTCTACCGCGTGAGTGTGGACGCATTCGGCATGGACAAGGTGCAGGTGCTTACACCCTACCGCAAAAAGGGGGAGGCGAGCGTGGATGCGCTGAATGAAAAGCTCTGGGAGATGATGAACCCGAAGGAGGAGTGGAAACCGGAGATCCGTTCCGGCAGGCGCACCTTCCGCATGGGCGACAGGATCATCCATAACAAGAACAAGAACGAGATCAGCAACGGCGACATCGGATACATCAAAAATATTTATGTGGATGAAAACGGCACGGAGCTTGCGGAGCTGGAGTTCTCAGACGGGCGCCGGGTGGAATATGGAAGCGACGAGCTGGAGATGGTGGAACACGCCTATGCCACGACCGTCCATAAGAGTCAGGGAAGCGAGTACCCCATGGTGATCCTGCCGTGGCTGCCCATGTTCTATAAGATGCTGCGTCGGAACATCCTTTACACCGCAGTAACGAGGGCAGGCGTACAGGTTGCCATTATCGGAAGTAAGCGTGCCGTCTGCACCGCCATCCGCAATACGGAGTGCGACAGGCGCAATACCCGGCTTGGGGAGCGCGTCATCAGGGAATATAACCGGCTGCTGGAGGAAAAGCAGCCTGAAGGCGGATACCATCAGGAAGTGATCAACTTATGAACGGCAGGTCTGGCCTGACAGCTGTGAACTGCAGATTTTGAAAGGACAGGGAAACAGGAATGGGAAATATTGAGAAAAGAACAGAGGAAGAGGGAACAAAAGAAGTAAAGGCAGAGGAAGTGGAAATGAACCAGCGGATGACGGAAAGGGTGAGGTGGATAGATACGCAGACCTATTGGTATCTGATGCAGCTCCTGAATCTGAGTACGGATGAAGCGGAGAAGAAGTTTCCATGGGATGCCGGGATTCTCAGGGAAGTATTTGAGGGTGCCCTGACAGTGTTGGAGAAACACGGATACAAAGTATGTGCCCCATATATATGCATGCCGGAAATCGGCAGACAGTACCGCTGTACGCTCTCTGAGTGCGGGTGCGAGAGCTGCAGCTGCCAGGATGAGTTCATGGAAAAGGAAAGGCTGCTGTCCAATATTGAAGATACCGCAGCAATGAACGGACTGAAAATCATGGACGGAGACAGCGACAGTATTATTGTAAGGAACAGCAAGGCAGATATGGACTTTGAGATCCACGTCAGCCAGCTTGCCGGATAGGTGCTGCGGTATGGAGAAAAAAGACTATAAAAAGGAATTCTGCGCCCTGATGGACCGTTTTCGATTCCGCCATTCCAGATGGCAGGTATGGAACGATTTCCTGAGCCTGTCAGCAATATCCCTGGCAAACGTGATGCCGGAGCCGGAGAAGGAGGAACGGGAGAAGAAGTACCTCTCCATCATTAACAGCTACCGGAAGGAGGAGCAGGAGGTTTTCCCGCAGATGCTGGGGCTTGTGGTGCTGGCGCTGGAGGAAAACCCGGAACAGGATTTCTTAGGCAGCCTGTACCACCATCTTGAGCTGCAGCAGGAGCAGAAAGGGCAGTTCTTTACGCCCTACCATATCTGCCATTTCATGTCCGAGCTGCAGTTTGCCGGAGATGAAAAAGAGGAGCTGCTGAAGGAGAAAGGATATATCAGCGTGAGCGACCCGGCCTGCGGCGCAGGCGCAATGCTCATAGCATTTGCAAACACGGCAAAAAAGCATGGCATCAATTACCAGAAGAATGTGCTGTTCGTGGCGCAGGATATTGACCGCACAGCAGCCATGATGTGCTACATACAGCTTTCCCTTCTGGGATGTCCCGCTGTCATAGCCATCGGGGACAGCCTTGCAGCCCCGTTCCCGCACCCGGACAATGAAGTGTGGCGTACCCCATTCTATTACCTGAACCAGTGGCGTTTCATGCCGGGGCAGGCAGAACGGGAACCGGCGGACGGGACCGGGACGGACTGCAAAGAAAGCGCGGCAGATGTTACGGACAGCCCGCACTGGGACGTGGAACTGAAGGAAGGAGAAAACGGGCAGCTCATGCTGTGCATGGAACAGGCATCATAAAATGCCACAGAAGAAAGGAGCCGGGAAATGAAGGATGGAACAGACGTTAAATTCCAGCTGGATATACTGCGGCGGGACGGCTACCATGCTGCCGCACAGATTATCGAATCCATGCAGGGGACAGTCAGCCGGGAGGCTGAAATGGAATATATGAAGGAGTTTGTCCGGCAGGGCTGCTTCGACGAAGAACCTGCCAGGGACCAGCTCCGCTGCCTGTGGACGGCATACTGCTTCCACCAGGGGCTTGATGCGGATACGTCCGGGTATGACAGCGGCCTGCTTGACCTGTGGGATACCATGGCAGAGGAGGAAGCGGAAACGGCGGACTGGAGCGATTATGACAGCTTTGACAGTTTTATGTGCCGTTACCTTGTGTGAGGAAATCTGAAAAATTTCATAAAAAATTCAAGTAAATGCGGGGAGCCGGGTATTTATTTTATATACCCCTCCCCATGAAAAGGAAGGAGAGAAAACAAATGGATGGAATGACAATGAACAATGCCTGCATGTATGACGAAGTGGAGGAAATCAGGAACTTAAACAGGGTGGAGGGCTTTGACCCCAGGAGGTACATGCGCCTTATCCAGAAAGAGGGGCAGGCGGGGAAATACTACCTTGACGTGGCCTACCGCAAGCTCTGGTTCCGCTTAAGATACCCGGAGGGGAAGATCGTAAAGAAGATCCTGAAGCTGACGGAGCAGGTGGCCATCGTGGAGGCGAGGGTGTACTTAAACCGTAATGACGATGAGGACAATTTCATCTCCAATGCGCTTGCGCAGAAATACATGACTGCGGATGACCAGTTCGGGAACAAGTTCGTGGAGCTGGCGGAAACAGCGGCAGTGGGAAGGGCATTATCGGATGCCGGTTTCGGCCTGCAGTTTGCCGACAGGGAAGGGGACATTGACCCGGAAGTGACGGAGGCGCCTTTTGACGCGCAGATGTTTGCGGGGACGGGCGGCATGGTGCCGGAAGGGACCTGCATGGACCCTGCCCTTCAGGAAGGTGCAACCAGTGACGGTGAAATCCTCCAGGAGGAAACCTTCCCCGGACAGTACGGGATTGAGGAATATATCCCCATGCCGGAAGACGTGGGGCAGGCCATGGGAATGACGCCGGCCATGCAGCAGGCAGGGACGGTCCCGTCAGCTGTAAGGCAGCCCGCACAGGGGGCAGCAACCAGCCAGGCACAGGGCAGGCAGACGCAGCAGCCCGCACCGGCACCACAGCCCGCGCAGGGAGTGACGCCCGCCATACAGAACAGGCAGGCGGCACCTAACCCGGCACAGGGCAGCACAGCGCCCGGAAACACCAGGTCCGCAGCAGCGGCGCAGGGGACGGGAACCGGGAAGGCAGCTGCAGGAAAAGGCGGAAACGTACAGGGGGCAGGTGAGATCCGCAGGGACATGCCCGTGGAGAAGATCTACTCCATGTTAAGCCGTGACAGTGCAGCCGCAGTGGTCATCCCCATGGGATTCAACAAAGGGAAGACGCTGGGGCAGGTAGCCGTTGAGAAGCCTGCAAACCTGCAGTGGTATGTGGATTCCTACGGCGGCCCTGACAACCTCCTGCGTGCGGCGGCAAAGTTCCTTATTGATGCGGCATTAAGGCAGGCAGGATGAAACGGGGCATAAGGGGATGCAGTTTCTGCTGTGCCCCGGTTAAGGAGTGTATGGGGCGGTTTTTCACAGGCCGCCCTTTTTTAGAAAGAGAGCAGCATGTTTTCAGGCTGCGGAAAGGAGGAAAGCCTTGTACCAGGATTTTCCTTTTACCATCAGGGAGGTGGCATACCTCTTAAACCTGCGCATACGGCATAAGAATGCGGTGAGCCTGGATGCGGACTGCCCTTTCTGCGGCGAGTCCAGGGGGAAGCTCAACGTGAACTTAAAAAAGAACGTGTTCAAGTGCAACCGGTGCGGGGAAAGCGGGGGGATGCTCGCCCTGTATGGGAAGATATACGGGGTGGACAACCAGACCGCCTGCAGGGAGATCAAGGATGCCCTGGGGAAGAATGAACAGGCGCCTTCCTACCAGGTAAGGAAACGGGAGACCGCCCCAAAGGAGCCGGAGATACCGGAATCCCCGCCAGCGCCGGATGCGGTGAAGCATAAGACATACAGCATGTTCTTTTCCATGCTGGTACTGGCGGACACCCACAGGCAGAACCTGTTAAAGCGCGGGTTCACGGACAGGCAGATCGAGGAGAACGGCTATAAGAGTACGCCGGTGTTCGGCTTTAAGAAGCTGACAGGGAAACTGCTGGAGGCAGGCTGCACCGTAAAGGGCGTGCCGGGATTTTACCAGGATAAGGACGGGGAGTGGACCATCCATTTCTCCAACAAGTCCTCCGGGTTTTTAGTGCCGGTCCGCAATGTGGACGGGCTGGTTGTGGGGGCGCAGATACGCCTTGACCATCCTTATGACGGCAGGAAATATATCTGGCTCTCCAGTGCAGGCTTTTTCCTGGGCACCTCCTCCGGAAGCCCCGTCCATCTGGCGGGCAGTCCGGGAGAAAAGACGGTATTCATTACTGAAGGGCCGTTAAAGGGAGACCTTGCCCATGCCTTATCCGGCAGGACCTTCGGGTGCGTGCCGGGGGCGAACCAGTATGCGAACCTGCCGCCGTTCCTGCAGGCAATGAAACTGATGGGGACGGAGAACGTCTATGAAGCCTATGACATGGACAAGCTGCTAAAGACCGTCTGCAGGGGGGATTATAACGAGAAGTGCGTCCACTGTGAAAATTACCGCAAGGACTGGAGACAGCAGGCCATTCCCTGCGAGAAGAAATGCGTGAAGCGCCAGAACATCCAGCGGGGTTGCAGGAAACTGGCGGAAATCTGCCGGGAACTGGATCTGTCCGCAAAGGCGCTGACTTGGGATACGGATGAAGACGGAGACTGGGCGGAGCATGTGAAGGGCGTGGATGACTACCTTTATGACCTGAAGCAGAAAAATAACCCCAAATAGGGAAATAAACTGCCGGAGCGGTGCCAGATGGTGCTGCCCCGGTTTTTTTATGCACACAATATGTAAAACTTTCCATTTTTTACATACCGCTGTTGGCTTTTACTTAAACCATGCGTATAAAACAGTAAACAGGGAACGGGAAGTTCCCGGATAAAGGAGATGACAGCTATGTACCAGAAGATTATCGTACCCATAGACCATGGGAACAGGAACATGAAGACCGAGCATAAGATATTCACTTCCGGATTTGTGGAGGGCGACTGCAGGCCCGCACTGGGGGAATACCTGCATTTTGGCGGGCGCTACTATGCCCTTGCGGAGCAGCGGATACCCTATATGCGGGACAAGACCGTGGATGACCGTTTCTTCATCCTGACGCTGTTTGCGGTGGCGATGGAGGCGGAAAAGCAGATGCTTGACACACAGGATACCATCCTCCAGGCAGTGCTGCCGGTGGGGCTGCCCCCGAAGCATTACGGCGCACTGTACCGGAAGTTTGAGGATTATTTTAAGGGCAGGGGCATCCAGCAGTTTACCTACAGGGGCATACCCTATCAGGTGGAGATCCTGGACGCTGCCGCCTTCCCACAGGATTATGCTGCCGCCATGACCGTCTACCAGAGGATTTCGGAGTTCAACAAGGTCATCACGGTGGACATCGGGGGCTTTACGCTGGATTACCTGCTGATCCGGGGAGGCAGGCCGGACTTAGGGGTATGCGACTCTCTGGAGAAGGGCGTCATCAAGCTGTATAATGACGTGGCATCCCGCATCAACTCCGAGAAGGACATCCTGCTGGATGATACGGACATTGACCGGATCATCCGGGGAGAAAAGACAGACTATGATGGGGAAGTTTTGCGTATCGTGGGGGACATGACCAGGACCTTTGTGGATGACATCCTGGGGACGCTCAGGGAGCGCGGGCTTGACTTAAAGACCAGCTGCGTGGTGTTCATCGGCGGCGGGGCTCTGCTTTTAAGGAAATACCTGGAAAGTTCGGACAAGATCGGACGCAGCATCTTTGTGGAGGACATCTGTGCCAATGCAAAGGGTTACGGCCTGCTCTACCAGATACAGAGGAAAGGCAGGTAACTGCCATGGGGAAAAAGAACGCATTTGTCACCACCATAGGGTTCAATAAAAATGACCCCGCCCATGTGCAGGTGGCGGAGTTCTTAAACGGCATGGAGCGGGGGAAGGCCCAGTACATCGTCAATGCAGTGCTGGCTTACCAGAACGGGGCGCAGGCAGGGGATATGCCTTATGCGGGGCAGGCGGTTGACTATGAAAAGATACGGCAGTTCGTGCTGCAGGTGATCAGGGAGCATGAAAGGCAGGAGGCGCCTTACAATGGGAAAGCAGGGGAACCGGACGGGCCGGATGCGGCAGAGGAAATGGCGGGAGCAGACTTTGGGTTTGACGAGGATGCCCTGAATGGGATCATGTCGTCACTGGAGGCATTCAAGGGGTGAGATCAAAAGGGAGCCTGCAGGATATTTTTATTGTCCCGGCTCCCCTTTCCCAAGCAGTTCGTCCGTGGATATGTTAAAATATTCAGAGAGGATTGCCACCTCATAGTCCGGGACGAAGCGGCTGCCCTGTTCGATCCGCAGGATGGTCAGGTCGCTGCACTCCATGCCCAGGAGCTGGAGCCTGCCTGCAAGGGCGGCCTGGGAAAGCCCCTGGGCGGTGCGGAGCTGCTTCACTTTCGGTCCTATGATGTTTTTGGATGTACCGTTCCAGTAGATTTTCATATACAGCCTTCCCTTCTAAAGATGAAGTATATGAATTGATTTTACCGAAAAGGAATGATAATATACTTCTAAAGATGAAGTATAGAGAAGTAAGGGAGAGATATTGGCGGGATCGGGGAATACTGGGAGGTAAGATAGATATGGCAAAGGAGATTTTTACAATGAGTGACGTATGGTTAAAGTTTGCCCAGTTTTTAGGCACTCTGAATGGGGAGAATGTGAAACGGGAGAGCTATGTGCGAACCCCGGAGTTTGAAGCGGCACTGGAGGCATGGAAGGGGACAGAGCAGGAATGGGAGGCGTTTCTGGAAAGCCTGCCTGCAGACGGGCAGGAAAAGGCAGAGGAGATGAAGGAGTGCCTGGAGGATTTTGCATCCGCCCAGGAGAAGCGTGCCTATATCCAGGGCTATGCGGACTGCATCCAGGTATTGTTCCACGTGGGGCTCCTGAAGGAGAACGAGGATCTGAAGTGGGCAGAGAAGATGGATGTGCATTAGGAAGCGCCGAATAGAAGCAGAAGCCCAGCACAGGGAAGAGGGGACACAGACAGGATGTAGCCACATGGGCAGAGGGCATCCTGTTCTTATTGCTCCTTTCCGTCAATCAGATAGGCATAGCTGACACCCAGAACCTGTGACAAGGCCCGAAGCTCAATATCCGTCACATACCTTTTGTTGGTCTCGATACGGGTGATCACGTTCTTGTCCATGTCATATCCGGCAAGCTGCAGCTTATGGGCAAGGTCACGCTGGGAAAGGTTCTGCTGTTTCCTTAACTCGATAAGGCGGCTGCTGATCAGGTTCTTTTCGCCGGATGTAGTCCTTGGTTTTGGCATAATTATCCTCCAATCTGTCGAAATGTGTCGAGAAGTTTGTCTCACTTTTTGCACCACCACTATTGATTTTAATGGCATTACATATTAAAATCGGTTGTAAAAGTGAGACAAAAGGAGGATGTGGTATGCAAAAAGAACTGATTTATGATAAGATGAACGGATTTCTGGCAGAGGGGATGGCTTCCATGCTGGAGGGGATTGAAATTGAAGATGAATTTGCCGAGGGGAAAGAGTGCTGCCTTTTGTATGAAGGTGTATATCAGGCAGGGAGAAACCTGTGTGAACGGCTGGGGGAAGATGAGGATGAAGATGTGGAAACCATCCTGAACGGCATGGAGAGGATTACCAGGCTGGTTTCCCTGAAAATGTATGAGTATGGCAGGCGTGAGGTAGGAGCCGTTGTTTGATATGTGTGGCTGTGAAGGATTGGGGAAGGCTGTCAAGTGCCTTCCCCGGTCTTTTATCTGTCTTTCGGGGAAAAAATCTGTACATCGGGGATACTGTCTATACTTAGCAGGAAAATCTTCGATATAAATATATATAGGAGAGGAAAAAATGCAGTACAAACTTTTAATCGTAGACGATGACAAGGCATTAGTGAAAATGCTGGAAAATTATTTTACCCTGAAGGACTATGACGTTCGGTGCGCGGCTACTGGCGAAGAGGCATTAGAAAAATGCCGTGACAGGACGGACTTAATTCTTTTGGACATCAATATGCCGGATATGGACGGACTGGAAGTATGCAGACAGATCAGGAATAAGGTATCCTGTCCAATCCTTTTTCTCACAGCAAGAGTGGAAGAACAGGACAGGGTAAACGGTTTGTTGTCCGGTGGGGATGATTATATACTAAAGCCGTTCAGCTTGAAGGAACTGGAAGCAAGGATAATAGCTCATCTGAACCGGGAGGAACGTCGGCAGCGGAATACAAAGTATTATTCACACAATGGGATGATGATAGATTATACCGCCAGAGAGGTAGAATTAGAAGGTGAGACAATAGAGCTTACAAAGACAGAGTATGCTATCATTGAATTTCTGTCCATGCATCCGGGGCAGGTATTTGACAGGGAGCAGATTTATGAGAGAATCTGCGGCTGCGATGCAGAGGGTGACAGCCGCAGTATTACGGAGTTAGTCCGGCGGATTCGGAAAAAGCTGGCGGAGCATACGCAGAAGGAGTATATTGAGACAGTTTGGGGAGTGGGCTACAAATGGATAAATTGAGAAACCTGTCAATCAGAAAATCGATCATTCTATATATTTTTATCAGCCTTTTAGTAAGTCTTCTGCTGTGGGGGACAGCTTATGGGGCAGCAGCGTACGCGGTGCAGATGCAGTCCGTGAGAGAATTTGAAAGGGAAGAAACCAGTGACAATCCAGTATACTATGATGAAAATCTGTTTGACAGACCGGATTTATATATTGGGGCAGAGCAGGATAGGTTTCTTTTAGAACTCTGTGATTTTATTCTCGTATATGGGTTTCTGGTATTCTCTGTCCCCGGAATCGTGATCGCTGTACTCTTGTTTTATCGAAACAAGATACAGAAGCCTTTACAGGAGTTAGAGACTGCTTCCAGGCAGATTGAAGAGAATAATTTAGACTTTCATATCAACTATGAGAATGATGATGAACTGGGACAATTATGTGCAGAATTTGAGAAGATGCGTAAAGAACTGGCATCAAATAATCAGAAAATGTGGCGTATGGTGGAAGCGGAAAAGATGCTGCGTGCAGCCATAGCCCATGATATCCGCACACCGCTTGCTACCCTGCGTGGATATCAGGAAATGATGCTGGAATTTTTGCCAGGGAGTACATTAAGCCGGGAGAAGATGGAAGAAATGCTGCGGGAAGGGATAGGACAGATTGACAGGATTAACCGTTTTGTGGAAAACATGAGGGTGTTATCCGGGCTGGAGTTAAGGGAAGCGGTTTGGGAACAGACAAGCCTGAACCAGTTGGAGGCTAAGATACGGATATCGTCAGGGGTGTTGGAGACAGAGTATGGGAGAAATGTGACTTTTAATCCGATATATGCTGACAAAGATTTTCAGGCAGATGCCGGTTTTGTTCTTGAAGTGGCAGAAAATCTGATATCCAATGCTCTGAGGTTTGCAAATCAGAATGTTTTAGTCCGCTTTTTCCTTGAGGGAGAGAGCCTGACGTTGGAAGTTGAAGATGATGGAAAGGGATACCCGCAGGGATTTTCACTGCCGGAAGACATACACCAGACCAGGGGACTGCATCAACAATCTGACCTGAAGCATCTGGGGATTGGATTGTATATCAGCCGGATATGCTGTGAAAAACACGGAGGGAAGCTCACTGTAGAAAACCGTTCTGATGGCGGAGGCATGGCAAGGGCAATATTTCGGGTGAAATAATATATGACCAGGAGGGGCTGCAAAGGCAGCTTCTTTTTTAATTATTTTTTCTTCGTTGTCTGTTTGTTGTGAAATGGATGATATCCTAATGTATAACAAATGGAGTGTGAGGAAAGGTATGGAAATTTTAAAAACAACAGACTTAACAAAGTATTATAGCCATAATGGAACAGTGACGAAAGCCGTCGATCATGTAAATATCAGTATATGTAAAGGGGAATATGTTTCTATCATAGGACAATCGGGTGCGGGTAAGAGTACATTGCTGAACCTGCTCGGTGGTCTGGATAAGCCGGATGCCGGAAAGGTCTTTATTAAAGGGACATCTATTTATGATGAAGGAAAGAACCTGACTGTGTTCAGACGCCGGAATATTGGATTTATTTTTCAGTCCTATAATTTAATGCCTTTTTTGAATGTATGGGAAAATATTATCCTGCCTGCAGGGATTGACGGGAAATCATTAGACAAAGCATTCGCATGTGAACTATTGGAGCGTCTGGAGTTATCTGCTAAAAAAAGCAGTTTTCCTGAAGAATTATCCGGAGGGCAGCAGCAGCGTGTGGCAATCGCCAGGGCATTGATCATGAAACCGTCAATCGTTTTAGCAGATGAGCCGACAGGGAATTTAGACAGTAAGACTGGCAGCAAGGTATTCCGGCTATTATTGGATGTATGTAAAAGGTTTGACCAGACATTGCTGCTTGTCACCCATAACGAAATGCTTGCAAAAGAGGCAGACACGATCATAAGGGTAGTTGATGGGGCTGCGGTTACCCAAAAATGATGATGGAGTTGAAACGAGAATGCAGAACAGAACCATGTGGAATCTTGCCATAAAAAATATATTTTATAACAAACGCAGAAGTTTACTGATCATATTCACGATCATGTTGTCAGTATGCCTTGTTTTCAGCGTGATGACATACTGGAATAGTTACAGGAGTCTGGAAAAAAGGGAGGCTCTTGAAAAAGAGGGAGAATATCATGCTGAATATATGGATGTAGGGATATGGCAGCTTAAAAGAATAGGGAACAATCATGACATATGCGGGAGTTACATCACATACAAAGCGGATGATGTGCATATTGTCAATGAGGATTTTGCTGATAATTATATTACGCCACAGGCTGTTTCTTTTGAGGATCTGGAAAAAGTTTATCATCTCTATGCAGGGCATATGCCGCAGGAAGAAGATGAAATCGTTATGGACAGGTGGGTTATGGAAACATTGGGATTGGGGGCCGAACCGGGTATAAAAATCCGTTTGTCATTAGGCATAGCGGACAAAGATACTGGAGAAGTCTGCCAGATAGAACGGGATTTTCAGATCATGGGTATCCTGGGCGATATAGAATCACTAAGAGCTGGTAATATTTCTTATGTTATTTTTGACAAAGGTTTTCTGGACAGCATATCAAAGGAAATTTCCTACAATGTGAAGATACGCCTGAGATCAAATTTTGAAAGCAGGAAACAAGTTGAAGACCTGGCGTTTGCTATGGGAATCCGCGAGGAAAATATAAACTATAATACGGCATATCTGGATGCGTTTGGCATTGAAATAATGGATATTTTCGGGTTGGCAGTCGTAATATCCTTTATCCTTTTTATAGCCGTGATAGTTGTGCTGAACATCTACAATATTTATTTTGGTCAGAATATAAGAATATATGGGTTATTCAAAGCCATAGGAGCTACCGATCTGCAGTTAAGGATATTCGTTTTTTATGAATCACTGGTATTAGGTTCGCTGGGCATCATAGCAGGCATTGCCGCCGGGACAGGGATGAGTTTTTGTGTGGTTCCTCTCACAAATAAGATGAACAAGGGTATGACAGAGATCATCACAGACATTTCGGCACTCTCTTTTCTGACGGCTACGGTTGCCGGATATTTTATCGTGTTGTTTGCATCAAGCTCTCCCTTGCGAAAAATGATGCAAATATCCGTGACAGGGGCTTATCGTTACAATCCTGTAAATATGAAAAACAGGAATGTGGGAAAGCTGGCAGAGAAAATCAGTATAAAATATCTGGCATATACTTATATTTCCAGATATAAGAGAAAATTAGCCTTTAATATCCTTTCTGTGACCGCGACTTTTATTTTGTTCATCGTGGCAGGCAGCATCATAGGAAGCATGAATTTAGACAGCTTGACGAGTTTGACGATAGGAGGGGACTACAGCATACAGATTTCCGATACGGTTTCAAGAGGCCGGGAACGCATAGATCTGCTGGATGCGGATTTTCTTAATGAACTGGACAATTATGAGGAAATAGAAAGTTATCATACAATCATGTATGAACGTATTTGGTGGGCAGAACAATCCGCACAAAACCACATCGAGCTGCCGGAGGAATATATTGAGCTGGGGATAGGATATGGCGATATAGCCTCTATCCTGTATGGATATGACAGTGAATTTTTAGAAGGTATCGAAAAGTATATAACTGCCGGGACATTTGATCTTAAGCTGCTGGAAACAGGCGAATATATCATAGCCGTTGACGATGGCATTTCCAATATATCTCCGGGTGATGTGTTATATTTCAATAATTCTGACGGAAGTGAATTCGCAGTAAGAGTATTAGGCATTGTTTCCAACAATATCACTTACCGGGGATATAAGGCATCGGGATGCGACTTGATTGTTCATCAAAATCTGTTAGAACATTTAGGTATGGATACCCGTATACAGAGAATTGTTATATCATCGGGCAATTGGGGTGGGCAGGATCTTAAAATAGGATTACAGGAAATGCTGGATGGAAGAGAAGATATAGTGCTTGTTTCTTATGTGGATTTAAAGAGGGAGCTTGAGGAAAAGAAAAATATGATTTCTGCTATTTCTCATGGCTTTTTATTGGTTCTGTTCCTGATAGTGGTCTTTAATTTAGTCAATACGACATTTACGAATGTTTTGTCCAGGAAGAGGGAATTGGGCATACTGGAGGCAATAGGTCTTACACTACGGCAGGAAAAGAAACTGTTGCAATTTGAAAGTTTCTACATTGTGGCTGTTTCATCCCTAATCGGGGTGGTGATAGGTTATCCTGTGGGATATATAGCGTTTCTTCTGTTCAAAAAACAGGCGGATTATGCTGTGTATCATTTTCCTATAATGGAAAGCCTGTTGCTTGCAGCAGTACTGTGGCTTCTGCAATGTTTCATCGTCAACAGGTGCAGCAGCCTGTTAGAGAAGCAATCCGTAGTTGAAAAAATCAGATATAAGGAGTAAAGGGATATGGGAAAATTAAAAGTTTTTATTTTGGCGGCTGTGGCAGTAATTGCAATCTTTTTGATTGCAGGAGCGATTCAGAACTCAGATAGAAAGCCAGATGAATACACATTGATATTTGAAGGGGATAACAAGGCGGAGGTATGGGCAGATATTGCAATACAGGGAGAAAATGGCGTTATGTATCTGGGCAGTATGCTTCTTAAGGACAGTGCCCCGACAATGCGTGATGTCGTGGAAACCATCAATCATAAGAATGAGGGAATATTGATTGGTATGGATGATAATGGGATTATTACATCGGTCAATGAATGTCAAAATGAGACGAAGCATTGGAATGTCTACATAAATAATAAAAGAACTTCAGAACAAAATATAGATGCTATACAGGTAAGTGATTATGACGGAATCACTTTGCTGTATGAATGATAAATAACTCAGCAAAAGGAGACAGGAACCAACGCTCCAGATAGTAGACTGCGAGAACGTATACGGTATAGGCTCATGTAAAGGATTGGGGAAGGCTGTCAAGTGCCTTCCCCGGTTTTTTATCTGTCTTTCGGGGAAAAAATCTGTATGTCGGGGATAGAGATAGCCTGTAACAATAAACCATGTATAATAAATCAATAAACAAAGAGGCTATCTGGTCTAAAATTGAAAACAGATAAAAATATTTTTAAATTTATCCAGTCAAAAGTAAGTGTTTTTTGAAATTGGTTCGTATTATATATGACTGGCCAGTTAAGTGTACTGTATGAGAAAGAGGAACCTGTATTGAATGATAAAAAAATAATCTCAGCAATCGCAGCCCGGGATGAGAGGATGCTGGCATTTGTGGTACAGAAATATTCCAAGATTCTCTGGAAGATTGCCGCGTCCATTCTGATCAACGCGGCTTCCGTCCAGGATGTGGAGGAATGCGTAGCAGATGTGTTTATTTACCTGTGGCAATATCCTGAAAAGTATGATTCTGACAAAGCGAAGTTATCTTCATGGCTTTCTGTAGTTGCAAGGTCAAAAGCAGTTGACAGCTACCGCCGGATTGCCAGAAAAAGAGAAATATCCATGGAAGAAATTGTGGTAGAAAATCTGGGATATGCAGAAAACAGTGCGGCAGATGAAGAAATGTATTCCATGGAAGAAGCGAATTCCAAGGATAAATTGCGGTCTTGTATTGATGAACTGGATGAAAAGGAAAAAGAGCTAATCATGAGACGGTATTATTATGAGCAGAAACCGGCGGAGATTGCGGTGGCACTGGATATGCCAAAGAAACAGGTGGAAAACAGATTATATTATGTGAGACAGAAGCTGAGGAAAATGATGGAGAAGCGGGAAGGAGACCAGTCATAATGGAAAAAAGGCATCCCATGAAAGAAAACCATTTCATGAAAGAAAAGCATTCCATGAAAAAATACAACAGGAAAAACCTTAAGGCTATACAGACTATTGTGCAGGAAAAAACAGGGGCAGCCATTGTTCCGGAGAGAAAGCCGGCCGGGTATAAGGTCAGGCAGATGGCGCTTTTGGCGGGCAGTCTGTTGTGTTTTGTTATACTGTGTGCTTTTGCATATGCAAAGTTTTCAGACCTGAACGGGGATGTGGCAGGGTTTGCGCCAGCCTATCAGGGTGACGGCAGATTTGAAATTGTCATTGTCAATGAATCCGGCAGGGAATTAAAGCTGCAGGATAATGTCAAGGTCATGCAGTGGTCAACCGGTGAAGAAGTGGAAGGGGACAATGGAAAGATCAGGATGTCAGGACTGACGATAGCCCCCCACTCCCAGGGAGTCGTTTCCATTGACATATCAGAAGGCTATGATGTGAAGGCAATGGAAGAAAATCTGCCGGAAGGAGATTGGTACTATTTTGTCCTCACGAATAACAATTTTGCCTTTGGGCAGGACTGGATGTGTTTCTTTGATTTTGAAATCAGGGAGACTAAGGAGGTCATGGACGAAGCAGTTGATTTCATGGAGCAGCGGGCAGAGAGGCAAAAAACAGGGGAACAGCAATACAGTACAGGGGAGCTGGTTGATCCGGACTGGATCTGGCCGACGGTCAGCCGGGATGTATCGGGGCTTTATGGCTGGCAGGAAAACGGAATTTATTCGGATCATGTGAATATCGTTGGAACGGCCGGGGATGAGATCTATGCAGTCGCGGACGGAGTGGTGACGGAGGCGTCCTTTGAAAGCTCTACAGGGAACTTTATCATAGTTGATTTAGGAGAAGGCATTACTGTTAAATACGGCCATCTGAAGGAGATAAAGGTGTCTGAAGGCGAGGAAATAAAGCAGGGGCAGGTTATTGCAACACTGGGACAGACCGGAATGGCGACAGGCCCGAACCTGCTGTTTGAAGTAAGCATCAATGGGGAGAATGTCAATCCATTTGTGGAATAGAGGGGATTTCCTATCAAAAGTAAAAGACAGCTTCCAACAGCCTATATCGGCTGGGAGCGGAACGGAGACGGATATGTATAAAAAACGTGTGATAAAGGCAGTTATGATAATTATGGCGGCTGTCTGTTTTATGACAGCCTGCGCACAGAAACCGGACAGCGAGGAACGGGGAGGCATCAGGGTTGCCGTGGGAGGTAATGAGTACCAGGAGAGCCAGACAGGGGAAGGCGGAGGGGAAAGCCAGTCAGGTGAGGCAAAGCCTGCTTCGGATGACGCGTCTCTTCCGGATAGCGGCTCCCCTGAAAATGATCCTATAGAATCCTCCGGTCTTTCTTCAGACAGGGAGATTTCAGAAATCCTTGCTGCCTGCGCAGATACAAGGATTGAACAGACTATCACGGCGGCAGACGGGACATTGCTTTCTATCAGTGCTGATGTCAACGTGGAGGGGATAACCAGAGTCAGCCAGTATGAATATGTCCTGGAAGACATTACCGAGGAAAGACGTGCAGCCCTGTTTGAGTCGGTATTTCCAGAAACGGCGGACCAGGCAGAATATGATGAAATGAATGATGTTTGGACGCTGGATATCGATTCTGCCATAAGGAACTATTTTCTGTACCAGATCAGCTATTCCAACGGCGGGGCAACCATTCCCGGTGAACAGATCATCGTGTTTGAGAACCGGTATTATGACCTGTATCCGTTTGAAGATAACCGGCTGGGTTCCGTTTCGGACAGCAGGATAAACACTTCCCTGGACGGGGCGGAGGACATATGCAGGCGGGTGGTGGAGGCCATAACAGACACAGGGGATTACGCAGTGGACTTTATCCACGCTTACGGGAACAATGGGAGACGCCCTTACCTGAAGCTGGTGTATAAGCGTATGCTGGACGGTATGCCAGTAACGGCATATAATGACCTAGCGCTCCTGTTTGACAATGAAGGCATTGAGAAGGTGTCCGGCTCCCTGTTTTCCGTAAAAGACACTGGACTGGAAGGGACAATACTTTCCCCAGATGAGGCTGTATGGAAACTGCAGGAACAGGCGGCATTTTTGAACTTTGAGGGGGCAGGACGGGTATCGGCAAGCGAGATTACCCTGGAATATGTGGTGGTCATTTCTGCTGATGGAAAGATACTGGTCACGCCTGTCTGGAGGTTCCTGCTTGGGGAGGATGGGGATGAAAGAAATTTCCAGCGCCAGAAGATACTCGGCGTTGATGCAGTCACAGGGGAACTGATTTGGGAAGAACGGGGGAATACACTGTGAGCAGGTCATTAGGCAGAAGATTAAAAATGAGTATTTTTTCCCCGGCGATGCTTGTGAGTGTCTTTGTGGGGGCTTGGTTTCTGATGTGGAGCCGGGTGGCAAACCTTATCAGTTATAATGCGAAATATGGCGCGGCACTGACTTTTAAGGATATGGGGGCTGTTTTTCTGGATGACATTGCAGTATCCCACACCTTAAGCGGCTATGATCTGTTTGCGCCGATCCTGGCAGTGCTGCCTGCTGCAGCGGCGTTTTGTGATGACTATAACAGTGGTTACATAAAATCCATATTGACCAGAGTTTCAAAGCGCCGGTATATCAGGGAGACTTTGCTTTGCTCCTCCATAGCGGGAGGGCTGGCAGTATTCCTGCCGTGTTTCCTGTCAGGAGTGTTCTATCTGGTAAACGGGAAGCTGGATACCCTGGAAAATGTGAACAGCTGGGGGTATTCCACGACATTTGATGAAACGGTATATGCCGGGATGCAGTATGTGTGGGGCGGTCTGCTGCTTGCACTTATGTTGATGGCGCTTGCTTTCTTATTTGGGGCAATCTGGTCTGATATAGGTCTGCTGGTATCCGTCCTGCTCCCGAATAAGTATCTGGCGCTGGCGGCACCCTTTGCGCTCTATTTTTCCATACACCTGATTTTTTACCGGATAGGGTTTCTCCTGGTGTTAAGCCCGGTCAATATGCTGATGCCGGACACTACATTCATACCATTTACTCTGTATCCGCTGCTTTACGAAGTGCTGCTGTTGGGACTGGTCTGCGTTTTATTTTCCGTATTGGCGAAAAGGAGGTTGTGGGATGTTTAAGATATGCCGGCATCAGCTGCGGATGGCGTGTGGCTCCCCACGCTTTTATATTGCATTGTTTCTGGGATGTGCCATACATATTGTGGGCATCATGCCGCTGCTTGAATATGGGTCAGGGATTGGCAGGCCCTTATGTATATTGGAAGGGTTTGTCTATTTCTGCTGTGAAAGGTACACCACGTCAGCGGTTTTTCTGGGCATTGTGTTCCTGGTTTCGGATATCCCCTTTTCTTCCGAAAATGAGACATATACCCTTTTGCGCGTTTCCCGTAAAAAATGGCTGGCAGGTAAAGTAATGTACCTGTTTGGTGCCTGCGTCCTGTTTTACACGGTGGTGTTTCTTTCGGGAACGGCGTTCCTTTCGGGCAATGCTTATGCGGGGAATTTCTGGAGTGAGCCTTTTTATTATCTGTCACAGGGAATGGATGCCGGGGATTACAGCGCCTATTTCCCGTATCCCCATATTCTGATGCTCTCTCCCCTGCAGGCGGTTCTCATCGGTTTTTCGCTGGATGTGGCATATGCGTTTGTCATGAGCCTTTTCCTTTTTTTCTGTAACCTGAAGCTGTCGAGAAACTTAGGGTACGCAGCCACCATGCTGCTCCATGCGGTATTTTACCTGATACTCAGCGTTTTCCAGTCCCGTTATTATGCAAGGTACTCCCTTTTGGGGAACAGTATGCTGATGTACCACAGCGTACATGGGCAGTATGGGGAATTGCTGCCGCCGTTCTGGCAGTCTTTTATAGTCTTTGGGGGAGCGGCAGTCATTTTAATCCTTATGATTTTTAAGGGCATCCGGAGGTATGATTTCAGGATAACGGTGGGGACGAGACAATGAGAAAATGGAGAAGGAGATTCCAATGGGAAAAACTTTTCCCATGGAAAAAAGGATTTCCATGGAGGATTGCCGGTCGGATACTGGACAGACGTGCCATTATGATATATTTTGCGGCATGGCTGCTGTTTTTTGCTGTCACGCCGGGGCATAAAGGAGCAATGGCTATTCTGGGAGGCTTTTCCCCGCAGGAGAGCAGGGGGATGGACATTCTGGGAATCATACGCTGGAACCTGTGTGTGCTGCCGCCGGTTGCGGTCAGCATCCTTTTCATGGATGTGGAAATGGGTGTGCTTAGGGTTTACACCATGGTCAGGTCAGGGAGTATGAAAAAATGGTTCCTGGCTCGGTTACTGGGCATTGCAGCAGCCAATCTGGTCTATCTGCTCCTGTTTGTGGGGATTGCAGAAATAGGTATGGGGAGTGGCGACTATAAAAGGAATGGCTTCGGGCTTTTTCTGGCGGTTTTCTTTCTGCACAGTTTCCTTATGTCTGTGTTTTCCGTGGCATTGTGCGGGAAAAACAGGAGAGTCCATAAAGCCGTGGTTTTTTATCTCTTAGTGGAGGGGATCATGGTTGTCATAGGGGATAATTTTCCCCGGACAGCCGCCTGCCTTCCGCCTTATTGGGGAATGATACAGCAGGTTGGCGGAAGCAGCACAGGTTATCTTTTTGGAATCATAATTTTATCGGCTGTGATCATTGTTGTTTCAGCTGTATTTATCAAAAAGGGCCTGCGGGCATAGCAAATAAAGTTGTGTATCACAATGAAGATTCATATCATAATGAAACTTCGTATCATAAGCGGAATGATGGTTTGATAAATATAAAGAAGCTGTGCCGGCACAGCGGAAGTGAGGAAAACATGGAAAATGCGGTTATCGTGGAAGATATAGTAAAGTCTTTTAAGGGCATCCGGGTACTGGATCATGTGAACATTTCTTTTGAAAAAGGCAAGATCCATGGCATTATTGGCAGGAATGGTTCGGGCAAGACAGTCCTTATTAAGATAATATGCGGTCTGGTGCAGCCGGATGAGGGGCATGTGCGGGTGAATGGGAAAGAGATTGGGAAGGATGTGGATTTCCCGGAAAATATAGGTGTCATTATAGAGGCTCCCGGCTTTCTGCCTTCTTTAAGTGCCTATAAAAATCTGGACTATCTGGCATCCTTAAGGGGCGTGATCGGGAAAGAGCAGATCCGCAGTGCCATATCTGCGGTAGGGCTTGATCCGGATGATAAAAAGCATGTGGGAAAGTATTCCCTGGGAATGAAACAGCGACTGGGGATAGCACAGGCAATCATGGAAGACCCGGATATACTGATTCTGGACGAACCTATGAATGCACTGGACAAGAGTGGTGTGGCAGAGATCAGGGAGCTGCTGTTACGTCTGAAAGGAGAAGGGAAAACAATCCTGATCGTGTCACACAATCCAGAGGATATCCATATGCTGTGCGACACAGTACATGAAATGGACGGAGGAAAATTGTGCTGATTTTTCGGGTGTTCTCCCAGTGTTAAGTGCCTTCCCCGGTTTTTTATCTGTCTTTCGGGGAAAAAATCTGTATGTCGGGATGAAGTGAATGATATTTAGAGGGGATTATGTTACAGTTAAACTATTTGAAAAACGAAACGGAGGAAAACGCTTTGAAAAGGATAGTGATAACTTTTATAGAATGTATATGCTTTTTCTTAGGGTGGGCAATATTGTCAGCGGTGTTGCCTTTGTCCAATTCGGATAATCCTGCTGTATGGAGATTATGGGCAGAAATCACACCGTTGTTGTCAATTATAGCATTTACATTCATTTTTTGGTTAATTGAAAAGAAAACTATAAAATTACAACTTTTTAATAATCCAGTAAAAGGAACTATGATAGGAATTATAACGGGAATTTTGTGGTTAGGTTTTCCAGTTGTTATTATGAAGTTGATGGGAGTTATAGATTTTAGCAGAAAGAATGATATTCCTTTATTTTTCGTATGGGTATTGGCGGCTTTTCTGAATGTTATCATGCAGGAACTGCTTGTGAGGGGCTTACTTTATCAAATGCTGAAACAAAAGTATAATATCGTGGTTTCTACCATAGTAACCACGACGCTGTTTACATTATTGCATGGAGGCGCATTTGAGGCGGGCGTGGTTCCGGTAGTGAATATTCTCACAATGAGTCTGCTTATGACGGTTATTTTGGAATATAGCGGTTCTCTTATAGCACCAACAGTCATGCACTTTATATGGAATGGGATAGGTGCGTTAGTATTAGGTGGTGTGTCACTGGCAGATGATTACCCGCATCTGCTGAATATGACCTTTTCAGGAAGTGACCTTTTATCTGGCGGGGAATGTAAAATAGAAGGAAGTATTGTTGTTTTGGCAGTTAATGTCATACTGCTTGCAGTATTTATCGGATTACAGAGAAAAAATAGGAATGGTATAGCAGATCATGTATAATAATAAGGGGTATTGCATCCACACCACAGTACCAATCCCAACCATAAATCAGCAAAGGAGGCACACCAATGCTTCAGATAGCAGTCTGCGAGGATGAACAGGCGGACAGGGATCACCTCATAGGCATCCTGAAACCGCTTTTAGACAAAT
>CAJUGL010000043.1 GCA_910586515.1 uncultured Acetatifactor sp.
TTCGAACCCCCGACCCACGGCTTAGAAGGCCGTTGCTCTATCCAGCTGAGCTACGGACACACGTTTGATACGACAATCAAACCAACGAAGATTATTTTAACTCATAATCCAAAACTTGTCAACAGTTTTATATAAAAAAATCGTTATTTTTTCAATTTTTTAAATCATGGTCAGTCTGTGGTTATTTTGCTTTCACTGCATATTCATATTCCCTAATCTTTCCTGCCGAAATCGAACTCTCCCGTTCTCTATCAAAGCCTCTACTGTGGGCCTGAAATAAATGCCGTTATTTTCCAGCTTCCCCAAATCCATGCTGAGATTCCTGGGTTCTGCCTCATAGCGCCTCTCCTCCCTCAAAAGCCTCCCAGTATCCCATTCCATGGCCTGAAACAGAGCCAAAACCGTCTCGTAAGTGTTCCTGTCGTTAGGCGAGCCGAAATTGTAAATCCCGCCTTTTAAGGAAAATGCTTTTTCCAGGTTCCGCACCACTTCATTGACATCCGTTATTCCCCTCCGGTCATGTACCGGATATTCTATAATCCCTGACCTGTCCAGCGCCGCCGCAAGCCCTGTAAAGAAATCTCCATGCCCCTGGTCATTTCTTACGTCGTACATCCAGGAAAGGCGAAGCAGAACACAGTCCGGATTTACCTCCAGACATTCCTCTTCCGCCCTTTTCTTCTCCCTGCCATATACATTTCCCGGACAAAGCGTCTCCTCTTCTCTGTGGGGCAGTGTTTTGCCGCTCCCGAAATATACCTGATCAGAACTGGAAATAAGACACTTTGCCCCATACCTGGCAGACATCGCAGCTATATTCCGGCTGCCGTCCACATTGATCTTCCAGCTTCGCTCCGGTTCCCTCTCACATGCGCCTACATCGGAAACCGCTGCGCAATGCACCACATAATCGGGGCGAATACGGTCAAATACCTGCTCCGCGCTGTCCGCATCCGTGATCTCCATCTCTCCGTGAGACGGCGCGTATACCGCGTATCTGTCCCCGTAAAATAAGGCTGTTCTGCTGCCCAGGAAGCCGGACGCTCCCGTAACCAATAAACGTTTCCTCATTAATTCTCCTTCTGCCCGCAGCGGGCAATCTTCATCGGTAATCCTTTTCCGTTTACAGTCATACAAGTCGCGGCAAAATTTTTTGAAAACTTTGCAGAAAACATTTGCAAACTGCTGCGGAATATGCTATAATTATTTTGTTGAGAACAAAAGGTATTGTTGTATGTTCTTATATTATGCAGGATTAGTACATTGGTAGTATATCAGCTTCCCAAGCTGAGGAGGCGGGTTCGATTCCCGTATCCTGCTTTTTAAAAACTGTAAGGTGATGGCCTTACAGTTTTTCTTTTTTGCCGCTTATTCCTGTCCTTCAGGCGCGGCCTTCTGCCCTGCCAGGATCTCCTCCAGGGTTCTGGGCCTGTAATTCATATATTCCATCATGACACCGCAGTTAAACATCTCACAGGGCTTATCATATAATGCAGTCATCTCATATTTGACCCGTTCCATCATATTCCATTCAAAGCTGCTGTGTACATGTCCATACAGATGATACCAGCCGTAATAATGATTATTGAAGCAGGGAATGGGATAATGGCTCAGCACAATGCCCTTCCTCTCGGGCAGCTGCAGCTCCTTATAATCCCTGATCTCCGCAAAAAGAGACTGAAATTCCCGGTTTCTCAATAATTTCTTATCATGATTCCCCACAATAAAATGCTTTACTCCGTTTAGCCCTCTGACAATCTCAATGGTCCTGGACGCATTATGCCAACTGATATCTCCCAGAATAAACACTTCGTCGTCCAGACCTACCGCGTCATTCCAGTTCTGCGCCAGAATCTCGTCATGCTCTTCTATCGTTCTAAAACATCTGTTGTCAAAAGCAAGGGCTTCCTTATGTCCGAAATGGGTATCTGCAATAAAATAGTACGCCATAAACCCTCCCTGCCGGTTTAACAGTCAATCTGACACATCCGCATTGTCTCCAGCGCCGCCTCATGGCTTCCGGGGGTCACGCCCGCACAGCAGGAAGCATCCACGGACACCGGCATCTCCGGAAAATAGGCCTTCAGCAGCAATGCATTGGAGACTACACAGATATCCGTGCACAGCCCCACAAGCTCTACCTGAATCTCCCTCTCTTCCAGAATCCTGCCGATTTCCTCTGCCAGCCGTATGGAGCCGAAAGTTTCCTTTTCAATTGTCCGATAATTCTTCTCCGACAGAGCGTACATGATTTTCTCGTTCAGCAGCCAGCCGTCGCTGTCCTTAAGACAATGCGGCACCGGAAGTTTCTTTCCCTCCGCCGTGTCAAGATAATCCTGATGATGTGTGTCAAGCGTGGCAAATATCCTGCCCTCGAAACTTTCTATCTTAGCCGCTACTTTGTCCACAATCCCCACAGCTTCCTTCGTTCCCAGCGCCCCGCTCACAAAGTCATTCTGCATGTCCACCACAACCAGCACTTTCTCCATGGTTCTACCTCCTTAACCTTTCCCGGCCCGTCTGCCGTCCCTGCTGCGCCTTATGACCAACCGTTCTGTCTGTTCCCCCTATGACACAAAACCCCGAAAAACGAAATGTTTCCGGGGTAATTACGCCTTTATGCCACCTTGCTCTTCACCATCTCAGCCAGAGACTTGAATGCCTCCGCATCATTGACTGCCATTTCAGCCAGCATCTTTCTGTTGATCTCAATTCCGGCAGCCTTCAGCCCATACATGAATTTGCTGTAAGACAGACCGTTCATCCTTGCCGCAGCATTGATACGCGCGATCCAGAGCTGTCTGAACTGACGCTTTCTCTCTTTTCTGCCCGCATAGGCGCTGGCCAGGGCTCTCATCACAGACTGTTTTGCAATTCTGTACTGTTTGCTTCTCGCTCCCCTGTATCCCTTTGCAAGCTTTAATACTCTTTTATGCTTTTTCTTGGCATTTAAGCCACCTTTAATTCTTGCCATTCTTAATCTCCTCCTTAACTATCCTACAAATAGGGCAAAAGCTTCTTCATATTCTTTGCATTGGTTGCATCCGTGATGGCAGGCTTCCGCAGATTACGCTTTGTCTTCGGGCTCTTCTTGGTTAAGATATGGCGCTTGTAAGCCTTGTTTCTCTTCAGCTTACCCGTTCCGGTTACTTTAAAACGCTTTGCAGCCGATTTGCTTGTCTTCATTTTGGGCATAACATATTCCTCCTAAGCTTTGATTTATCTATTTTAACTTCCGCGATCTAACGCTTTTCAGTTAAAAACATTGTCATACTTCTGCCTTCTACCTTGGGTGCCTTCTCCACTACGGCAATATCAGACAGGTTCCCGGCAAAATCGTCCAGAATATGCCTGCTGTTATTCATATGAGCTATCTCGCGTCCGCGAAAACGCAGCGTCACCTTCACCTTGTCTCCTTTGGAGAGAAACTTTCTCGCCGCGGCGATCTTTGTGTTCAGGTCATTGGTATCAATGTTGGGAGACAGGCGGATCTCCTTGATTTCAATGGTCCGCTGCTTCTTCCGGGCTTCCTTTTCCTTCCTGACCTGTTCATACTTGTACTTGCCGTAATCAACAATCTTGCACACGGGCGGTTTTGCGGTAGGCGCAATCTTTACCAGATCCAGTCCCGCTTCCTCGGCTAACCTCATGGCTTCCCTTGAAGGCATCACACCGAGCTGCGCGCCGTCTGCGCCGATAAGACGCACCTCCTTATCTCTAATCTGTTCGTTAATCATTAAATCGCTAATGGTTTTGTACCTCCATGTAAATGTAATAAAAAAGTGGATAGCACAACTATCCACTTAAACTCACTCAACACAAACACGTACCTGTACCCGTGCAGAAAAGTTGAACATGTAAACGCTTACCAGCACTGTCGCCGTAAGGTGAGAGTGGACACTCTGCTTGCTTCTGTATGTCTTCCGCATACTTCTTTACTTTACCACAACTTTTTCTATCTGTCAAGATCAATTTCCTATTTTTATTATTTTTTATTTCCAGCAATGCCGGGACAGGTAACAGTTCAGACAGGGCGCTGAACTGTTACCGGGACAGCGCGGCGGCTCTGCTGCATAGCACTGTCCCCGGGCATCTTCCGCTGTACGACTTTATTTTTCCTTGAAGGTCGAGCAAACCGTACCGTGACAGTCGCAGGCGCCGCATCCCTTGATGTCCACATGATCGGCATGGCATTTATAATTGGTATTATAAACACATTTCACGGCTTCGCAGTCAATGCTGATTGTTTTGCTGGGATGTGCCACTGAACTCTTGAAGGAATCCATTCCCTCCCGTCTCCGGGTAAAACTCTCGCAGCAGGTATCGTCACAGCTGCATGCTCGCTGCCCGCCTACACAGATATCTCCCTTGCAGCAAAGATGCCCTTCATTGTAACCGCAATTTTCTACCGCACATTTTAAATCCGCCATATAAGCCTCCTTCCGCGCCGCGTCATACTCCGGAACCTGCCGAAAGCGGCGCTTATCCCCGGCAGATTCGGACCGACATATGACCCGCGGGACAAAATGTCGTGTCAGAATAAGTATGTCACATTTTCACGATACTATTCCGGAATCTTATTCCCGGCAGGTTTTGCGCTTATATAGCCCATGCTCCGGCCGCATATCTACGGACCGTTTATCATTACGCATTATAGCTTCGCCGCTCAAACCATTTATCTTTAGGCCTGTCTGTTCTCTTCCGGCGCTTCTTCCCTCCGGATTTCCTTTGTGCTGATTTCCCGGCAGATCTGGTCAATGAACTCCGCCAGCGGCTTCTGCCCCTCGTCCCCGGCAAAACGGCTCCTCACCGAAACCAGCCCTTCCTCTTCTTCCTGCTGCCCTACTACCAGCATGTAAGGAACCCTGGCCAGCCTTGCCTCTCTGATCTTAAATCCGATCTTTTCCGAACGGTTGTCCGCTTCCGCGTCAATGTCCCTTCCGCGCAGCTCCTTCAGTACTTTGGCCGCGTAAGCCTCGTATTTTTCGGAGATAGGCAGCACCCGCACCTGCTCCGGGCAGAGCCAGGTAGGGAATTTTCCGGCATATTTCTCAATCAGCCATGCCAGCGTCCTCTCATAACAGCCCATGGACGTTCTGTGGATGATATAGGGCCTGATCTTATCGCCGTTCTGATCTACATAGTACATATCAAACTGTTCTGCCAACAGGGCATCCCACTGAATAGTGATCATGGTGTCTTCCTTGCCGTACACATTCTTCGCATTGATATCCACCTTGGGTCCGTAAAATGCCGCCTCACCCACATCTTCCACAAAGGGAATCTCAAGCTCAATCAGAATATCCCGGATATGCTGCTCCGTCTGGTTCCAGACCTCCGGTTCCCCGATATATTTCTCCTGATTCTCCGGATCCCATTTAGAGAGATGGTAGGTCACATCTTCTTCCACCCCCAATGTCGTCAGACAATACTTGGCAAGAGCTATACATCCTTTAAACTCCTCCACCATCTGATCCGGCCGCACCACCAGATGCCCCTCCGTGATGGTAAACTGGCGCACTCTGGTCAGTCCGTGCATCTCGCCGGAATCCTCGTTGCGGAACAGGGTGGAAGTCTCGCTCATCCTGTAAGGCAGGTCGCGGTAGGATTTCTGCGTGTTTTTATAAACGTAATATTGGAAGGGGCAGGTCATGGGACGCAGGGCATATACTTCCTTATCCTTCTCCTCGTCCCCCAGCACGAACATGCCTTCCTTATAATGATCCCAGTGCCCGCTCATTTTATACAGATCGGACTTCGCCATCAGAGGCGTTCTGGTACGGACATATCCCCACTCCTTATCCTCCAGATCCTCTATCCAGCGCTGAAGCTTCATCAGCATCTTGGTTCCCTTGGGCGTAAAAAGAGGCAGTCCCTGACCGATAACGTCCACCGTGGTAAAAAGCTCCATCTCCCGCCCAAGACGATTGTGATCACGGCGCTTCGCATCCTCCATACGCTCCAGATGAGCCTGCAGATCTTCCTTTTTACTGTAGGCAGTGCCGTAGATACGCTGCAGCCTGGCCTTGTCGGAATCTCCCCGCCAGTAAGCCATGGACGAAGAAGTCAGCTTGAACGCCTTAACCCCCTTTGTACTCATCAGATGAGGGCCGGCGCACAGATCCACAAATTCTCCCTGTCTGTAGAAGGAAATCTCCGCATCCTCCGGCAGATCCCGAATCAGTTCCACCTTATAAGGCTCCTGCCGCTCCTCCATAAAAGCAATGGCTTCCTCTCTGGGCAGGGTAAATTTCTCCAGCTTCTCCCCCTTCTTGACAATCTTTTTCATCTCTGCTTCCAGAGCGTCCAGGTCATCTCTGGAAAAAGCCTCGTGATCAAAGTCATAGTAAAAACCCGTGTCGATGCTGGGGCCAATGGCAAGCTTTGCCTCAGGGAACAGGTTCTTCACCGCCTCCGCCAGCACATGGGATGCCGTATGCCGGATAGCGGCCAGCCCCTCCTCATCATTTGCCGTGCACACGGACAACTCGCAGTCCCGACCAATGATCGTCCTTAAATCCGCCTCTTCACCGTCTATTTTGACGCAGCAGGCCGCTCTGGCCAGGCCTTCGCTGATGTCCAGCGCTACCTCGTAAGCGCTCAATGCCTTTTCATATTCTTTCACGGAACCGTCTTTTAATGTAATCTTCATCTCTCTTTTCTCCTTCTCTATTTGCTCTGATCTGAATCCACGCCGGTTTTAGATTTCCCATGGTCACAGCCAAAAGAATTGGTTTTGCCAATACGCTTTGGTTTTTCGGAACATCAAGGGAACTTACACTACAAAAAGTCCCCTGCAATATTCCTATTGCAAGGGACGTTCCATTTCCCAGAACGCGGTTCCACCCTTGTTGCCGCTTTCGTAAAATACACCGAAAAGTCAGCCGCTTCTTTTGCTGATAACGGCAGCTGCCGGGCTGTATGAAAGCCACTCCGAGACGGTCTTCGCAATACTTCCCGTGAAACCGCTTCCAGCGCCGGTCCCCCGGGCGGTTCTCTCTGTCACGTTCCGCATCCTACTCTTCTCTTCAACGTTTTATTCATCATAATACTTTTTGCTTCTCTTGTAAAGTATTTTTTTGTAACAGTTCAGCACCCTGTCTGAACTGTTACATTTTTTCCGGAAATTCTACAAGGCTTATCTGCTGTCAATGGCTTCCGCTATATAGCCTTCCACTTCCTTGCGGCTGATATTCAGAGCCACGGCCAGCTCTCCGTAAAGGCTCTCCTCCGCTATATGGAAATATTTCGCATCCACTGCCGTCACTTTTCTGCCTGCCTGCATCCTTTTCTGCTTCCTCGTATAGATTGTCTTGATAATCTTTACCAAATCCACGCACTCATTTGTCTTAATACAATCCTTGTACACCTGCTCCGACAGCTTATCATTCGCAATAATCAACAGCGGAATATCCGGAATAGCCTCTATCAGCCTCTCCGCCTCTTCTCGTTCCAGTACTTTCCGCATAGACTCCTTCGGGGAATCCACCGGTAAATAGACCGTGCTTCCGGCCATATACAACGGCTTAAGGATATAGTATTCCCTGGCCCTGTCCACACCTGAAATATTCAGTGTCGTGATATTTTCCACCACGCAGACACCCTTGTTGCCACATATCACATAATCTCCAATTCCAAACACTAGAACCTCACTTTCCGCATGCTTGCCGACTACAAAACACCTCCACTATAAGTTATAACCATATTTTAACAGATTTAACCCGAATATGTCAGCAAAATATGCGTGTTCGGAACAATTTTGTGAAAAATGCCTATAGCTGAATCTTCCTATTCCTTAAACTATTCCCGAAAACAATCCCCCAAAGTACCCTGCCGGGCTTTAATCAATGACTTTGATGCTCTCGATAACCGGCTGTTCTCCCTTTTCCACGCCCCCGTTGCCGTCGATATACGTATACTCTGTCTCACAGACGGCATCTACCACATCCATTCCCTCCGTAACATAGCCGAAGCAGGCATACTGCCCGTCCAGCCCGGTGCTGTCCTGATGCACGATAAAAAACTGTGAGCTGGCGCTGTCCAGCATGGACGAACGGGCCATGGAAATTGCCCCCCGTGTATGGGACAGATTGTTCTCCACGCCGTTAACCGCAAACTCTCCCTTAATGTTCTCGCTTGAACCCCCGGTGCCGTCCCCGTTAGGGTCTCCGCCCTGCATCATAAATCCTGCCATGATACGATGGAAAGTCAATCCGTCATAGAATCCGTCCTTTGCCAGTTTCAGGAAATTTTCCACGGTAATCGGCGCCGCATCCCCGTCCAGCTCCACGGAAATCTTCCCATAGTCTTTTATCATGATCTCCACATGATGCTTGCCGGAAGCCCCATCGCCCTCCTCTTTTTTGCCGCAGCCGGCCAATGCCAACACCATAACCGCCAGCAGCAAAATACAACTAAATCCCTTTTTCATCTTCTCCTCCATTCCGAACGGGTCTGTCCCGCTCCGTTGATAACCGGACGGCAATCCGTTTTTATTTCCGCCCGCCCTGGACCCCGGAAAGACACTGCCGCCCCGGCGCCCGCAAGACTGACAATGCCACCACAGATACCTTTGTCTGTGGTGGCACGCCAAAAGCAAATTCTATTATATAGTAAAATCAAATTTCTGTCCAGTGGGATTCTGCCGCTCTTCCTTCACGGTGCTCCAGTCCACATTGGCAATCTTCTCCGCCAGTTCCTCTATCGTAGAAGCAAACACTGTGGTACGCTTTTCCGCCTTTCCCCCATGCGCCCGATACTCCGCCGCGCCGGCTCTTTCCGCGTCCTTCGCGCCGTCCCGCTTCTCTTCCCTCTGGCGCTCTATACGCTCTCTCTGCTTCTCGCTGTTCTTCTCCAGCTCCGCAAAGAAAGATACCTCTCCGTCATCCCCAAAAGCAATGCCTATGCGGGTCACATCCTGTCCTGCCTCGCCCAGATTAGCCTTCATCTCGTCCAGCTTGGCCACGGCGCCGTCCAGAATCTTCATGTTCTTCTCCTTGAGACTTTCATCCGCAGCCATTTTCTCCAATTCATCGGTGGAGATCAGCGCGCTGTATTCTTCCCTGCCCCTGGACAGCAGCTCGGCCGCCTCTTCTTCCGTCTCACAGTCCGCCACGATAAAATCCATATTTTTATATTTCTTCTGCAATTCCTTCAGCAGCTTCTGAGCCGACTTGCTCAGTTCAGGCGCCTTCTTCTCCGCCCTGGCCGTCCCGGCGCCCTTCGCAGCATTGGCCTTGGCGCGGTCTGCCTCCTTCGCGGCCTGCGCAGTTCTGTCATAGAGACTGCTCTGATAATAATTTCCTATTTTTTCCATTGCATCTGCCCTCCATAGCTTTCCCGGCATCTTTCAGGAACCATTCCGAAAATACCCGATGCCGTCAAATCCGTTTCTCCCGCGGCCTTTCCATCCTCGTCAAAGGCCTGCTGCTTTTTATTTCGGCAAAATCAGGAAAAACTTTACCTATACAGCCCACGAAAACACCTGGAAAAGGCACCGGTAAACTTTTACCCCAAACTCCCCGACAGCCTCAAAATAATTTCTGAATCCGTTGACAAAAAGCATCCTGTAGGGTACAATAAACCATACATTTGTTCGATTGTCAGTATGTACTTGAACCATGCCGGACAGAAAGCGGCAAACCAGGGCGCTCACTGGCATGGGTGCAAAACAAAACAGGAGGTCATGTATGAATTATCGAATTTTGGGCAAAACAGGACTCCGGGTCAGCGAGATCGGTCTGGGCGGAGAATGGCTGGAGCGGCACAGCGAAGCGGAAGTAAAACAGGTGGTGGACCGCTGCCGAGAATGCGGCATCAATATTCTGGACTGTTGGATGTCGGAACCCAATGTGCGCACCAACATCGGAAAAGCGCTGGCCGGACACAGGGAAAAATGGTACATCCAGGGACACATCGGCTCCACCTGGCAGAACGGCCAGTATGTCCGCACCCGGGAGCTGCCTGCGGTAAAAGCCGCCTTTGAGGACCTGCTCACCCGGCTGCAGACAGACTACATAGACCTGGGAATGATTCATTTCGTGGACGAGCCCGCAGAATTTCACAAAGTCATGGAAGGGGATTTCTTCCGGTACGTGAAACAGCTGAAGGCGGAGGGC
The DNA here is from genome assembly GCA_910586515.1 of uncultured Acetatifactor sp. Taxonomy (GTDB): domain Bacteria; phylum Bacillota; class Clostridia; order Lachnospirales; family Lachnospiraceae; genus Acetatifactor. Next base: position 10,119 of record CAJUGL010000043.1, read on the forward strand.
CGCATCCGCCATATCGGGCTGAGCACCCACAATCCGGCTGTGGGAAAACTGGCCGCGGAGCACGGCGAGATCGAGATGTTCCTCTTCAGCGTCAATCCGGCCTTCGACATGCTCCCCGCCACGGAAAATCTCGATGACTATTTTGCGGACACTTACGACGAAGCGCTGGGCGGCATCGCTCCTGAGCGGGCTGAACTCTACAGGCTGTGCGAGCAGAACCAGGTGGGCATCACGGTGATGAAGGGCTATGCGGGCGGACGGCTTTTCTCCGCGGAGCGCTCTCCCTTCGGCGTGGCCATGACCCCCGTTCAGTGTATCCATTATGCCCTGACCAGACCCGCAGTGGCCAGCATTATGGTGGGTTACGACACCACTGAGCATGTGGACGCCGCTGTGGCTTATGAAACGGCCTCCCCGGAAGAGAAGGATTACGCCAGCATCCTGGCAAAGGCTCCCCGCCATGGCTATTACGGCCAGTGTACCTACTGCGGCCACTGCGCTCCCTGCCCTGCCGGAATCGACATAGCCATGGTAAACAAGCTTCATGACCTGGCTGCCATGCAGGAAAAGGTTCCGGACACCCTGAAAGCCCATTACAGACAGCTTTCTGCCAATGCGGATGCCTGCATCGGCTGCAGAAGCTGCGAAAGCCGCTGCCCCTTCGGCGTAAAAATCGCGGACCGGATGGCAGAGACCAAAGCAGTGTTTCAATAGGGCATAACGCCCGCTTTCCCCAAAAGCAGGGATGGGCAAGGTACTGAACCACATGGCAGAAATATCGGGAATCTGAAGGTGACCAGCCCACATTTCCAGGAGGTCAACTTATACGGCAGCCCTTACGGCCATCTTCTCCTCCAGTTATGTGATCTATTTCTTTACCTCACTTCTGGATACGCCGGTTCTCTACCTGACCAGAAAAATCCGTCCTGCCGGAGACTGAGAGGCTTACATCCTCCGGGCCTTCTCCGCACAGGCTTTTACCGCCTCAAAAACCGCGCTCCGCAGCCCCTTTTCCTCCAGAACACGCACCGCTTCGATAGTGGTTCCTCCGGGTGAGCAGACCATGTCCTTCAGTTCTCCGGGGTGCATTCCCGTGTCCAGGACCATCTTCGCGCTGCCGAGCACGGCCTGGGCGGCAAACTTGTACGCCTGAGCCCTGGGCATGCCCTCCGCCACCGCCGCATCTGCCATAGCCTCTACAAACAGAAAAACATAAGCCGGCGAACTGCCGCTGACCGCCGCTGCTACATCCATCAGTTCCTCCCCGATAAGCTCCGTTTTACCGAAGCCGCTGCACAAATCCCTCACCAGCGCAATTTCTTCCTCAGTAACATTGTCGTTGGGGCACATCCCCATCATGCCCTCTCTGACCATGGCAGGAGTATTGGGCATGGTACGTATAATTTTTACCGGTTTTATAAACATTTCTTCCAGCCATGCCAATGACTTTCCCGGTGTAATGGCCACGATTATCTTGTCCCAGGTAACCAGATCCCGGATTTCCTCAATAACACTCTGGTAATATTCAGGCTTTACCGCCAAAAACACCACGTCCGCAAAACTGGTCACAATCTTATTGTCCGTGGAGGTCAAAATACCCAAATCCTTTTCCACTGCCGTCAGCGCTCCTGCCACGGCATCCGACGCCATGATTTCGTCCTCCGTACATTTTCCGGAGGCGATGATGCCCCGCATCATTGCTCCCCCCATATTTCCGCTTCCGATAAATCCTGCTTTCATTGTCTCTCTCCTGTTCTGCTTTATTTCTCAGCGCCTTTATGAACGTTTATGCCGAATCCCCTCCAGGATCCCGGTCTTCTTATCTTTCCGAAGAAAGCATTTGATGATGATCCGGCTCTCCTGATTTCAGGGATTCCATCATTTTCCAGTATAATACATATATTTCCGGCTGTCCATTATTTTTATACCGTGTTTGTTCAGTATCCTGTAACAGTTCCTCAATATACATAGGGCAGCCGCCCCGTAATTTCCTGATAGCAATCTAATATTCCGTCCAGAGGTATGCACCAGTACCTGAGCGGTTCTGTGGAATATGCATATGCCATGCAGATCAAATTGCCGTACCCGTCCACAACTGCCGAGCCAGAATCCCCATGCACCAATTCCACGGTTACTTCCGTGTGGTCCCTCTGGTCATTCCAGACAAAAGCCTGCTTAATCTTGATCAATTTCCCGGTTGTCCTATGTAACAGTCCGCCCTTTCGATCAATCCGCTCCAAGGCCAGCCCGATGTCCTGCCTGTCAAGACTCTCCCAATACTGCCCGTCGATATGAACGGTCATCAACTGCGCCAGCAGTTCCTCGTCCACGTCCGCCAAATCCACCACGGCCACTCCCACATCATAGATATCGCTTGTTCCCACAGCCCTTCCCGGAACCACTGTCCCATCATAAAAGTAGATATCCCAGTCCTGAAACTTTTCCACCACATGGCTGTTGGAACAGATATAAATACTGTCCTCCGTGATCTCCATGATATAGCCAGAGCCTGCGCTGTAGCCGCCTCTCCCCGTTGCATGATACAGCTGCACAAATGCAGGCCGCAGATATTCCAGCGTCTCTTCCAGATCCTCATGCCCGGATGCCCCCGAATCGTAAATATTGGGCGCGCCGATTATGGTATCCTGCCGGTAATCTATCTGACGCCTGCCTATCAGCTCCTGTATCTCCTCCGGGGCAGCTATCAGCACCCTGGCCTCCTCCGTTGTCTCCAGCCCGAAGCTGTCCTCCGCAGTATACCGCAGCGTATATTCTCCCGCCTGATCCAGACTTACTCCGGAATCGTCTATTCGTATATCTTTAGTCAGATTTCCGTCCACATCATCCCTTGCCGTCACCGATTCCCGAAAATCCGGGGCGCTCCCCGGAACACAATAAAAATTATGTATTCCCGCAAAAACAGGCGGCGTGTCCACCGTCACGGCAAACCGCGCCCTGGATTCGTTCCCGGCCCTGTCCCTGGCCAGGACTTCCACTTCATACTCCCCTGTACGGTCAAAACCGATTTCCGACAGAATGTCCTCCCCTTCCGCAAAAAAAGCCTCTGCCTCCGGATCCGCATCGTTTATCCCGGCGATAACCTCCTCCACGCCATGCTCCCTGCCCGCCGCCAGATAGATCTTCCCCTCCTTTCGGAGAATCTGCGGAGGAATCGTGTCTTCAATTACCACCGAATATGTATATTCCGATCTTCCATGCCGGACTACCGCCTCATAGACACCTGTGCTGCCTTCGTCCACCTGTGATAAATCCAGTTCCCCCAGACCGACGGACCAATCCGTGCCGGAGAGATAATCCGTAATCTCCTGGCTGACCCTCTCCCCGTACTCATAGGTCACCTGGCTGAACGTGGGTACCACCTTATAAAACCGATAATAAAAAAATACTAGTCCAAGCAAAACAACGCATAGGAAAATAGCGGCCTTAATCCGCTTTCTGTTCTGTCTGTCCCTTTCCCTCACCTTTATCTTCCACATCCTTCTCTCTCAATGCCTTTTCCGCCCGAAATCCTGCCGGAAAATTCTACTCTTCTATCGCCCCAAAAACACTATTAACCAATTCTTGACAATATTCCAACGAAAAATCGCCGTCCTGGCCAACAATCTCATTTCTGGCCGCCAGTTCTTCCGTATATTCCGCCAGCGGATATACCCGCACGCCGCCGAATCCCTGCTCTACATGACATACCAGAGGCTCTACGTCATAGGAGAGAATGCCCGCTTCACCGGTCTCGTCCAACCCTATCCTCACTCTGGCCATACCGCCTACCATGCGGTTCGCCACTCCCTTCCCTGTACCGGATGTCCAATTCACAAAATTTCCCAGGGAATAATATACCAATGTGCCTTCGCCGTTTTCGCCGCTATCCGGTTCCTCCCCTGCCGTCACTTCGCTTTGTTCTCCTGCAGCTACCCATTCCACAGGCTCTATCACATGGGGATGAGTACCAATGACCAAATCCGCTCCGTTCTCCGCAAACAGCTCCGCCCAGCTCCTCTGCTCTGCGGTAGCCTCCAGGGTGTACTCCGTCCCCCAATGAGGACAGACAATCACAAAATCCGCCGCTTCCCCGGCTTTCTCCAAATCCTGAATCACGCGGTCCCGCTCCAACATATCCACCGCAAAAGGCATATCCTCCGGCAGCCCGATACCGTTTGTCCCGTAAGTGTAATTCAGTATGGCAATTCGGATTCCGTCCAGCTCACAGACATAGACTTCCTCCCCTTTTGCCGCGTTGTCATGAATGCCCAGAATCCCCATCTCCGGATAATTCTCCCGCCAGAAGGAAAGACAATTCAAGATTCCCCTCTTCCCCTTATCCAGAGCATGGTTGGTGGCATGCAGCACCACGTCAAAGCCAGTCTCGGCCAGAGCGTCGCCCAACTCATAGGGCGCGTTGAACGCCGGATATCCGGATACCCCAAGCTCCTCTCCGCCGATGATTACCTCCTGGTTCACCAGAGCAAGGTCAGCTCCCTGAATCTCCTCTTTCATCTCTGCAAAAACACCGGAAAAGTCATATTCTCCCGAGTCCGTTCGGCCGCTCTGTGCCACAGGCGTATGCAGCAAAATGTCTCCCACCATCACCAGCGTGACCTCCGGCGCTTCTTCCTCATTTTGTTCGCCCCGGCCCTCCTCCTGTTCTTCCTGCTCCAATCCTTTCGTTCCCGAGCCGCCTGCATCTTCGCCCACGGCGCTCTCTTTCTCCCCAAAATCTTCCGCAGATGCGCCGGAAGCCCCCGCTTCCGGAAGCTCACCTGATTTCGAGTCAGCGCCTGCCGCTATTCTTCCCACTGTCTCTCCGGCCCCTGCCTCTTCAGTTTCCCGGAGAATTGCGGTCACCGCCAAAGCGGTAAACACACAGGGAAACAGGATTGCGGCTAAATACCGTCTCCTGATTCCATTGTTTTTACGTCTATTTCTTTTCTTCATTATATTTGTTCTGCTTTCTTTCCCGTGCCATGCATGAAAGGCAGGATTCTCTACTGTTTTCTCATTATAGCAGATTCCGGCTTTATTGCAACCCGCTACCTTTTCCCATTTGTATCAAGTTAGGACCTATTTGTTCGTAACAGTTCAGATGGAAATAACGATCCTTACTTTTCTTGATGCCCTAAAATAAATGGTGTCATTTTATTCATCAGTTCTTCCGATAACCGTTCTCCTTTTTCTTTTAAAATCCTTTTCTGCTCCGCTCTGGCCCATTCTATAGCCTTAAGTTGGTCTTCCAGGCGTTCACTTAAGATTGCGTGATCTTCCATAAGCATTTCCTTTCAGCAAATCTTTCGCAATGCTGGCTTCAACAGTTCTCACAAGAATTCTTCTTATCTTCCAAATCTCCTACTTCTTCACTATTTTTCTGGCTCTCTCTTTTACAAACCATCCTTACAACATAGTTAGCATCGTTGCTACACTTAGATACTATATAGTCTTTTGTGGATGCTCGAATCCCATCTGTATAATACAAGTCTCGCATAATCAAATTCTTAATATATACATTATCTGTATCTATAAGTATAAGTTCTATCATCCGCTTATACCCATCTTTTCCATTCATCTGAAAAACCGAACTAAATTCTATTATACAGTCATTCCCCTTATTGTGCAACCAATTCTCCCAAACATCTCTGTTTATCAATTTGTCAATTTGACGGCCTTCTTCTTTCGGGTAAAGCAAAAGCAGGTTAACGAATTCATAAAACACGTTACCCTGCTTGTAACATCCATTATTATGTCTATTCCTTAGCTTACCTCAAACTACCCCAAAACACTTCCCAATCCAATAAACCAACCCCAGTACCCAGCTGGAAAATATCCCGTACAAAATCACCGGTCCCGCAATGGTAAAAATTTTACATCCTATTCCGAAGACCTGCCCTTCCGCCTTGTACTCAATGGCCGGAGCCGCCACGGAATTGGCAAAACCGGTGATGGGCACCAGCGCTCCTGCGCCTCCCCATTTTACAATCTTGGGATAGATGCCGAACCCCGTCAGGAGCACTGACAGCAGCACCAGTATCAGGGAACACCAGCTGCCCGCAGTCTGCTTGTCCAGTCCCATGCTACCCGCATAATTCAAAATGAACTGCCCGATGCAGCAGATGATGCCGCCTGTGATAAAGGCTTTCAGCATCTGCAGTCCCAGATTATGCGTGGGGGTTACCGCTTTGACATACTCTTCATATTCCTTCTGCTGCTGTTTCTTTGCCTTGTCTGTCTCTTCCATCTTCTACCTCGCTTTCCTTCAAATCCGCCCGAACCCGTTCATTCCGGCTAACCCCATACTTCTGCTTTGGTTCAGCGTCCCGAACGCCTGCCGTTTCCGCATTCCTCCTCTATTCCTTCCCGTCCGGCGGTAGCAATCAAAGCCTTATCCACATCCTCCTCATAGTTGCGCATGGCAACCTCTATAGGCGTGGGATCTTTGGTCAGCCGCCTGCCTCCCACATGATTGAAAAAAACAATAATTCCTGCCGCCAAACCGATAGAATAGGATACCTCCAATGTGTTCAGGCCCTGAGGTTCCCGGTTCATCACCATCCGATATACCTCTGTAAACACGTCGTTGATGCCCACATCATTGTGATAAGCCATAATCGTGAACGCCGTACCGAAAAAACTCACCATACACACCAGTCCGCATTTCAGCCACTGCTGCCATCCTTTATGTCTGTCCACACTGACCTGCTCCACCAGCACATCCGGCTCTCCTACGATTTCCACGCTGATATTCGGACATGCGCCCTCCATCAGTTCTACCAGCTTCAGGCTGCTGATCACACAGCGTTTCGCCTCTTCCCTGCCGAAATGATGCACCTTCAGCGCCCTGAGCTTTGCCGCAATTGCCTGATCCGCGCAGCGAAGGCTGCCTATATCCGCCATAAATACATCTTCCGACTGAATCTCCACATTCCTGTCGCATTTTAAATATACGATAGCATTGGCCATACTCTCTCCCTTCCGCGCCCTCCGTAACCGTTATCCTCCGGTGGTCCGATGCAGCTCCGTCCAGAAATACAAAAGAGAACCGCAAAGCTTACCTGCAGCCATGCTGACAATGGCAAGCCCCAGGCCGTGCCGGAAAGAAATCCGCCGGGTCAGTATGGGAATACTGTCCAGCATTTCCGCAATGGCCAACGCCAGACATCCGATAAACATTCCCGCAAACAGGCCGAATACCGCCTGCCAGCACACGCCGATTCCCCGAAGCAGAGCATCATGCCCCGGAAAATGCCCCTGCCACCAGGCGCCGAACTGGCAATACCGGGAAAAAACACTGAGCACGCATCCTGTGAGCGTACCGAAGATTACCATTTCTTCATAAATTAATACATATTTTCCCGTATGTGTCTTCCCCGCAAAACGAGGAACCAACCCCACGGCAGCCAAAACGGTAAACACCCCTGCCGCCGCCAGCAGGCCATATCCCACACCTGTAAACATCAGAAAAAAACTCCGCATCATAATATCATCAGCCACCTTTTACCGATTTACTGATTATTATGATGCGGATCAATAAAAATTATTCCTTTTCTTTCTGAAAGCCGTTTTCGGCCGTATCAGTTCGGCCGCCCTTCTACTGCCAAAGCGGCGCAAAGCTGATATTTAAATCCACGTCCCCCTTGATCCCCTGCACTCTGCCGCTCTGGGAATACTGCCATATTTTGTAATCATAGGGATAGTAAAACACATCACTGTAAGCCGCAAACCATTTGTCGTACCCCTCCAGAAGTTCCAGATTTAACAGCATGGCCCCCATCTCCGTATTGTGATAGACCATGGGCCGGTATCCGGCATTTTCGATGATCTGACAGAACCGCTGGGTCAGCGCTGTCCTTTCCTCAACGGATATGTCGTTCATTCTGGCCTCATCTCCCGACACTTTTTCCACGTCAAACACCACGGGACAGTCTATTTTGTAGGGCGCAATTTTTTCCAGTACAAAATTGGCCTCCTCCAAAACCTCTTCTTCGTTAATCGCCTGACTGTAGTAATATACCCCTACCTTGATGCCCGCCGCGGCAGCCCCCTTGATATTATCCTCAAAATATTCGTCCTCCACCATCTTTCCGGTGCCGTATCCCCTGTAGCCCACCCGGATAAACGCAAATTCCACGCCGTCTGCAGCCACCATATTCCAGTCGATTTCCCCCTGATGTTTGGACACATCAATTCCTTTGTGAGAGATGATCTCCCCGTTCCGCACATATTGATATTCACCGGTATCCAGTATATTGAGACACGCCTCATCCCATTCATGCAGCTTCAGACTGCGGTTGATGGGCACAAAATTATATTTTCCCCCGCTGTAGACAATCAGTTCATCCGGATACAGGGGTCTCAGCGTCTGCAGGAGAGAATCTCCATCGCTCAGCCCGGCCCGAATACTCCCCAGCACATCCGCTTCCGCCTGCTTTTTTGCGTCCGTCACCTGCCGTTCCAGCTCCTCCTGGGAATAAGCCACATAATTGGATAAAGCGCCGATGACGTTCCCATCCGCATCCACCACATTCCCGTTTTCGTCGATATCCACAAGCTCCGTTCCGCCCTGCTGCCCGTCTGCAGCCGCCTGACCGTCCTCTCCAAAGGCAGGCTCGGTCTTCTCCTGCATCCGCAGCACCATCCACACACAGGCAAAAGTCATGATAAATACGATAGCCACCAGCACCGTCAAAAGCACCAGCCCGGCCAATGCCCTCTGCTTTTTTGCCTTCCTGCCCCGCCGGGCAATCCCGGACATTTCCGTTCTTCCGTTTTTGTCGTCTGCTCCTCTTACCATTCTATCTCCTCTGTCACGGCCAGGCCAGGACCCGGCCCCACAAATCTCAGTCAATATTTACTCTCTAATAGTAAACTAAATACCCCTGTAAGAAAAGCAAATTTGCGTAATTTATAAAAAATTTAACATTCCATGTCACTGTTCACGCCGCTCACGGCACAGTATGCACACCCCTGCCGGACGGCATCCTCATCCCGTGGCCTTCTCCCTCAGACTCAGCAGGATTCGCTTCTCCATGCGGCTGACCTGAACCTGACTCACCCCCAGACTGGCGGCGATCTCCGTCTGGGTCTTGTTCTGAAAATACCGCATACAGATCAACTCTCTGTCTGCCGGGGTCAGACTGTCCAACAGCTGCCCCAGCAGCATATGATTCAGCACCTCCTCCTTCTCCGTGTCCTCGCTTCCGCATCCGCCTACCGCGCTGCTGCCCACGGAGCCGCTGCCTCCCCGCACAAGCTTGTCCACCAGATAGACCTCGCTGCCGTCGTCCTGATAAACCGCGGAATAAATGGACTCCACCTCCACGGACGCTTCCATGGCCAGCACCACATCCTCCATATCCATCCCCGCCTCCCCGGCGATCTCCTGTACGGTAGGTTCTCTGCCTCCGCTGACCTGCAGCCGCTGCCTGGCCAGTTTTACCTTCAGCCCGTTTTCCTTGATGGTTCTGGAGACCTTCACCGGTCCGTCGTCCCGCAGGAATCTTTTGATCTCTCCGGTTATCATGGGCACCGCATAGGTGGAAAATTTCAGCCCCAGCGACAGATCAAACTTGTCAATGGCCTTCATCAGCCCTATGGTGCCTATCTGGAACAGATCTTCCAGATCGTGCCCCCTTCCCGCGAACCGCTTCACAATATGGCGCACCAGTCCCAGATTGTTCTCTATCAGTACCTCTCTCGCGTTTCTCTCTCCCGCCTGTGACCTGGCAATCAGCACTGACATTTCTTCCATAAACTCCCCCCTGACATCCCGGTCCGCCCGCTCAGGCAATCCAGCTGCCGATACCTATTTTTTTCACCATCCGGACTTTTGTCCCCCTTCCGGGAGCGCTTTCCACTTCCAGATCATCCATAAAAGCTTCCATAAAGGCAAATCCCATCCCGGATCGGTCCAGGTCCGGCCTGGTGGTATACAGAGGTTCCATGGCCTGCTCCACATCCTCGATCCCCTTCCCCTCATCTGCCACTTCGATATGTAATACCTCCTCCTCCAGAATACAGTGCAGCTTCACCTTCCCGCTGTGGGGCAAAGCTGCGGACTCCCTTTTGCCGTCGTAACCGTACAGATTTCCGTAACCATGTATGATCGAATTGGTTACCGCCTCCGACACCGCGGTCTTGATGTCGGCCATCTCCTCCACCGTGGGATTCAGATGGGCAATAAAGGCCGCCACGGCTACTCTGGCAAACCCCTCATTGCAGGAGACCGCGTCAAAGATAAGCTCCATCTCATTTTTCATGATTCCAGTACCTCCACAATTTTATTTAATCCCGAAAGCTTGAAAATCCTCTCTATCTGCCTGTCCACATGGATGGCATAAACCCGTCCTCCAAAACAGGCGATCTTCCGATAACGTCCCATGATAATACCGATTCCCGAGGAATCCATGAATCTCGTCTTCTCAAAGTCAAATACCACATTGCTTACCTCCTTCTTCAGCAGATATCTGTCTGCATTTTCACAGATAAGACCCGCTCCGTGGTGATCCACCTCCTCCGGCAGGCGAATCATCAGACAATTATCAATAATCCGAAAATCCCCAACACTGATTTGCTCCACAGCATCCACATCCTTTCCTTTTCAACCGATCTATTCCCGCACAACAGTTCAGACAGCCCCGGCAGGACAACAAAAAAGAACCCATCTTATACACAGGTTCTTTTCCTTTGTTCTTTATCCCGTATAATTATTCGGGTTCTTTCGCATTAATTTGCCCCTGCCAGCCGATCCCTGTAGGATTTGGAATTATCCGCTCTCCAGGAATCGGGGAAAAGCGCAATCACCTTGTCATAGGCGGCAATCGCTTTTTCGTTCTCTCCCAAAATGCGGTAGGACTGCGCCAGCATATACAGAGCCTCCTCGTTGGCCTCGTCATAGGCAACCGCCTGCTCCAGCGGACCTACCGCCTCGGAATAGCTGGAAGCATTGAACAGTCTGCTGCCCTCCTGGAAATAGCTCTGCGCCAGCTTCGGCATCACCACCCCGTTCACGGACTGGTACAGCCGCCGGAATCCCTCCGTCATCTCCTCGATATTTACCCTCCCGGCAATGTCCGCCAGCCCGGCAGCCGCAGTCTGATCATCTCCCGTCTCCACATAGGCGGCGGCTACCTGAAGCAGAATTTCCGTTGTCTGCAGCGTCCCGTCCACCCCCACATAGCCTTCTATCTCCCCGTAGAGCGATTCAATGTCCCCCTTCAGGGTCTCTATCTGCCCCTCCAGTTCCTGAATGCGGGCCGTCTTTACATCAGACTCATTGCTGATCTTCAAAATCGTCTGCTGCTCCTCGTTCCTGGCCCTGGACTCTGCCGCAGGCACCACCAGGAAATACATGGCCGCCAGCCCAACCACCAGACCTATGCCGATATTCAGCAAAGTGGATATCCCGCCCCGTTTAGGCTCTCTCACATTCAGCGGCTGTATGATAACCTCATTTTCACTCTGATACCTTACGGAATCATCCTTCCGATGCCGCGAAGACGGCTTAATCCCTTCATCCGGCGCCAGCATCTGCTCCACTTCCTTCAGATAGCGGATAGTCTGAACATTGCCCCGGTCTATCTCCAGGCATTTACGCAATTCCCGCTCCGCCCGCTCCCACTCCTCACGCTCCATGTACAGCAGAGCCAGCAGCTGATGCGCGCTCACATACCTGGGATTCAGCGACAGGACTTTCTTCAGTTGGATCACCGCCAAATCCCTGCTGTCCTGGCTGCACAATGCCAGCGCCCTGTTATATTTCTTGATGGTCTGGTTAATGGAATCCAGGCGCGCGGAATTGGACTGAACCTTGTCTATATATTCGTCCGCAATATTTTTCTCCGGGCTGAGATTCTTGCTGGTAACCCACTCCCTGAGCGCCGTCACCGTCTCCCCCATCTCGAAATACACCAGTCCCAGCAGATTCCGCGCCATGATATTGTTCTTGTTGAACTTCAGGCTATGCCGCAGACTGACGATAGCCCCTGTCAGATCCCTGACACAGGCCTTCTCCAGTCCCTCATTATAATACATCTCAGAAACATACATCACCTTTTTATACAGTCCCACATCGGCTCTGCAGGAAGTGCAGAAATCATGCTTCGACAAACGGCGTCCGCATTGATAGCAAAACATAATTACTCCTTTACACCTTTCTGTATATTTCCTTCTTCAGTGCCCATAATCTTCTTCACCAGTATATCCGCCATATCCGTCAAATCCTGACTGTAAATGGCATCCACCGCATCCTCCACCTCAAGGCTGGGATGGAACTTCTTCAATTCTTCCTCGAAATTTATCATGCTCCAACAGCTCCTTTATCTCCCCGACTAAATACAGGCTCCCCGCCACATAGAGGCGTTCCCCTGCCCTGCGCTTCTCCATCATGCCCAAAAACGCGCTCTCCACATCCTCATACACTTCCGGCGCGTCCTGCCCTCTTCCGGCAAAGAGACTTTTAAGCTTCTCTGTCTCCAGCGCCCTTCCGCCGCGCATGTGAACCGCCGCAATATGCCCGAACAGCCCGGAATCTGTCAGCGCCTCCGCCATATGTTCATAATCCTTGTCCCTCACCACACTGAACAGCAGACTCCTCCGGCCCTGATGTCCGTCCGCCGCCACAGTCTCCAGAAACGCCCGGATGCCGTCCGCATTGTGCGCTCCGTCCACATATACCTCAGGCAGCACTTCCTCCATACGTCCGGCCCAGAAAAAAGCAGAAACCCCTTCCTTCACCTGTTGAGCAGTAATCGTCCGGTTTCGGTCCAGCACCTCCACGGCCCGCAGAGCAACCGCACAGTTCTCCGCCTGATAGTCAGCCATGGTATTCAACGTAAGGCGAATATCTCTATAATACCCAGTGCGTACATAAAAATCAATGGTTTTTCTCTTAATTTTTGAAAAAGAGTAGTCATTTTCCGACACGGAATATGCGGAAATTCCAATTTCCTGCGCACGTCTGCGGAATACCTCTCCCACCTCCGGGCTGGTTTCCCAATAAACTGCCGGCGCTCCCTTCTGCAGGATTCCCGCCTTCTCTCCGGCAATCTTTTCCGGCGTATCTCCCAGATACTCCACATGGTCAAGGCTGATATGCGTAATTACAGACAATTCCTTACGTCTAACAGAATTCGTGGCATCCAGCCGGCCTCCCACGCCTGTCTCCAAAATACAGAAATCCGGCTTCTTCTCCCGAAAAAAAAGCATGGCCATCAAAAAGAGATATTCAAAGTAAGTGGGATGGTACGCGCCCTCTTCTCCCCGCTCCAAAGCCTCCCAGTCCAGGCTGTCATAGATCTGCAGAAAAATGCGCAGAAAATCTTCTTCACTCACCATCTCTCCGTCTGCAGCCAGACGCTCCCGAATACATACCAGATGGGGAGAAGTAAACAAAGCCGTCCTGTACCCGGCCGCTTCCAGAATACTGCGGATACAGGCGCAGACGGAACCCTTGCCGTTGGTCCCCGCCACATGAATAATCCGCAGTCCCTCGTCCGGACTCCCCAGCCTGTCCAGGAATTCCCGGGTGGCTCCCAGGGTATTCTTCGCCGTAAACCGCGGTGTGGAATCAATATAGTTTTCCGCCTCCTCAAATGAGGTGATTGTCATTTTCCGTATTTTCACTTACGCTGCCTTTCCTTTATGCCTGAATCGTAAAATAACCTCCGCAGCCTGCCGGTAACCGTACAGGGCGAAGGGAAACATCATCACATAATACGGAAAAATATACCTTGCCTTGCCCTCCGAAATTATGCTGTAAAAAAACCCGCCCACTATGGTTATGGCCAATATATGCTGCAGTATGTTGCTGTCTCTCTTTACCGCCAGAATGAAATAACACAGCATCCCCACATAGATTACACACTGCCACCTGTCGCAGACAGCAAGTACATTCTCGTAATAAGCGCCCCCCAGCCCGGCCGCCAGCGAACCATGTTCCGGACCGCCCTCCTTCTCCGGGCTCTCCGCGTTAAAAAACAGCGCCTGATAAAGAGGCTGATTCCACTGAGACAATACTTTATTCCGGTAAAATACCAAGGCCATGGACGGATTTCTTCTGAATTCCTCCAGCCTTCCGGCGAGTATCTCCCGGGCCGCTTCCGCCGTTGCCTCCATATCACATCCGGATTCGTAGAAGACTTCTTTGTAATAATTGTTGTCCCAGCCGAAAGTTCCCTTGGTCTCCTCCACTCCCATGGCAAGCCAGACCACAAAGGGCGTCCCCTGGGAATGTTCATAGCCTGAACGGATCTCGTACATTTTGTAAACCGCACCATAGGCTCCCCAGGCCAGCGCTGCTGCCAGAAGAAACGCCGTCATAACCCGCCTGTCTCTATACCGCAGGGCGTACAAAATTGCCCCTATGCACACTGCCGCCAACAGAATCGCGGAGTTTTTGCGCACCAGCATGGCAAGCACCAGAGAAAAAACCATCACCGCCAGCCAGCGCTTTCTCCTCTCCGCACAGTATCGCAGCAGCATCCACTGGGCCAGCATGGCGAAAAAGATGCTGGGAATATCTCCATACACCCAGGGCGTGTAAAAAATCAGCGGCAGACAGCCTGCCATCAGAATATTGTACCCCGCAATGACCGCCGTATCCCCCATGATCTCTCGAAGGATACGGTAGCCGCACCAGGCGCTTCCCACTGCCAGAGCTACGCACACCAGTTCGAACGCCCGATAATTCAGCGGCCCCGCCAGCTGAAACAGAAGCTCGCACAGCGCAATCAATCCCAGCTGATAGGGATACATATCACAATAGCCGCCCTTGTCCAGAAAGAAATACTTTCCCTCCATGAAGTAAGACGCGCCGCCGTAAATAAACGCCTGATCCCCCACGGGCACATGCTCCGAGGAATACACCCACCAGATACTGGCTGCAGCGATCCAGACCATCATCATCCCGGCGGATATCCTGCACAAAAGCAGCTGTCTCTTTTTGTCCAGCCGCCTCTCCAGAAAGGTCAGCAGACCTGTCCCGGCGGCGGCAATGACCAAAACCGCCAGATTCAGCCCCATGGAATCCGCCCTGTCCAGAGACCGCTCCGCCTGGCCGGGCACTATATATTGGGTATACCGAAAGGAATACCATGACAGCGCCAGAAAGATTATGCCTCCCACAGCGCACAGTACCAGGTTTCCCAGGCGGTACAGCCCTCCCGCCAGCCCTTCGCCTTCCTCCCTGTGTCCCTTAATCTTTAAACCCGCAGCCATTACACCGTCTCAAGCCTGCCTTCCTTCAGCTGTCCCAGTCTCTGGGAAACCTGCTCCATCATCTGGGTGTACTTGGCAAGCTTCTCCCTCTCCTGGGCAACCTTCTCCTCCGGAGCCTTGGCCATAAACCTTTCGTTGGAAAGCATGCCGTTGACTCTGGTCAGCTCTCCTTCCAGCCTCTTTTGCTCTTTCTCGAGCCTCTGGATTTCCTGTTCAATGTCCACCAGGTCCGCCAGCGGAATATACAATGTGGCGCCCGGAATCACCACTGACACGGAATCCTTCGCAATACCTGCCTCCTGAAGCTCTTTCTCCTCTCCGGACAGACTTCCTTCCCGCGCCGCGCCGCCCTCTTTCCGGCAAAGCATATCCACCTGGTTTGCCCCGGCCAGAGAGGCGAAGAACAGCTTCCCTTCCCTGAACGTAGCCAAAATATCCTCCCTGTCGCTGGCCACCACAACGGCTGTCTTCTTGGACGGCGCCACATTCATCTCACTGCGCACGTTCCGAATACCCCGAACGGCTTCCTTGATGATCTCAATGTCCTTCTCTTCCTTCCCATAACTTCTCTCAGCCGTATATTCAGGCCACCTGCTGATGACAATGGACTCCTCCCCGGAAGATTCTCCTCCTATACTCTGCAGGGTGCAGAATATCTCCTCCGTGATAAACGGCATATAGGGATGCAGCAGCTTCAGGGCATCAATAAGAACCGTACGCAACGTCCAGAGAGCGGCATTTTGACTTGCGCGGTCAATTTCCGTCTCCCCGGTTCCGTACAGTCTGGGCTTCACCATCTCAATATACCAGTCACAGAATTCGTCCCAGATAAAATCATATACTTTCTGTACGGCGATGCCCAGCTCAAAGCTCTCCATATTGCCGGTGACATCCTTTATCAAGGTATTCAGCTTTGACAGTATCCATCTGTCCACAGGCTGCAGCCCGGAGACTTCCGGCTCCGTCACCTCTTTCCCCTCCATGTTCATCATGATGAAACGGGAAGCATTCCACACCTTATTTGCGAAATTACGACTGTTTTCCACCCTCTCATAGTAGAAACGCATGTCGTTCCCGGGAGCGTTTCCGGTGATCAGAGTCAGACGCAGGGCGTCGGCGCCGTACTTGTCAATGATCTCCAGAGGATCAATGCCGTTGCCCAGGGATTTGGACATCTTGCGCCCCTGGCTGTCCCTCACCAGACCGTGGAACAGCACGGTCTTAAAGGGCTTCTCTCCCATCTGTTCATAGCCGGAGAAAATCATCCGGATGACCCAGAAGAAAATAATGTCATAACCTGTCACCAGCACATCCGTGGGATAGAAATACTGCAAATCCTCGGTCTGCTCCGGCCAGCCCAATGTCTCAAAGGGCCACAATGCGGAAGAAAACCAGGTATCCAGGGTGTCCGGGTCCTGGGTGAAATGAGCGCATCCGCACTTGGGGCAGACTGCGGGCGCCTGGGCCGCAACAACGGTCTCCCCGCACTGATCGCAGTAGTAGGCCGGAATCCTGTGTCCCCACCACAGCTGACGGCTGATGCACCAGTCCCTGATATTGTCCGTCCAGTTGAAATAGATCTTCTCCAGACGTTTGGGAACCAGTTCCACATCCCCGTTTTTCACCGCCTCCACCGCGGGCTTGATGAGTTCTTCCATCTTTACGAACCATTGTTCCTTTACCAACGGTTCCACGGTAGTCTTGCAGCGGTCATGGGTACCCACATTGTGGGAATAGTCCTCGATCTTCACCAGAAGCCCCTGCTGCGAAAGCTCCTCCACAATGGCCTTTCTGGCTGCATACCGATCCATGCCGCAGTATTTTCCGCCGTTTTCATTTACGGTGGCGTCATCGTTCATCACATTGATCACAGGCAGATTATGCCGCTTTCCCACCTCGAAGTCATTGGGGTCATGGGCGGGGGTAATCTTCACCACGCCGGTTCCGAATTCCCTGTCCACATAAGTGTCCGTCACAACGGGAATCACCCTGTTCATTATGGGCAGCATCACGCTCTTTCCGATCAGGTGGCTGTACCGCTCGTCCTCAGGATGAACGGCCACTGCGGTATCCCCCAGCATGGTCTCCGGCCTGGTGGTGGCAAAGGTGAGAAATTCCGTTGTACTGGGAGTCCCGTCCTCGTTCATCACCGGATACTTGATATGCCAGAGATGCCCGGCCTGCTCCTGATATTCCACCTCCGCGTCGGAGATGGAGGTATTGCACACGGGGCACCAGTTAATCATCCTGGCACCTTTATAAATATAGCCCTTCTTATGCATCTTTACGAAGACTTCCGTCACGGCCCGGTTGCAGCCCTCGTCCATGGTAAACCGCTCCCTGTCCCAGTCGCAGGAGGACCCCAGCTTCTTCAGCTGGGACACAATGCGTCCGCCGTACTCCTTTTTCCAGGCCCAGGCACGCTCAAGGAATTTCTCCCTGCCCAGATCATGCTTGTCAATCCCCTCTGCCTTCATGGTTTCGATGATCTTTACTTCCGTGGCGATGGAAGCGTGATCCGTACCGGGCTGCCACAGGGCATTATAGCCCTGCATCCGCTTAAACCGGATCAGAATATCCTGCATGGTATTGTCCAAAGCGTGCCCCATGTGCAGCTGTCCCGTGATATTTGGGGGCGGAATCACGATGGTGAAAGGGGTCCTGCTGTGATCCACCTCCGCGTGAAAATATTTCTTCTCCAGCCATTTCTGGTATAATCTGTCTTCCAGACCCTTTGGATCATAAGTTTTTGCCAGTTCTCTGCTCATCTCTCTCTGCTCCTTTTCTGTCCGGTACCACGCTTCCGCCGCCCTTTTTCCGCCTGCATCAGGCCGCCCAAGTAAATCAAATCGAGTTGGGGAACGGCCTTTTCACTACTCGCCCTACGCCCCGGGCGCCGCTTTAACAGCAAACTTCCAGGTGCGGGGGCCTGCGCAGGAAAAAGCCCTCTGCCGACTTTTGTCAGCAAAGGGCGTCATCAACGCGGTACCACCTTTGTTCACAGCCGGACGCCTTCCCGTCCTGCTGCCTTAAGTGACTTCTCCTAAAGTCCTATCCTGTAACGGGGATAACCCGTGGAATCTTACTTCTCCTGCAGCAGCCGCACAGCGGCATCAGAATAAACAACTCCGGATACCGTTTCAGATTCCCTGCTCGGAAGCTACCTTCCGCATTCCTTCCTTCGAACAGCCTCTCAGCTTCCCCGGGAAATCTCTCCTGTTGGGACGGCGTCCTCTCTGGCAAGGGGTGATGCGTACTCCTCTTCGTCACGGCTTTTGTTTCTCTGTTCTACTGCCTACTATAAAATATGCGCCGGAATTTGTCAAGAAAAATTTCCCGCTGTTTCTTTCCTGCTGTTACCATTCACAGCTGATCAATATCTGATTTTTAAGGAAGTCCCGTTGGGGC
>CAJUGL010000044.1 GCA_910586515.1 uncultured Acetatifactor sp.
GTTCCCGTCAGGGCCGCAACTGTAGTATTCAATTGACGTACCATATCTTTCAGCTCTGTGAGCTGGATGTCTTTTGCTTCCTGCGGCTTGATTGAAATCCACCCTTAAATTAAGCGATTACCAAATATCTGAGGAAGCCGGGGAAACGGGAGCTGTCTGCAGCAGTTAATCCAGGAAGAGGTCCAGTACAGGTTTCAGCTTCTTCCGCAGGCTGATTCGGCTTGCCATCTCCGTGGCCATGGACAGATAGCGGAACAGGGATTCCGCGGCAAAGGCAAATACCACCATCAGCAGAATGCAGATTTCCGACATGGCGCTTATGGCAAACAGCCTTCCCAGGAAAATACCGGAGAACAGAAGGCCCAGGATATTCAGCGCCAGAATTCCCCATTTCATGCGATTGAAGGGATAGCTGATTTTTCCCAGAATCATGAATCCCACAACGGCCAGGAGCATGGTGGAGGCGGTGGCAATATCCTCCTTGGGCAGCGAAAACGCCTGGCCGCAGATCACCATGGCTCCCACTGCCAATACATCCGTGAGTCCTGCCGGAAGGGCTTTGAGCAGAAGGTTCCGGATGAAGTGCCCCTCTATTCGATTTCTGTTTGGCTCCAGGGCAAGGAGAAAGCCGGGGAGACCGATGGTAAACATGCTGATCAGCGATATCTGGGAGGGTTCCAGGGGATAAGTAATGGCCAGTACCGCTGAAAACAATGCCAGTAAAAGGGAAAAGATATTTTTCACCAAAAACAAACTTGCCGAGCGCTGAATATTGTTCACCACCCGCCGACCTTCCCAGACCACATTGGGCATATGGGCGAAATCGGAGTCCAGCAGCACCACCTGGGCGGCCTGTGTTGCAGCCTCGCTGCCTGAAGCCATTGCTATGCTGCAGTCCGCGTCCTTCATGGCCAGGATATCGTTGACTCCGTCCCCGGTCATGGCAACGGTGTGCCCGGCCTTCTGGAGCGCATTTACCAGAAGCTGTTTCTGCCTGGGCGTCACCCGGCCAAAGACCGTGTATTGCCTGGCGGCAGCAGCCAGGGCTTCCTCCGACTGCAGGGTTTCTGCATTCACAAACCGTTCTGCGTATTCTATTCCGGCCCGTCGGGCTACTTCCGCCACTGTCTCGGGATTGTCTCCGGAGATGACTTTCACATGAACCCCCTGTTCCCTGAAGTAGGAAAATGTCGCCGCTGCATTCTCCCGAATGGAGTTGGAAAGAATGATGCAGCCAAGGGGGAGGACTTTTCCAGGACGTTGGGGGATTGTCCCGGAAATATTCCCGGCAGACTGGCTTTCGGAGGATATGTCCTGGTCTGTCAGGGGAACCGCGCATTTACCCATAACCAAAACCCGGCAGCCTTTTTTCAGGTAAGGCGCAATTTCTTCGGACAGGGAATCGTAGTCGTTTCCCAGTACAAATTCCGGTGCGCCAAGCACATATTCCCCGTCCGGAAACAGAACTGCGCTGTATTTCCTGGCGGAGGAAAAGGGCAGTGTGGACAAGGGTGCGCGGCAGGCAGCCGAAGCGCCGAATTCTGCGGTATATTCCCGTATGGCCTCCATGGTGGCATTGTTGTCGGGGACGGCTGCGGCATAGTCGGCCAGCAGCAGGTTCAGCTCATGCATGCGCTGCGGATTCTCGCCTTCACCCCAGGGCAGCACTTCCTCCACCTGCATTCCCGGTTCCGTGATGGTACCTGTCTTATCCACGCACAGCACATCCACTCTGGCCAGGGCCTCAATGCTCTTCATGTCGTGGAGCAGGACTTTCCGGCTTGCCAGGCGGATGGTGCTCAGGGCCAGGGCCATTGTGGTCAGCAGATACAGCCCCTCGGGAATCATGCCGATGACTGCGGCAATCATGGATACAATACTTGTGCTGATAGTTTCTCCGTTGACAAAGTAGGCCTGGGAAAAAAGGACCACTCCCACAGGAATAATCAGGATGCCCACCCATTTAACCAGCTGATTGATGGAACGTACCATTTCGGACTGCTCCCCCTGTCCCATGGCCTTGGCCTGGGCTGTCAGTTTTGAGATGTAGGAGGCATCCCCCACCTGTTCCAGTACAGCATAACATTGGCCGGACACCACGAAGCTGCCGGAAAGGAGGGAGCTGCCCGGGTCTTTGCGGATCTCGTCGGCTTCCCCTGTGAGGAGGGATTCATTCACGGTGATGGTTCCCTGAAGAACTCTTGCATCCGCGCAGATCTGGTCTCCTGCAGCCAGGAGTACCACGTCATCCTTTACAAGCTCCTCTGAAGGAATTCTGGACTGCATATGATCCCGCACTGCTACCGCATGGGGAGCGTTCAGCATGTTCATTTTGTCCAGTGTGCTCTTGGCCCGGAGTTCCTGAACAATGCCGATGACGGTATTGATGATGATCACCGGCAGGAACGTCAGGTTGCGGTAGGAGCATACCAGACAGAGAAGCACAGCCAAAATCAGGAAGATCAGGTTAAAATAGGTAAAGAGGTTGGAACGGATGATCTGGGCCGTGGTTTTTCCGGTGGTGATGTCCGTGCGGTTTGTGAGGCCCTGGGCAATCCGTTCCTCCACTTCTGCCGCAGTGAGGCCGGAAGGAGCTTCTTTTTTCATCCGGACAGCGCAGTTTTGGCTGTCTGCCGGCATTGCGCTGCTATCAGGAACCGCTTGGGCGATGTTGTCGGTGTTGTGTTTCTTTTTTCTTGTGCTGCTCATTTCGTTTTTACCGGAAATGCCTTTCTTTTGTTTTATGCGACAGCATACCAGTTTTTTCTAAAAATATTGCTGTAATCCATCTTAAAATTTTTTAAAGAATCTTATCTTTTTTTGATAGACCGAGCCCTATTCCCATATTAAGGGCATCTTTTTGTCCGGGATACAATGTGGGGGTGAATATTGATCGAATATATATTTAGGAAATCTTAGGAATTTGACAATAAAAAAATAAACAGTGCAGATTTTATTGGCTCTATAATGGAAAATAACAGGAGGGCTTAACGATGAACGGAAATCAGAGCGCAGTAAGATGGGATGAAATATACGGAGGCGGCGTGAATGCTCAGAGCAGGGAGTTTGCGGGAAAAGGCAGAAAAGAGAGGAATACGGAAGCCGATAGCTCAGATTGGAGAGTAACTTCTCACTGCAGCAGGGCGGCAGAGAGACCCCGGGCCAACAGGCAGGAGGCATCCGGAAGCCGCAGGATAAGACCGGAGGCGGAGAGACCCCGAGCCAACAGGCAGGAGGCATCCGGCAGCCGCAGGATAAGATCGGAGGCGGAGAGAGCCCGGGCCAACAGGCAGGAGGCATCCGGCAGCCGCAGGATAAGATCGGAGGCGGAGAGACCCCGGGCCAACAGGCAGGAGGCATCCGGCAGCCACAGGAACAGTCGGATAGCGGATATGAACCGGAACCGCAGAAATGCGGCACGGATGAGGCAGCAGCGCAGAAGAAAAGCTGCGGGGAGGTTCTGCCTTGCTGCGGCTGCAGTTGTGCTGTGGATGGCGGTTCTGGCGGCTCTGCGGGGTGTACCGGCTCTGCTGAAGGGGCAGATGCCCGGAGGAAAGGTGCTGGCGGATGCCGAACAGGGGGCTTTTGCGGGGGAAAATGCAGAGGGAATCAACACGGAATATCCGGAGATACTTCAGGAGCTTTTGGAGAAAAATGAAGAAACTTCTGATTATGTAGCCGGATATGGAAAACGGGAAGAATATATCGGGAAACCGGTTGATTTAACACAGGATTTTGTGAGCGGACAAGTGCCGCTGCTGATGCAGTGGGACAGGCGCTGGGGGTATGACCCATACGGAAAAGAGATGATCGGTTTGGCAGGCTGCGGTCCGCTGTGTCTGGAAATGGCATATTTGTATTTTACCGAAGATACGAGTATGACTCCGGCAAAGATGGCTCAGTTTGCATATGACAACGGATTCTATACGGAATCGGGAACCAGCTGGGCTCTCTGGACAGAAGGAACGGCTAAGCTGGGGCTGGAAGGAAAAGAATTATCTTTGGATGAGAACCGAATGAAGGACTGGCTGGATGCAGGAGGGCTGATTGTCTGCAGTATGTGGCCGGGAGATTTTACCTCTACCGGGCATTTTATTCTGATCCGCGGTTATGGTGAAGATGGCTTTTATGTAAATGATCCTAATCGAAGGAGCACCAGCGGAAAAGTGTGGGACTATGAGACTCTGCATTATCAGATTCGCAATCTCTGGGGGCTGAGACAGGGGAAGTGACGGCAGAGCAGATAGGATTTAGGGCAGGAAAAGGGAAACGAGGAAAACGGAAGCGGCTGCTGCAGACGAAGAAATGCAGCAGCCGTTTTTGATTCAATAGGGTTTCTGAGAGGCAAGCTGAAGTTCCCGTCTGGCCAACATCAGGAGATTTGCCTCGTAAGCCCGGGATGCCTGTGCCCGCTGCCGATCATCATTCCAGGATTTCAGCAGGCAGGTGTGTTCCAGCTTCTGCTTTGTAATTCTGGCATTCAGCAGCTGTTCCTGGAGCCGTTTTGCCTGGGCTTTCTTGTTCAGGTATTCTTTCAGCAGCTTTTTCTGCCTTTCCTTTTTGGCCAGCCGGGCTTTCAGCCGCCTTTTGGCAGCGGCGCGTCTGGCCCGTTCATCGTCCTGGAAACCATAAGTATAACCATAACATTTTTCCCAGGTGTCATCAATGTGTATCAGGCCGAATCTGGGAGCACAGCGGCCGTAGTCTGCAGATTTTGCCTGAGCCAGGAAGTTCAGAACCCGCCGCTCATAGGCAGGGTCAATCTGCATCCTTCTGTAGGCGTTATCTGTGATATCGATAAACCAGTTCAGCTTTTTCTGGGAGGGATGCGTGTACAGGCTGTTTATTTTATCATGAAAATAAAGTTTATATTCCGTCAAACTCATCTCTTTCGGGGAGAGATAGTATTTTTCTGCCAGCATCTGTGTAAAGCAGCCGCTTTCCGCTCTTTCGTCGGCAGCGGCAGAAGAGCTCAATGTATTGTCGTAACCGGTTCCTGCGGTGTAACCTGTTTTGATCATATTTTCCATGGCTTCCCCTCCCTTGTCAAAGATATAAATGGTTATTACATATATCGGGAATGAAAACGGATTCTATGATAGGGGCGACATAAATAGCAGAGGTAATGCCATCAACCGTAAAAGTTCAGACAGGGCGCTGAACTGTTACGTAGATGCGCACAAAACGCGAAAGACACGCATTTTGGCGCTCGCAAGTCTCACAAAATTGCATAGAAATGTGTCCGCAGACACATTGCAATTCCTGACTTCGCGGGAGAGGCTGTCAAACTGTTGTCATCAACCTTCTTTCTGACAGAAAGTGTAACTTCTTTGCGGCGGCCACATATCTTATGGATGACAGGAAAGAAGGAGAATGCAATCGATATGGCGATCGGATATTTGCTCATACAGGCGAGAACGGCCCATGATGCGGTTCCTCTAGGCGGCGTACAGGTGAAAATCCTGGGGGAACAGGGAGAGAGTCTCTATGATCTGGTGACGGACGAAAACGGAGAAACGCGGAAAGTGCCGCTGGAGACTCTGGATAAGCGCTTTTCGCAGAATCAATATTATGCGGGATTACCCTATAGAAGCTACAACGTACTGGGACAGAAGGAAGGATTCGACGGGAGCTATGTGGCCCAGATCCCAATCTATGAAGGGGAGACGGCGGTTCTGCCTCTTATGCTGGTCCCAATGGAACAGCGTCAGACACGCCCCAGGCAGTCCAGGATATTTGTGGGAAAGCCTGCGGTAGCCATGCAGGAACCCAGGGAACAGGAAGGTGGAGGAGAGGAGCCGCGGATACTGCGTCAGGTAGTGATTCCCAATCCCATCACGGTACATTTGGGCGCGCCGGGT
Organism: uncultured Acetatifactor sp.; assembly: GCA_910586515.1. Classification (GTDB taxonomy): domain Bacteria; phylum Bacillota; class Clostridia; order Lachnospirales; family Lachnospiraceae; genus Acetatifactor. The sequence continues at coordinate 5,862 of CAJUGL010000044.1, forward strand.
TCTTATGCTTCCAATGTGCAGGTCTCCTTTCCGGATTATGTAAAAAATGTGGCCAGCAGCGAAATCTATCCCACTTGGCCGGAGGCATCCCTGAGGGCCAATATTTATGCGATAATTACTTTTGCTTTAAATCGAATTTACACCGAATGGTACAGGAGCCGGGGATATGATTACGACATCACCAACAGTACGGCTTATGATCAGAATTTCGTATATGGAAGACCGATTTATGATTCTATCAGCAAGGTAGCAGATGAGATTTTCAATGAATATGTCAGGCGGCAGGGGCAGAATGTGCCTTATTTCACATCTTTCTGCAACGGTTCTACCGTGAGCTGTCAGGGGATGTCCCAGTGGGGAACCGTCACTCTGGCGGAAAACGGTTATACTCCGCTGCAGATTCTGCGCAATTACTATCCGGATGACGTGGAGATCGCAGAGGCGGAGGCCATTGCCAATGTGCCGTCTTCCTATCCTGGTACCGCGCTGCGGGTGGGGAGCACCGGATTGGATGTCCAGACCGTTCAGACTTATCTGAACCGTATCCGCCGCAATTATCCTGCCATTCCTGCCATTACGGACCCTGAGGGGACTTTTGGAGAAAGTACGAAGGCAGCGGTGACAAAATTTCAGAGCGTATTCGGACTGGCTGCGGACGGTATTGTGGGCAAGTCTACCTGGTACAAAATATCCAGTCTCTACACTGCGGTGTCCAGGCTGGCGGAACTGGACAGTGAGGGGATCTCGCTGGGCATCGGGACAGTGCCGCCTTCCGCAGTGCTGCGTCAGGGCTCCAGGGGACAGGATGTGATTACATTACAGTATCTTCTGGACGTGATTTCGGAGTATTACCCAACGGTTCCGGCTCCGGCCCAGGACGGTATCTTCGGGGGAGGAACATTACAGGCGGTAACCGCTTTTCAGCGTGCGGTGCAGCTTGCGCCGGACGGTATAGTGGGACCGGCCACCTGGAAAAAACTGTACGAAGTATATCTGGGCATAGGAGACAATGTGCCCGGACAGAACAGGCCCGGAGGAGGCACGAACCCGCCGGGCGGGGGAAATGAGGGGAGCGTACGGGAATATGTGGTGAAAGCGGGAGACAGTCTGTGGCTCATTGCTCAGCGGTTCGGTACTACTGTAGAGGCTATCCGGCAGCTGAACGGGCTTACCACCAATCTGCTCAATGTGGGTCAGGTGCTGAAGATTCCTGCGGTCCAGTCCGGACCCTATATTGAGTATACGGTTCGCCCCGGGGATACGCTGTGGCTGCTTTCCAGGAGATATGATACTACGGTTGACGCGATTATGAAGCTGAACGGGTTGTCTGGCGACAGATTGAGTATTGGTCAGGTGCTGAAGATCCCTGTTCGATGAAACTGCGGCCATAGTATGGGACTTTTGCGGAGATATGGGAAATAGCTGGAAAAAGAAATCCGTCCGGACATGGTTTGCCGGACGGATTCTGTTTGCTATAAATTCATCTGATTAATCAAAACGTAAAAAAGGCCGCAAACCCTTGATTTTACTGGAAAATCTCTGGTTTGCGGCCTTTATGGCTCATGGAGCATATGGGATTCGAACCCACGGCCTCAACAATGCGAATGTTGCGCGCTCCCAACTGCGCTAATGCCCCATGGACACTATTTTAGCACAATCGGGATAAAATGCAATAGATATTTAAAAATTTTTACGACTCATTACAGATCATAGTACATGCGGAACTCCGCGGGAGTGGGAATCTGTTCCAGCTGTTTCAGCTCTCCGCGTTTTCTGGAGATCCAGACATCAATGAGGCGCTGGGGGAAGACACCGCCTTTGGTGAGGTAATCATGGTCTGCCTCCAGGGCATCCAGAGCCTCGTTTAGAGACTTGGGCAGTCCTTTGATTTTTTTCTGTTCCTCCGGGGAGAGGGTATAGAGATTGAAATCATAAGGTCCCCAGCCATTTGCCGCCGGATCGATCTGATTTTCAATGCCGTCCAGTCCCGCCATCAGAATGGCTGCATAAGCATAGTAAGGATTGGCGGTGGCATCCGGGTTGCGCAGCTCGAAGCGTTTGGTCTCCGGAGATTTGGCGTAGGCCGGGATCCGGATGACTGCGCTGCGGTTGGAAGTGGCATAGCCGATAGTGACAGGCGCCTCATATCCGGGAACCAGACGCTTGAAGGAGTTGGTGGAGGGATTGGTAAAAGCGCACAGGGAGGCAATATGCTTCAGCAGTCCGCCCATGAAGTAATGTGCCGTTTGGCTTAAACCGGAGTAACCGTTTTCATCATAAAACAGCGGCTGTCCGTCCTTGAAGAGCAGCATATGCACATGCATGCCGCTGCCGGCCTCCTGATAGATGGGTTTGGGCAGGAATGTGGCGGTTTTGCCCTCCTGTGCAGCCAGATTTTTGATGATGTATTTGATGATCATGGTGTTGTCTGCCATGTCCGGCATATCTGCCAATTCCACTTCGATCTCCATCTGGCCGGGACCGCCGACTTCGTGGTGGTGATATTTTACCCGAATGCCCCAGTCTTCCATCATCATGCACATACGGCTGCGCAGGTCATAGCCCACATCCTGAGGGGCAGCAATGTGGTAGCCTCCCTTGTGGGATACTTCATAGCCGTTGTTGCCTGCCGTATCCAGGCTGTGATTCCAGTCCGCCTGTCTGGTGTCAATGCGGTAGCCGCACTGTCTGGGGGAGATTTCGAACCGGGCACTGTCAAAAAGGTAGAATTCGAATTCCGGGCCGATGACCATCCGGTCCGCGATGCCCTGTTCTTTCATATATTCCACGGCCCGCAGGGAAACATTTTTCGGGTACTGATCAAAAGGTTTGTTCTCTCCTTTTCCGATGGTGCACACATTGCCGCACATGGTCAAGGTGGGCACGGCGGCAAAGGGATCCACATAGGCGGTATCCGGATCCGGCAGGAAAACCATGTCGCTTTTTTCAATGGGAGCATATCCGTAATTGGAGCCGTCAAAGCCGATGCCGTAGGTAAAGGTGTCCTCGCCGAAACGCTCCACCGGAATGGTAATGTGACGCCAGCGGCCATCGATATCCGTCATCTTAAAGTCAATCATGCGGATCTGCTTTTCGTCGCAGATCTTTTTGATTTCTGATATTTTGTCCATATCTCTTCCCTTTCCTTTTCTATTTTATTCTGTCCTTTAGGGAACTGTGAATGCAGACCCGGCATCGGCTGCGCTGCCATGAACTGAAGGCAGCAGCACGGTACAGGGATTTTCTACAATCGGAATTCTGAACCGGTTGGCGTGGGATCAATCCGGCTGGATGGCATAGGAAGCATTCCAGATCTCCCCGGGCTTTACCTGATTTCCCCATTTCCGCTCTTCCAGTGTGCCGTCGAAATCTTCGCTGTCGCATCTGCCGTACCAGGGTTCAATACAGACAAAGGGTGCTTCCTTGTCTGGAGGAGACCAGATGCCGAAAAGCGGGGCATCCATGGTGACAGTGACATAACGGGAACCGTCCTTCCGGCAGAGCGCCGCGGTGTCGGTCTGGCTGTTTTCAATGACCAGAGCGTCATGCTGGAAAAGGTTCTCCCGAAGGGCCAGTCTGCCGTCTGTAAGGCTGTATACATCCATGGCGTTGGTTGCCAGGCCGTTTTCGCTGATGCGGGTGCTGAGCACTTCTTCCACATCACCGAAGTCTACAAAGCATTCGGATTGTTTCGTGTCGGTTTCAATGGGACAGTTAAAGGCGGGATGGCCGCCGATGGAAAAGTGCAGGACTTCGCTGCCGGGATTTTCCACCTGCCAGAGGACTTCCACCCGGTTTTCAGAGATCCGGTATCCCAGTTTGAGGATAAAGTCGTAAGGGTATTTTGCCAGGGTTTCCTCATTGGAGCGCAGCTGGAACCAGATTTCGTCTCCGGATTGGGAGAGCAGCGTAAATTCCATATCCCTTGCAAAACCATGCTGTGTCATGGTGTAGGTTTTCCCTTTGGTGCGGTATTCTCTGTTTTTTACACCGCCTACAAAGGGGAAGAGAACCGGCGAGGTGCGTCCCCAGTATTTTGCGTCCCCGCACCACATATATTCGGTTCCGGTATCGATTCGCTTCAGCGACTTCAGTTCTGCGCCGCGACTGTCCACTGCGATGGAAATCACGCCGTTTTTTAATTCGTAGACTGCCATAATATCCTCCTGTTCCAGCTTGGGCTTCGAACATCTGCGCCTGCGCTTTATGTTTCGAGCCTGCTTTGTTCGGTATATAAATATCATATGTCATAGGGAGAGGGGCTGTCAAGCTGTTTGCCAGGTTAATATATTTGTTGACAAACGACTGATTATGGTGTATATATAACTTATAAACAGATGAAAGGCGGTGCTGCTTTGAAATTATTGCAGAATTCGGGAGTGCCCATTTATCAGCAGATTGCCGAACAGCTGAAGACGGATATCCTGGCGGGAAAGCTGAAGGAAGGGGAGTATCTTCCCTCCATCCGGGGACTGGCCAGGGAGCTGAAGATCAGCGTTATCACCACCATGAAGGCCTATGAGCTGTTGGAGGCGGAGGGACTGGTGACGGCCGCCCAGGGGAAGGGCTTCTATGTCAATGCCCAGGACAGCGAGATGCTGCGGGAACAACATCTGCGTCGGGTGGAGGAGGCTTTGCTGGAGGCAATCCAGGCTGCGCAGATTGCGGGGATGACGGACAGGGAGCTGCAGGGGACGCTGCAGGCTTTGCTGGGAATGAAGGAGAGCTGAGGGTATTGTTCATGGGTATCATGCTGCTGTGGACAGCGAGGCCATGAACAGAAGCGGGTTGAGAAGCCATGCGGAACAGGGGAACAGGAACGCGGAAATTGGGGAGGAAGAATGAAATGAAGAATAATCACTTAAACATAGCGGAGGAGAACAGAATGTGGGACAGTGTGATCAGGGCCAGGAATCTGCGGAAGAAATACAGGGGTTTTGAACTGACGGTGCCGCAGCTTGAACTGCCGAAGGGCTTTGCCACGGCGCTGATCGGGGAAAACGGAGCCGGGAAGACCACTCTGCTGAATATCCTTACAGGCATCAGACTGGATTTCAAGGGAGAAATCCGTTATTTTGACGAGGGGAACCGGGGCATTGACAGCCGCGTCCAGGAGAGGATCGGCTATACCGGGCCGGGGAGCTACTTCCTGCCCCAGTGGAGCATCCGGCAGGTGGAAGAGATCAGCGAGATCTTATTTGAAAATTTTCATCAGGACAGATTCCGGACACTGTGCAGGGATCTGGGACTGGGGGAGGGAATGGGAGCGTACACGAAGGAAGTCAGGAAGCTGTCCGACGGCAGCAGGATGAAGCTGATGCTGGCTGCGGTACTGGCCAGGGACACGGCGCTTCTGGTTCTGGATGAGCCCGCCTCTCCCCTGGACCCCTTGATGCGGGATAAGCTCTGTGATCTGATCCGAGAATATCTGGAGCAGGGGGAGGGGGAGCGTTCGGTATTTTTCTCCACCCACAATATCGCGGACATGGAAAATGTGACGGATTATGCCGTGATCCTGGAGCATGGCAGCATTGTGGAGGAAGGGTTTGTGGAGGATTTGAAGGAGAAGTATGTCCTGGTGAAAGGGGAGGAGAGGGACGCGGAGCAGGCAGGAAAGATTCTGTTCTCCATGAACAGGAGCGCCTACGGGTTCCAGGGAATCTGCCTCAGCCGGAATCTGGATCAGCTGGCGGGGATGGATGTGGCCGTGGAGACGCCCAGTCTGTCCCAGATCTGTGTGGCGGTGATGAAGGCCAATACAAAGCTCAGGCTGTAGGGGCGGGCGATGCAGGGCTGAAACTTCCGCAGGAAAGGGATGGATTGGAAGATGAGAAAAATGTGCAGGAGTTATTTGATATTTACGTCTTTACCATATCGAGTTATCGTATATGCGGCGCTGCCGGCAGTTTTGGCCGCTCTGGGATTCTGTGTGGGGATGGCGGGACTTGGAGACGCAGGGGTGCTGCTTGCGGCGGTGCTGCTGCCGTCTGCGGAAATTCTGTCCGATTACTGGTTTCTGGGCGGAATTCAGACCGGGGATATGGAAAAACTGGATTACCTGAAGACTTCCGGACAGGGAAGGCGGGTTATGCGGGACGCTCTGGTATTTGATCTGATCCGAAAGCTGCTGACTGCCCTGGGGAGTCTGGCCCTTTGCGTTCTGGCCCTTCGGCTGTGGAAGGACTGGGGGCAGCAGGGGAGATGGCAGGAAATGGGCACAGGCGTCCTGGGCCGTGGGGGTATCTTTGATTGGGATTTTGCCGGTAGTATGGGTTGGTTTCCGTGGAGCGGAATGCTTCTGTATCTGGTGCTGCTGTCCTGGTTTCTGTCTGTGCTTGGGACATTTCTGTCCAGATACAGCGGGTTGATCTGGATGAATATGACCATAGGATACGGAGCCACAGCTCTGGCCGCGGCGGCGGGACTGGTGGGAATCCTGCTGTGGAGGTATAGCTGGGGACTGGCGGCAATGGCCGGTGCAGGGGCGCTGTTGGCGGATGTTTTGGCTGTAAAGGCGGCCATGAAGAAAGTGGAGGAAAGCTATTATGATACGTGATTTGAGAACTGGCCTGAAATTGATGCGCTATGCCTATGGCGTGAAAACCAATCTGACCCAGGCAGGGGTGGTTTTGGCAATGGGGCTTCTATATAATTTGGGGGAAGGCGGCATAGGAAACGGCTTTGGAAATATGTTTTTTATGTCCATGGCAATCATACCAGTACAGCTGTGTTACTCCCTGAGCATGTCTGATTTTGTGAAAACCTCGCCCATGAGGAAACGGATGCAGACAAGTGTTCCGGTGCTTATTCACTGTTTTATTGCGGCGCTGATCTATCTGGCGGAGGTTTTGCTGTTCGGTCTTGTGTGTCTGGGAAATCCGGAACTGGAGCGGGATATGTGCAGGAATATACTGAGTCTGGCTGTGATGGCGGCAGCGATGATGCTCTATTTGGGCATATGCTATAAGTTTTATCTGGTGTCTTCCGTGTTTTTGATTCTCTTTCTGAGCACCTGGTTTCTGGGCGGTTTGTCCGTGGGAAAGTACTTTCTGGATTTTTTCAGCAGAAGTGAGAGCTCTTTCCGGTCAGCGGCCCTTCTGGGACTGGGGATTGTTGCGCTTGGAGGAGCGGCGGAGTATTTGGGGACTCTTTTGGTTTACCGGGCGCCTTTGTCCAAAATGGCGCAGCAGGCATCCCTCAGGAAGGCGCTGTAAAGTCGGGGAAGGGGACGGAGGAACAGGACTTTACAGCGGCATGGCCGGAATCATAACCGTGACCACGGTGCCCTTACCGGGACAGCTCCTGCAGGATAAACCATAGGGGGCGCCATAGGCCAGAAGCAGCCGCTCCTGGATGTTGCGGATACCGTAACCACTGGAGATGATCCTGCGCTCCGGGGTCTTCTGTACGGAAAAGTTGGCCAGAACCGTTTCCTCATCCATTCCCATGCCGTCGTCCTCCACAGTGATCCGAATCTCACCGTCCAGACGGCGGATACTCACTTTCAAGCAACCTGTTTTTGACGGTTTTTCGAATATTCCGTGTATGATTGCATTTTCGATAATGGGCTGCAGCACGATTTTGATAATCTGGCAGGTTTCCGCTGCCGGATCCATGTCCCATTCTGCGGACACCCTGTTTTCAAAGCGCAGGTTCTGGATTTCCACATAGAGCTTTGCGTGTCTCAGCTCTTCCGCCAGAGAGATCACTTCCCGTCCGTTGCTGAGGGACAGACGATAGAACTGTCCCAGAGCGTTGACCATGCGGCTGATCTCCGGAACATTGCGGCTGATGGCGGTGCAGTTGATCAGATCCAGGGAATTATATAGAAAATGCGGATTGATCTGGGCCTGAAGGGCTTTCAGTTCCAGGTTCTTGATCTGACGTCCGTATTCCACCCGCTCTTCCATCAATGTGTCCACCCGGTCCATCATCTGGTTGAATCCGTTCATCAGCTGGGCGATCTCGTCCTCCCCGGAGGGCTCCAGGCGCACTGTCACATTGCCGTTTTCCACAGCCTGCATGGTATTGGTGAGCTGAGCAATGCGCTTCAGGGTAGACTGGCTGATCAGATAGGCAAGCAGGTAGGCGGCCAGTCCCACAGCCACCACGATGATCAGCATCTCTGCGCTCATTTCCCTGCTTAACCGAAACACCTCCTGATGCGGCAGGATACTGGCAATCATCCAGTCTGAGGGGCCGATATTCTCACAGCGGGCATAGTATTCCCGTCCTTCCGCGGAGATGGTCTCCCAGGTGCCGGGGACCAGGGATTGCACCTGGGAAACCAGTGTTTCCGCAGGGATGGGGGAAGGGCCGGGATCCGAAGAGAGGAGAATCTGACCTTTCCGCAGCAGCAGAAGCATCCCGTTTTCCGTAATGGAAGTTCCGTATACAATCTGTTCCACCCGTTTGGCGTCGATATCCGCCCGCAGGACTGCCAGGGGTTCCTGCACCTTGTTGGGATTATAGATCACCTGTACGGAAGAGAAACAATTCTGCAGCGCTTCGTCCGGGGCATCCTGAAAATCAACGGGAGCGCACCACAGGCGGCCGCTGTTCTCCGCGGCTGTTTTGTACCAGGCGCTGAATGCCACATCGCTGATCTGGATGATATTGTTTCTGGTATTGGAATAGGAATATTCATTGTTCACATAGAGACGGATGAGATCAATGTCCGCAAGGAGACAGAGATCCTCAAAGGTGGTGGCAAGCTGCGCCGAATCCTCCAGGCGGTGAATGTAGGTATAGTCCCGGGAATCATTGGAAGCCATGGTGTAGACCAGGGAATCCGTGGACAGGATGTCAATGACCCCGTCCAGACGTCCCAGAAGGCCCTCCAGGGACAGGCAGGTATCGTCGAAGGCGGTCCGGGCAGCGGAAAAGGTCTGTTCCTGCACCACGGCCCTGACCCGCAGATAGGCATAGAAAGAAAACATCCCAAGGGGAAGGACGATCAGCAGAAAATAAATGCACATCAGTTTGCTGCCAAGCTTTCCGCAGGCAAGCCACCCCATAACTTTATTCCTCATAGACATGCCTCTTCTGGTATTCTCTGGGTGACAGTCCCATCTCCCGGGTAAACAGCTTCACAAAGTATCTGGCGTCCCCATAGCCCACGGCGTTGGCCACTTCGTAAAGCTTGCGGTCACCGGAGCCAAGGAGTTTTTTTGCCTGAAGAAGCCGGATTTCGGTGAGCCGCTGATTCACGGTCTTGCCGCAGGATTTTTTATAGGCCGCGCAGAGATAGGTATTGGTGAAGCCCAGGTCCCCGGCAATGGTCTGCACGGTGAGGGCGCAGTCCTGATAGTGGCTTTCCAGATAGCTTTCCACCTGGGAGGCAATATCCGGCAGGGCGGGCTGCAGGGTGTCAAAATATTCCCGGGCGGTCTGCAGCAGAATGTCCTGAAGTCCCCCAAGAGTCTCCTGCCTGGACATGGCATAGAGCAGACGGTCCGTCTGTTGGGTAATGGTCCGGATATTGCGGGTTTCGGCGGCATGCAGAAACAGAAAAAGAATCCGGCAGTATAGATGGCGCAGCTCCTCCGGCGCCGTGCCCTGGCAGCGGCCCATGGTTTTGTACACTCTGTCCAGGTGGAATAACACCTCTTCCTTTTTGCTGTGCCGGATCAGATTTTCCAATTGTTCAAGAACGGACTCCCCCTCCTGAAACACCTCCTGATTTAAAGGCCTGTCCGGGAAACGCCCGCCAAGAAAAAAGATTTCCTCTGCCGTAGGCTTTTCCTGGCTCAGCAGCTGGGTGGTAATCTCTCTGACCGCAGCCGTAATCTCCTCCAGATTCAGGGGTTTTTCCACATAGTTTGCGGCTTTTACCCGGATGGCGCCCTTCAGGTATTCCTTATCGGAATAACCGCTCAAAAAGATAAACTGACAGTCCGGCAGAAATTCCCGCACGGCAGCAGCCATTTCCAGTCCGTTCAGATGGGGCATTTTGATATCGCTGATGATGATCTGGGGACGGTATTTCCGGGCCTGTTCCAGGGCTTCCGCCCCGTCGGAGGCCAGATAAACCTGGGTTACGGATAGCTCTTCCCAGGGAATATAGTTCTGTAAAACATTCCGGGGCATAGCCTCATCGTCTGCGATGAGTACGGTAAAATTCATGACATTCACCTCAAAAAATCAATTCCTTTCTTTCATCATATAGAAAATCTCACAAAAAATCAAGCGGATTCCGCCCTAAAAAGGGAAATATAAATAAAGACCATAAGAATACCCTCTTTTCGAAATTCTGTCCCGTTGTTTCCGGTCCCTTCATCTGTTAGGATAAAGGCATCAGATTTGCGGAGAATACAGGCAGACGCAGGGGAGGAACAGCGATGAAAAAGAAGGAACACCCGTTTTGGAATGATCTGAAAAAAAACCGTACCAAGTGGCTTATGATTCTGCCGGCTGCTGTTGTGGTCATTTTGATGTGCTATATTCCCATGGCGGGAATCGTACTGGCCTTTAAGGAATTCAACTATCATGACGGGATTTTCGGCAGTCCCTGGGTGGGATTTAAGAATTTTGAATACTTCTTTCAGTCCGGCAAAGCCTGGACCACCACCAGGAATACCATCCTATATAATGTGGCCTTCCTGTGTGTGAACACGCTGCTGCAGATCACCTGCGCCATACTGCTCAGCGAACTGGCAGGGAAATATTTCAAACGGATCACCCAGTCCGTGATGTTCCTGCCCTACTTCATCTCCTGGGTGGTGGTAGGCGCATTTATCTACAATATGTTCAACTACGAATTCGGGGCGGTGAACAGCTTCCTTCGTTCTATCGGACAGGAACCCCTGGATGTATATTCCAACAAGGCTGCTTGGCCGGTAATCCTGATTGTAGTCAGCGCCTTTAAGAACGTGGGATACGGCACGGTGATGTACCTGGCCAGTATTGTGAACATCGACGGGGAAATGTTTGAGGCGGCAGATCTGGACGGGGCTACCATGTGGCAGAAGATTCGCTATATCACACTGCCCTGCATACGGCCTACAGTGGTGATTCTGTTCCTGATGGCCATCGGCACCATTATGAAGGGCGACTTCCAGATGTTCTGGCAGGTCACGGGCAATAACCCCATGGTTCTGGAGGTGACGGACGTAATTGACACCTATGTGACCCGCTCCCTGCTGAATCTTCAGGAATTTGGCATGACCAGTGCGGCAGGACTTTATCAGTCGGGACTTTCCTTTGTCCTGGTCCTGATAGCAAATTATGCCGTGAAAAAAGTGGAACCGGATTACGCGCTGTTTTAGTAAATGTTTGAAAGCAGAAGGGAGGCCATGGCAATGGCAAAGAGAACGCACCGCGGAGGAAAGCCTGTAGGGCAGGACCGCATTTTATTCAATATACTTTCCTACATAATACTGACAGTCCTGTCAGCTGCATGCCTGCTGCCGTTCTTACTGGTGTTAAGCGGGTCCGTGTCGGAACAGTACGCCATTCAGCTTCACGGCTACCGGCTGATTCCGGAGACATTTTCCCTTGACGCGTACAAGATGCTGTTCCGGATTCCGGAGGAGCTGCTGCGGGCATACGGAGTGACGATTTTTGTGACCGCGGCAGGAACGCTTCTGGGACTGTGGCTCACCAGTATGGCGGCGTATGTACTTGCAAGCCGGGATTTCCGGTATCGGTACCAGGTATCCTTTTTCTTCTACTTTACCTCCATTTTCGGAGGCGGCCTGGTGCCCTGGTACATTTTCAACACCAAGTATCTGCGCTTTCACAACAGTATCATCGCGCTGATTCTTCCGATTCTGGTGAATGTGACTTATCTGCTGATTCTGAAAAGTTACATGATGAGCATTCCGGATGCTCTGTACGAATCAGCGAAACTGGACGGCGCGGGGGACATGCGGATCTATCGGAATATTGCGCTGCCCCTGTCCAAGGCAGGCCTTGCCACAGTGGGATTGTTTATCGCTTTGAACTACTGGAACGACTGGTACAATGCCATGTTGTTCCTGGATGAGGGCAGACGGGATATGTATCCCCTGCAGTATTTTCTGAACAATATCCTCACCAAGGCCCAGGCCATGAACGCTGCGGCGGCGAGAAGCGGCATTCCCGCCAGTGACGTGCCCAGTGAACCCATGAAGCTTGCCATGACAGTGGTTGCCACTGGACCCATTGTTCTGCTGTATCCCTTCCTGCAGAAATATTTTGTAAAAGGCGTTACCATCGGGGCGGTAAAGGGCTGACCCCCTGGCATCAATCCTTGAAAAAAGTTCGCAAGAATTTTTTTATAGAAACCGAAATGCAAAAAAGCAAAAAGGAGGAACGTTTTATGAGAAAGAAAACAAGAATCAGCGGTCTGCTTATGGCACTGTTGCTGGGAATCGGCACTTTGAGCGGATGCGGCAGCGAACCTGCGGCTACGGGTTCATCCACTCCGGATGTGCCTGTGTCGGAAGAGTCAGAGGAGGCATCGGATTCTTCATCCGGGCAGGAGTCTGCATCCGAATCAGCGCCGGAGGCGGAGGCTCAGGCGGAAGGACCGGATATCTCCGAGGAAGTGACCCTGACCATGTACCTCATCGGAGACCGCCCCGTGGACAATGACGAGGTGTTTGCGAAAATCAACGAAAAACTGAAGGCGGAAATCAATGCCACCATTGATGTGAAGTTCATGAGCTGGGGCGAATATGAACAGAAATATCCGCTGATCTTTGCTTCCGGAGAAGACTGGGACATCATCTATACGGCTGACTGGTGTTTCTACAATGCACAGGCCACCAAGCAGGGATTCTGGGAGATTACCCAGGAAGCGCTCGACACTTACGCACCCATGACTGCGGCAAGCATTTATCCGGAGGCCTGGGAGCAGGCAAAGGTAGACGGACAGGTATTTATGCTTCCCATGAACTACAAGGAGATTACTTCCTATGTGTACATGGCAAGGGGCGATCTGATGGATAAATACGATATCAAGTCCGTTGCGTCCCTGGACGAGGCGGAGGCCTACATGGATGCCATCGTGGCAAACGAGCCCACTTTGATTCCCCTGGATGTAGGCTCCGATTACGACAAGCTCTTTGTGTTTGACCGCATGTGGCAGAAAGCGAACTGGGAGTCTGAGGAAAAAGTAGCCGGAATCGGCACATGGCAGGCAATGGGCAGCGTCAGCGAAACGGACGACAATGCGGAAGTGAAGGGCGTTTACGATCAGCCGGAGTTCCAGGGTGTGATTGAGCGCCTGAAGAGCTGGAAGGACAAAGGATTCTGGAGCAAAAACGCCGTTGTCAATACCCAGAACAACACGGAAAGCTTCCAGGCAGGAAAGTCTGCATTGGCCCTCTGCAATGCCAATACGGCAAAAAGTATCTACACACAGATGTCCGCCGAGCATCCGGAATGGGATGTGCGCGTATTTGACGCCCAGGACGGCGTACCGCCTGTTTTGAATTCCTATCTGGCAAACGGTATGAGCATTTTCTCCAAATCCAAACATCCGGAGCGGGCGCTGATGGCTCTTGATTATCTGCGCAACGATGTGGAAATCAACAATCTGTTCTGCTACGGCATTGAGGGCAAGCACTGGGAAGCTTCCGGAGACAACGCACTGGTATCCCTGCCTGACAGCTCCAATTATGCTTATGACAGCAACTGCAACTGGGGCGTGCGCAACGACGCAAGCTGGCGTGTTGTGGAAGGCGGTATCCCGGGACTGGAGGAGCTGAATGCCCAGTGGAAGGAAACAGCCTACAGCAGACGTTATCAGACCTTCGTGTTCAACGATGGGGATGTGAAAAACGAGATCGCTGCCATTACCGAGATCTTCAACTCGGAATACAAGCTGCTGGGACTGGGCTTTACGGATGACCCTGCAGGCGACATTGCAAAGCTGAAGGAAAAGATGGCTGCGGCAGGCGCGGACACCGTGTATGCAGAGATGCAGAAGCAGGCCCAGGAATTCCTGTCAACAAACGAAAACTGACGATTGATTCTCCCTAGACAGAGGAGCAGCCGCACTGGGCAATCAGCGCGGCTGTTCCTTTTGCGAGTGCGTTATATTCCGATAATAAGAAACGTTCTAATCCTTGAGCACGATTTTGACCGTTTGAAAAGGCGCCGTCCAGAGGGATGGAGGGAGGCCATACCCATGGCATGTGGCTGATGGAAGACAGCTCACGGGCCAAACGCTTGTTTGCAGTAAGGCGCCGGATTTTTATGGGACTGGAGGAAGGACTTCGCAAAACGGCGGACAAAAGCGGAGGCGAAGTCCGAATAGGCGGGCTCTATGGTCAAGTCCCTGAGGAAGGAAAGGCAGGATGTCCCCATGGAGGAAAGGGCACCGAGCCACTCCTCCTAGTCTAACCGGTTCCGGTTGTTATAGAAGACTTAAAATATGCCGAACATTAGTTCGCGCCAGTTCAAGTCCGGCTACCAGCATTATCTTGATACAGGAATCCACAAATTCAGCCGGGCGCTGGGGTGGGTTCTTTTTTCTTTGCTTAAAAATACACATCAATTTATAAACTATTGATAAATGGCAAATAAACCGTTATAATAACAATAATACTTTATTTGCGGTCATAAAATGAACGGCGGTGCGCACAGTAGATAGAGAGGCTGGGATGGTAAAAAACAGATTTAAGGGGAACAGGAAGAATATACGTGAATATTTTTGGGGATGTGCCGTGTTTTTGCTGCTCATAGTTTATCTTTCTCTGTTTGCCTACCTGAATATGGCAAAATACAATCAGCATGTAGATTCGGATATAGCGGCAGAGGCGCTGTGGGCCAGGGAGATCTGGACACAAAAAACACTTACGCCGGATGACTGGATTGTCAGCACAAAGCGGTATGTGTTCGGTATGCCGACGATTGCAGCGCTGTTTTACGGATTGACGGGGAGTATGACAATGGCGGCCGGGATGGCCTGCGTGCTGGTGGGAGCTGTGCTGGCAGGCGTTTTTTACTGGTTTTTGCGGTGGATTGGTCTGTCCAGAACAGCATCTCTGGCCGGGCTGCTGGCTTTATGCGCGGTGCCGGTGAATGGACTCCGCAATGAAGGTCAGATGGTGCCCTTTGTCATGCTGCTTTTGTTTTTGTTTGCAGGATATTATGCTCTTCACAGTATTCTGGCTTTTCTGGCTATAGGTTTTTATCTCCATCTTCGGAGGGGAAAAATTGGCCGGGGTACCGTGGGGGCGTGGATTTTGCTGGGAGGATTTGCACTGCTTATGTGTTTTGAGGGCCAGCGCTGCCTTCAGCTGTTGATTCTGCCCATGGCAGCGGCGGAGGCAGTGATGCTGTTTACGGAATCGAAAGGCTTTTCCGCAGGGCTTTCCTCAAAACGGCTGCTGGCCGCTGGCTTTCCGGCAACGCTGCTGCTGGCATATGCGTTGTCCTGTCTGTATAAGGGGCAGGTGGATTATCCGATGTATCTCCAGACGCCTCAGGACACGGTAAAGCGGCTTTTGGTGACGGTTCCCGGGGCTATCCTGGAAGGTTTCGGAATAGCCGGAGGGGTGAGAGCGGGAAGTTTTGCTTCTTTGATGCAGATGTTGGTCTGGGCTTTTTTGGCGCTGGTGGGGTATGGACTTTTTCTTTTGTTCAGAAAGGAGCGGCGGGATGAGGAGCAAAGGATGGCTGTAGGTATCCTGGTGGTCTCTCTGGGCGTCACCGCGCTGATTGTAGCGCTGACCACGGCGGAGCCGGCGCATAATTACTTCTTTTTTTCCTGGTATATCGCTGTGATCGTGGTGGGTTGGCTGGTGGATAAATTCCGGAAGACGGGAGCCTGGTTCGGAGATCTGATTTTGCTTTCGCTGTGTGTTTTTGCTTTGCTGAATCTCAGGTATACCTACGCGGATTCCGTCATGACCCGGGATAATTTGAAGGAGTACGAAGAAGTGGCAGATTTTCTGATAGAGGAAGGCGTGGAGTACGGATATGCAGAGTTCTGGGATGCAGGACGAATCAGCCTGGTGCGGGACGGCGCCGTGACCATGGGGCATTCCTATGCAATGGAGGATTTGGAGATGTACTGGTGGCTGACATCTCTGAAGTGGTATCCTCCCAGTCTGCAGGAAGAAATGCGTACGGCCTATGTGGTGCGAAATGCGAAGAAAGAGGCTTTTGAGAGTCAGTTCGGTACAGACGGCGGGCCGGAGCTTCGCTTTGAAAATGACAGATTTGCAGTCTATATCGGTGACGTGAATTATATGAAAATGTACTAGGAGTCAGATTATTTTCAGTCAAAGCACAGAATATTTTTATTTAAGAAGAAGCGCCTGGCGGCAGAGGTGTGGGATGATTGTACGGTTTGAGGAACGTGTGGAAAAGGGGGGGAAATACAGGTTATTATACCGGATGGCAGTGCTTTTCCTGAAAGTCTGTCTGCTGCTGATTGCTCTGTATCTGGCTTATGCAGGGATCCGGTATTCGTATTATTCTCCGAAAGCATATGATCAGGTGATTTTTGAGCTGCCGGATTCTCCGCTGCTGCATAGTCTGGTCTTTGCCGGGGTATGCCTTCTTGGGGGAGGATTGTGCTCTCTGCCGAAACTGTTGGGAAGCAGTCGGGTGGGGGGATTTCTTTGTGACGGAGAAAGACTCTGTAGAGTTATTTTGTTTTTTACCTGTATCTGGCTGGCAGCGGTGGGTTTTTTCTATATCAGAGAGCATCCTTATTATCCTGAGGGCGATCAGCTTAACACTACCGGAGGCGCGGTTTACGCCAGAGCCGGAGACTTTTCCATGTTTGAAAGGGGCGGTTACATAGGACTTTACGAACAGCAGAAAGGATTGGTATTTTTGTACGAAATTCTGTTTACACTGTTTGGAGATTTTCGTTATGATATAGCCGCCGAGATTCATTTATGCATGGGAATAGTCACTCTGGCTGCGGGCTATTCTTTTCTGAAAATAATTGCGCCCAGACCTGTATGCCGCATTCTTTACTGCCTGATGATGGCATTCTGTCTGCCGTATATTATTTATCTTCCTTATGTATACGGAGATCTTCCCTCTGTCTGCTTCAGCATGATACTGTTCTGGGCGCTGGCAGCCTACGGAAAAAGAATCAGGAAGAGGTATCTTGCGGTGGGAAGCGCAGCGGCGGCGCTGGGGCTGCTGACCAGGATGAATATCTGGATAGTTCTGATAGCAGTGGGCATTGGCATGACATTGCTGTGTTTGGAAAAAGTCGGGCTGCGGGCAATGCTGGCAGGGGGATGCATCATATTGGCAGCCTGGGGGGCTGTCAGAGCGGTTGAGGCCATGTACGAATATCGGTCCGGTTTTGAACGGGGAGTGGGGATTCCCAGCATATTGTGGATTGCCATGGGGCTGCAGGAGACAGACGGCAATCCTGGCATATACAACCGTTATCAGCAGGGGGTGTATGAGGAGTGCGGTTTCCAGCGGGAGGCGGCAATTCGAACCGGCAGGGAGTATATTGCCATGCGGATGAGGTCCTTTTGGGAGAATCCTGCCTATGCGAAGTATTTCTTTACCAAAAAGGTTAAGATGCAGTGGCTTGAACCTCTTTTCGGTAGCCTTCAGGCCACCAGCCATTGCAGAGAAGGGGAAGAGCCGGAAGGGTGGATTGTAAGCCTGTATTACGGTGAACTGCATGATCTTGCATGGAAATTCGCTAATTACTACCAGAGCGTAGTCTATCTGGCGTTTTTAGC
Organism: uncultured Acetatifactor sp.; assembly: GCA_910586515.1. GTDB lineage: Bacteria > Bacillota > Clostridia > Lachnospirales > Lachnospiraceae > Acetatifactor. The sequence goes on from CAJUGL010000044.1 coordinate 23,519, forward strand.
CTATGCCGTGCTGTCGTTATTTACTTATTTGGAGGACCCTACGAACAGTGCGGGATGGATTCCGCTCATTGCCGTTGTTGGGGGATTTCTGTTCAGTCTTATGTGGGAGAGCCAGTGCCGCTATTCTCTGCCTTATTTTCTTTACCTGATTCCTTTTGGAGCGGTGGGCACGGGCAGGATTGCAGAGGCAGCCGGCAGCTTTATTGTGCAAAGATTGAACGGCAGAGGAATGACGACTGACGGAAATTCTGCCGACGAGGCGGCATAGGCAGGTGTCTACTGCATTACCGGGATATGGGTTGCAGGCTACCGCACGGAGAATGTGAAGTAGGAGGCCGGACAAAACAAAAAAGTAATCGGACATACCCGACCGTATGTCTGATTACTCGATGATTACCAATCGCCGCAAACCCAGTATTCATGCGGCTTAGAGAATGGAGTTAAACGCGAAGTTTCCGAACCCCTTGGACAAAAAAACGCTGTCTCCAACTGCCGTATCCTTATATCCACCATTATATATAAGAGAAACTGCTCTATGATCTGGGGCGTTTCCCGGACGCAAAGGAACACCTGGAAATAGGGCTGGACTTTTTGCGGGAACGGGAGGATTTGGAGTTGCTCCATTATGCCCTAGTTGCCGGTGACGAGGATTTGGAAAACTATGGGCTGTTCGCCGGAGCCACTTATACCTGTGATGTTGCGCCGATCAATGCGCCGGAACAGGTGACAACCGCTCTTGTATCACAGACAATGTATCAAGATGTCCGGGATGGATATGCAGTGTACTTCTTCAAGGAAGAGGCTGAGACTCCGGTTTTGGAATTGTGTGAAACTAAGGATTATGTCATTGACCAGCGTATTTCTCTGGAGATGCCGGAAACGGCAAGAGCATGGACAGCCGAAGACGGGCTGGAGCGGTTCCTCTCAGAAAGCGGGGCGTATGTAAAATTGGTTTTACGCTTTACGGACGATTTAGATACAGAAACGTATGCGGAATACCTCTATGATTTTGAAGATACCAGATGCTTATATTTGCTTTTTTTCAGGACATGGGGAGGCGAGGATCTGGATGATAATGGAATCGGTGTCTGTGTACAAAATGAGGAAATAGCTGAAATTGCTTATAAAAAAAACGGAGGCACCTGATGAAACGCTGTATAATCTGCAAAAAAGAAATCATTGAATTTGGTGAAAAATACTTTGTTGGTTTTCAATCTATCTTTCCACCGAAAGAATTTGATAAAGCCTGCTACTTTGTCTGAAACATAAAGAGATATGGAAATACCAGTAGATTTTATGTTGATGGACTACCCTCACGACTAAGCGTAATTATAAGAGGACAGGATGATGAGAAAACCCACAGATGATATTGCAAACTGGCGATTACAGCAGGAGAATACATCAAAACCATTCCCATATGTTTTCCCACAGATGCCGCCCCGGTTCCGGCGGTGCTGTGCCTTTGCGAAAGCAGTATTTCTGATACAATGGGGATGCTTTGCCGCTTCTTGTGTTTGCAGTATGGTGCTGTTCATTCCCGTGGTTATTTGGGGCAGGAACATGGGAATGAGCGCCATGATAGAGAACAGACCGTTTTTGGCGTTTTTCATTGTGGTGGCTGCTATATCACTTCTGATTTTTTTTGCGGCTGTTCCGTTTGGATTTACCCCAAAACTTTTTTGGCGGTGTCCTTGCTGCGGGCATCCATTTCCGTATTATGTTCCGACAAGAGGGGATAACCTGAAAGAAAAGGAATGTTTGCGGAGCATGGAGGGGCGGCATATCAAATATGTGAAGCTGAAATTTTGTCCGCTAATCATTCCGTCAGTCTGTCCGGAGTGTAGGTGCAAGTTTTTTGATATGGCTGGACTACTTGGAAAAATTTTATAGAGATTTTTTCGAGAGCATAGACAGAGATTATGGAACACTGGAGGAATATTATATTGCTAATAAAGAAGAAAATCCATTGTTGGCTGGGGTGGTGTATATAGAACGAGGTCAATTCCAAAATGCGGAGAAATGTTTTAGATTGCCAAATATGAGATGTAAAAATTCATGTACTTCTATTAGGCCGGTGACGAAAGAACAACTTGCCCGTGTCAGTGTCTCCTGTGAACAGCTGTATTGCAGAAGTGATTATGAAAGATTGCTTGATTATACAATAGCTATGCAGCATGGGGTAAAATGGACAGAAGAAACAGCAGCGTATGGATTGTTGCCCGAAGAAAGACATGGGAAATAGTTAAACGGAGAGTACCAATACAATATAAAAGAAAAGAGGATGAAAACAAACATGAAAGCTGCTATGCAATATCAAAATAAAACTCCGGAAGAGATTGTTCGTCAATACAAAAAGAAACTTCGGGCCAAGCAGGGGCTTCTCATCCTGATCTGATGGGAGCCGAAAAAATTAGTTCCCAGGTCTGACAGGCTGGCAGCGTCCTTGAAAAAGACAGGGCCTTCATCTGAATATGTGGGCACATAATAAACATCAAACTTACTCTGAAATTCTTCCAGGATAGCCTGCGATGATCCGGCTGGCGGTGGAGGTAAAGGGAGGCTCCCTGCAGTTTGGAGACCTGTTCTGGCTGAGTGACTGGAATCCGGATTTCCCACAGGACCAGATATTGTCTTTGCCGGACGGGTACTATCATATCACAGCCTGCACCAGAAGGCCGGAATCCGGATACTGGGGAGACGACCAGATCATCTGCCTCTATTTCAACAGGCTGGAAGAAATGCCAAAGCTTATGTGGGAGGGGGTTCCCTACCTGTTTACGGAAGAACGGGAAGCAGAGCCGCAGGATGCAGGCGCTCAGGGGCAGAACCAGAGAGTGTGTAGGGAAGAGATCCGGCAGCTGTATGGGGTGGAAGAACTGCAGGGATACACAGAAGAAGAACTGGCTGTTGTGAAAAAATATTTTAATCCTCTTCCTCCTGTGCTGGAAGAGTTCTGGAGCAGGGCGGCGCGCACGGAGGCAATCCATAAGGTACAGGACCGGTGGATCAGGCCGGAAGACTTCGATAAATGGGACTGGTTAAAGGACGGCGATTATCTGGTAATCCTGATTGAAAATCAGGGGTGCTGCCGGGCGGGAATCCGAAGAAAAGACCTGACCAAAGCGGACCCTCCGGTTTATGTGGCTGCGGATCAGATAAATGACCACAGATGGACCCTGTGCGCCGGAACGCTCAGCGGATTTCTGCGAGCTGCCCTTGCTTATGAAGCGGTATTTGCCTTTGCTTTTCATGGGGAGGAGCTTATGTATTGGCTTACAGAGGAAGAACTGGAAACCGTCCGGTCCGGCCTTGAAAAACAACCCTTTGGGCTTTCTGGATGGCTGGGGATGGATATGAGTTTTTACAGTAATGCATCTGACAATATGGCTGTGGTCATGGAGTGCGGTGATCTGGAAGTGCTTTATGGAGCCGCCAGCGAGGCAGGGTATAAGAAGCTTATGGAAGTCATGGAAGGACTTGGAGAAGCGATATAAAAGAGAACGGAAATTGAGCAGGGTATGAAGGCAGGAAGTTTTGCGCAGGCATTGATGTGAATGACGAGACAATCCTTTTGAAATAGAAGATATCCTGTGCATCAGTGAAGGTGCAGAGGAATGGCATATTGACCGTGGAAACAGCGAAACCCAGATATATAAACTTGTGTCGGATGTGTATGAAGTGACAGAAGAAAGCCCTGACAGCAATTATGCAACGGTAATGCATGTGCCGGAAGATTTCATGGCCCAACATGAAGGCGCCCTGTACATACTCAGCCGGAACCGGGAAACAGGGGAAGTAAAGCTCGTGAAAGACATCTCGTCAAAGGAAGAACTGGATTTGTTGCCAGAGGATGAATTTGACAGAGATTATAAGGTACATTCCAATGGAACATGCGGCATGAGCGCAGGCTTTCAGTATGCAGTGGCGGAAAGAAAAGGGGAGGAAGAATAAGGATGGGATTTCAGGACGAGATGAAACAGATGTTTCTGCGCATTGCGGCAGGAGACGTAGAACCGGAGGAGTGGGAAACTTGGTGGAACAGCAACAGGCTTAAGCTGGAAGAGACACTGACCCGGGGAGACCGGGGGCGGATTATGCCCGCTTTATGGAGTGCAAACTATTACTGGATGACAAAGACCCAGGGCGGTGTTGCCTATTATTTCCATACCCAGGGGCGCCCGGTGAAGACGTCCGGTTATTATGCGGAAAAAGCACAGGAAGAGGAGAACCGTGACAGACAGAAAGCCATGGAAGCCTATCACAGGAAAACGGCGTCTGTCAGGCGTTCCTGGGAGGAATATCTGGAGAAACATCCGACAGAATCCATTTCTTTTGACTGGAAGAGCCTGCTGGGAACGCCGCCCGGCCAGAAACCGGCGAAAGCGTTCAGCTATAAAAATGCAAGGACAATCGAACAGTGGAAAGAATGCGGGGAAGAACTGAAACTGCGCCTAAAAGAGAACCTGCAGGCAAAGATCGCCCCTGTCACAAAGGCATACGGTATGAAAAAAGCAGGCCCCAAAACCTTTGTCCGGGAAAGGAACGGCCTGGTATCCCGGATTCAGTTTATCGGTTATTTCAGGGGCGGCGGATATGAGGCCATGATCTGCTATCTCTGTCCCATATACGCCATACAGTACGGAATCTTAGGCTTGCCGGGCCATGTCAGCCAGGGAGAAGATTTTCAAAAGATGCATAATGGATGGGGCGTGATCGAGTATGGTGGGGAAGCCGTGGATGCTGCCGCGGTGGAGAGCATCAACGGAAAATTTGATGATATCCTGACCTTCCTGGCAGGCGGCGTGTTCCCGGAGTGGCAGAAAATCGACAGCCTGGAGACTTACTTTGCAAAAGAGCGCCAGGATTACCTGAAAGCCACAGAGAAAGGCCCGAACGATCCGAGAACCGGCCGGCCCATGTGGAATCCGGATGGGGAGGAAAAACCGGATCCCTGGAGAGCGGACAGCTATCTGTCTGGTGTATGGAACCTGCTGACCGGAAAGGAAGCGGAAGGATATGCGCGCCTTGAGGAATGCGTAAGGCATAATTCCGATTATATGGAGGTCCGTCTGAAGGAATTTCCAAATGCCTGCAATGACTCCAGAGACGCCATGGCGGTGATGTACCGTAATGCACAGCTCTTTCTGGAAACAAAGGAGATTCCAGATGCACAAAAACGCCAGAACG
>CAJUGL010000045.1 GCA_910586515.1 uncultured Acetatifactor sp.
TATAACAAAAAATATCCCGTATTTATGCGGGATTCTGGCGTTTCGCAATCGCCTATTAAAATACATGAGTGTAAGGAGCTGTTGAGATGAAAGCGGTTGTATTTGACATGGACGGCGTTTTGTTTGACACCGAGATGGTGTGTATGAAGAGCTGGATGGCGGTGGCAGAGGCGAACGGACTGCCCGGGATGGAGGACGTTTTTCCGGAGTGCATCGGATTGAATGCCAATGACAGCAGAACGGTTGTTCTGAATGCATACGGGGAGGATTTCGACTATCCGGCTTTTCGGCAGCAGACGGCGGAATGGTTTCAGGCCTATATCCGGAAAAACGGTCTGCCGGTAAAGCCGGGGGCAGAGGAGCTTCTGAACTGGCTTTGGCAGGAAAAATACGCTGTGGGTCTGGCCTCTTCCACCAAAAGAGAAACCGTACTGGGCCATCTGGAGCAGGCAGGCCTTCGGGAAAGATTTTCCGCGGTGGTTACCGGAGACATGGTAGAACATTCCAAACCCTGCCCGGATATTTATCTGATGGCCTGCGGAGAGCTGGGCGTTAAGCCGGAGCAGGCCTATGCCGTTGAGGACTCCCCCAACGGCATTCGCGCTGCTTACGGGGCGGGAATGCGGCCGATTATGGTGCCTGACATGATCGCGCCGGATGAGGAGATGCGGAGACTGAGCTTTTTGATCAGGAAAGACTTACGGGAAGTTCTGATTTATCTGCGGCAGGAAAAGGAGAAGGGCTGAATGGCGAATCTGGGAATTCCACAAAACACAATTGAGGTGCTGCAAAGACATCATTTTAACTTTCAGAAAAAATACGGTCAGAATTTTCTGATCGATACGAGAGTGCTGGATAAAATCATCAGAGCGGCGGAGATTACAGAGGAGGACTGCGTCCTGGAGATCGGCCCGGGTATCGGAACCATGACCCAGTGTCTGGCGGAAAGGGCAGGGGAAGTGGTAGCGGTAGAGATCGACAGGAATCTGATTCCCATTCTGGAGGAGACTCTTGCGGACTATCGGAATGTGACGGTTATCCATGGGGATATTTTGAAAATAGAGGTGAGAGAATTGGTCCGGGAGCGGGGAGACAGGCCCCTGAAAGTGGTGGCGAATCTTCCTTATTACATAACCACGCCCATCATTATGGGGCTGTTTGAGGGACATGTGCCGCTGAAAAGCATTACGGTGATGGTGCAGAAAGAAGTGGCCGCGCGTATGCAGGCATCTCCGGGCACAAAAGATTACGGAGCCCTCTCCCTGGCTGTGCAGTATTACGCGAAGCCGGAGATTGTGGCGAATGTGCCGCCCAATTGCTTTATCCCAAGACCGGGAGTAGGGAGCGCGGTTATCCGTCTTGATAAATATGAAAAACCGCCTGTCGAGGTGAAGGACGAAGAAAAGCTGTTTGCCGTCATCCGCGCCTCCTTCAATCAGCGCCGCAAAACGCTGGCCAACAGTCTGGAGAATGAACCCAGGCTGTCGATTTCCAAAAAGCGCACGGCGGAAATACTGGAAAGCATGGGACTGCCGCCCGCCGTCAGGGGAGAGGCGCTGACGCTGGAGCAGTTTGCCGCATTCAGCAGCTTGCTTTAAATAAGCAAGTCTGAAAAAGACAAATAGATGAAGCATTTCAGTTTGTCTTGCGAGACATTCACTTGGAGGCTGTGTTTGTGGGAATTTACCGGCAGGATATTTATGAAATTCCACCGGATGCTATTCGTGAGTTGATTATCAATGCGATGATACATCGTAGCTATCTGGATCATGGTACGATACACTTTCCGTTGTCAGTTTAATCTGAAATCTCTGAAATACAGCAATACTGCTGCTTATTATTTGGTCATTGCAGACGAACAGGGATTGCAGATGCCGCAGCGTGAGCCATTCCAGATTGACATCGCTTTTGCGGTGGATGAGTTTGATTTCTTTAGCTAAGTACCGTAGGAGGATGAGCATTTACAGAGGGTGAAAGCACCCGTGAAGAAATAAAGAACAAGCTCCGCCAGAACTTTGACGGTAAGATTGTTCGGAAAGAGACTACATGGCATCGCAGACTTTTTGTTACGTTTGAAAAATTGGGTAAATAAAAGGTATGGGGAACGATAGACTTTGACATTTTCTTTTTGACATATGTGTGGTGGTTATGTTACACTGAAATATAATATTGTACGCTGTGGCGATCGGAGAGGCTGGTCGCCGTCGAAGTTGGGAGCGGGGATACCTTGGATAAATATGAATATAAAGTAAGAGCGGATGAAATCAAAACGCTGATAGCGGAGGGAGATTACGTCCAGGCTGCGGAGATAGCGGATACCATTGACTGGAGAAGAGTAAAAAGTGTCATGATGCTCTGCACGGTCAGCGATTTATATAAAATCAACAGGCGTTATGAGGACGCGAAAAATATGCTGTTGCTTGCCCATGACCGAAGGCCGGGCGGCAGGACTATATGCTATTCTCTCTGTGAACTCTGTATTAAAACGGAAGAATTTGTTCAGGCAATTAATTATTATAAGGAATTTGTACAGGCGGCACCAAAGGATCCGGGCCGCTATATTCTGCAGTACAAGCTTTATGAGGCCCAGGAGGTGGGGCTGGAGGAGCGTATCGGTGTCCTGGAGGAACTGAAGAAAAGGGATTACAGGGAAAAGTGGGCGTATGAGCTGGCATACCTGTATCACCGGATGGGATTGGCGACTCGCTGTGTGGAAGAATGCGATGAAATGATTCTGTGGTTTGGCGACGGCAAGTATGTGATAAAGGCAATGGAGCTGAAGATGCTTCATGAGCCCTTGACCGAGAGCCAGCAGGATGTCTATGACCGCCGTTTTGAGCCGGAAGTTTCGGAGGAGCTCTATGAGGGGGAATACGGCGGGCAGCAGGAGGATGAACTGCAGAGCGATAATGAACAGTGGGGAGAATGGGCACAGGGAGAAGAACAGTATGCCCCCTCGGGAGAAGAGGACTCTTCCCAGGGAGATCCGGAAGAGATGGACATCCAGGTCAAGACCATGGATGTGGGAAAATATAATACCATAAATCTGCAGGAAGAACTTGCGGCGGGTCTGCAGGAAGTGCTGGGCGCGGAGGATGGTTCGGAAGCATTCTCCGGATTCGAACAGGAGTACGGAGAGGCGCAGGCAGGACCGGAACCCTGGCAGGCAGAGGAATATCAGGAGTCTTCCGAGGAGATGGAGGGGACGGAAGTCTTCTTCGGGGAAACGGGCGAGATGACGAATATGTTCCCGGAAGAGCAGGAGGCTCTGGCTTACGCAGGGGAAATGAACCGGCGGGAAACGGCTGGGGAGGAGATGGGCGCGCAGGAGAGCGCCGACGTGCAGGACAGCTTTCCGCAGGAGGCAGATTCGGCTGTACAGAATGATTCCGGTGGGGAAGAATCCCTGCAGCAGGAATACAGCCGGGAGCGGGAGGAGGAAGAGGAGGGCATTTATGCCTCCCGGGAAAAGGCGGATTCTCCGGAATCAGAGAGTGAGACTGACCTTTCCGCTGCGGAGGAGGTCCGGGAGACGGATGTGCCGGCGCCCGACGAGACTGCAAGACAGGTCATGCAGGAGATGCGCACAGGCGCGGCATCCGCGGCGGGGACCCAGCCTCCCAGAGAATTGGCGGAGGTGCTTTCTCAGGAAGCGGACGGCCAGATCAGTCTGGTGCTGCCGGAGAATGCGGCCGTTGAACGGCAGATTACCGGCCAGATGAACATCGAGGACATACTGGCGGAATGGGAGCGGATGAAGAAGGAGAATGAGGAGAAATACAGGGAGGAAGTGCGCAGACATGTGCAGCGCCACACAGGCCCTATGTTTACCGAATTCGAAGCCGCTGTCAGGGACGGATTGCTGGAGCAGCTGGAGCAGAGCAGTCGCAGTAAGCACGCAGAGGAGAGAACTGCTGTCAGGGAGAAAACTCTGCATGGTGAGCCGGAAGGAGGAGCCGTTGGATTCCCCGGCGCAGAGGAGAAGACAGAGCCGGAATTTGTAAGGGAAGTAGCCGCTGAACAGCGGGAAGGAGAGGAAACCGGAGAGCCTGTTGAACTGTACGGCGGGGAAGCGGAAAACGGAAAAGCCGGGTACATAAGTGAAGAAGGCGGAGAGCCGTATGGCGCAGAGGCCGGATACGCGGTTGAAGAATTTGTTGAATTGTACGAGGCAGAGGAAGAACCTGTAGAGGCCGAATATCCAGACGAAGAATACGCGGAGTTGTATGAGGCGGAAGGAGAACCAGCAGAGGCTGAATATGCAGAACCGTACGCAGAGCAGTATGATGCAGAAGGAGAACCCGTAGAGGCCGAGTACGAATACTCAGGCGAAGAGTACGCGGAGCAGTATGATACAGAAGGGGAACCCATAGAGGCCGGATATGCAGACGAAGAGTACGCAGAGCAGTATGATGCAGAAGGGGAACCCATAGAGGCTGAATATACAGGCGAAGAATACGCGGAGCAGTATGATACAGAGGGAGACCCCATAGGGGCCGAATACGAATACTTAGGCGAAGAATATACAGAACAGTATGAGGCAGAGGGAGAACCGGCAGAGGCCCAATATGCAGACGGGGAATCCGCAGAAGTCGGATACATCACTCAGGGAACCGGTGAGGACGGGGATATAACCTGGACATATATGGATGACGGGGATTCCGAGCCGTATGCGGAAACCGCGTCAGTGGGAAATGCGGAAGATGTGCCCGAGGAACTGTTTTACGGAGAAGAAGAGTCGGGAGCATATCAGGAGCCAATCCCGGAGGCGGAGGATGTTTCCGAAGGAAAAGAGAAAAAGAAGACCGGAAAACTGAAGGCTGCAGCGAAAAAACGAAATAAAAAGGCCGAAATTAAGGATAACGAGACGGCAGGAGAACCGGAATCCGCTGACGGAACGGACAGTTTGGCGGCGGACGAAGGATTGGCCCGGGATGACAGACAGGCCCTGGCGGAAAAGGATGAAATTGACGACATTAGCGATATCATAGAAGCCATTGAGGAGGCGGCCGAGGCAGAAAAGAGACAGGGAGGAGCAACCACGGCAAAAATGCCCAGGAAGGCAGGCTCTCAGACGGAGCGTGAGACGGCAAAAGTCAGGGCGCTGACCCGTGAGGAAAAGGAGTTGTTTGCGCCTTTCCTGCAGAGCCGCCAGACCAGGGAGCAGCTGGTGAAGGCCATCGACGGCATCAGCATGGCAGCATACACAGGGAATGTGGTGATCACCGGGGAGGAAGGCATGGATACGCTGACCCTGGCGAAAAATATAGTCCGCGAGGTGAGCATGACGGACAGAAATTTTTCGGGCAAGGCAGCCAAGATAACCGGCCGGGGGCTGAACCAGAAAAAGGTGAAGGAGACATTGGAGCAGCTCAACAACGGCGCCCTGATTATCCAGAAGGCATCAGGAATGAGTATGGAGACTGCGACGGCGCTTCACAGGGCGCTGCAACAGGAGAAGTTCGGAATTATTGTCATTTTGGAGGACACGAAGAAGGCCATCAAGAAGCTGTTTTTGGGTACTCCGGAACTGTACGGCGATTTCACCTCGCGTCTGGATCTGGAAGCGCTGAGCAACGATATCCTGGTATCTTTCGGCAAGCGGTATGCCAGGGAAAAGGAGTATGCAATTGACGAACTCGGCGTGTTGGCTCTGCATACCAGAATCGAGGAATGTCAGACAATAGATCATGTGGTGACGGTAATAGAGGTAAAGCAGATTGTGGACCAGGCAATCAGTCATGCCAACAGAAAGACTTTCGGGCATTTTCTGGACATACTTTTTGCCAGACGATATGACGACGAAGACATGATTATATTAACAGAAAAAGATTTTGTTGCATGAAAGGCGGTAGAGACATGGCAGAAAAGGCGGAAAAGGTATTTATTTCGGAGGCTGATCAGTATCTTTTTTCCCAGGCGACACATTATGACATCTACAAGAAGCTGGGAGCTCATGTGTCCAGAGAGAAGGGGAAGGACGGCATCTATTTCGGCGTGTGGGCGCCGAATGCGGAGCAGGTGCATGTAGTGGGCAGTTTTAACGATTGGAATGAGACTGCGCATCCCATGGAAAGACTGGGTCCTGTGGGCGTCTGGGGCCTGTTTATTCCCGGAGTGGGAACAGGGGAAATGTATAAATTCCTGATCACGGCCAGGGACGGCAGGAAGCTTTACAAGGCGGATCCTTTTGCGAACCATGCGGAGTACAGACCGGGAACGGCCTCCATCATTACGGATCTGAACGGCTTCTCCTGGGGAGACGCGAAATGGATGGAGGAGCGGGAAGAGAAGGATGTGCAGAAGCAGCCCATGGCTATTTACGAATGCCATATAGGATCCTTTATGAAGCATCCGGACGGGACGGAAGGGTTTTACAATTACCGGGAGTTTGCGGACAGGATAGCGGAATACCTTAAGGAGATGAAGTATACGCATGTGGAACTGATGGGCGTGCTGGAGCATCCGTTTGACGGCTCCTGGGGCTATCAGGTGACAGGCTATTATGCGCCTACTTCCCGGTACGGCGAACCAAAGGACTTTATGTACCTGGTGGATAAGCTGCACAGAATGGGGGTGGGGGTAATCCTGGACTGGGTTCCTGCACATTTTGCCACAGATGCTCACGGACTGGCGGAGTTTGACGGGCAGTGCATTTTTGAGCATCCGGATCCCCGGCTTGGTTCGCACCCTGACTGGGGAACGAAGATTTTTAACTATGCGAAACCGGAAGTAAAGAATTTCCTGATTGCAAACGTGCTTTTCTGGCTGCGGGAATTTCATATAGACGGAATCCGCGTAGACGCCGTAGCGTCTATGCTGTATCTGGATTACGGCAAAAAAGACGGGCAGTGGCTGCCGAACAAATTCGGCGGAAACGAAAATTTGGATGCCATTGAGTTTTTCAAGCATCTCAACTCCGTAGTGAGGGGAACTTACCCGGGCTTTATCACCGTTGCGGAAGAGTCTACCGCATGGCCCAATGTCTCCGGAGAGATAGGCGGAGAGTCCCTTGGATTTACCTTCAAATGGAACATGGGGTGGATGCATGACTTCTGCGAGTACATGAAGCTGGATCCCCTTTACAGAAAGGGAAATCATTATGCGCTTACTTTTGCCATGAGCTACAACAATGCCGAGAAGTATATTCTGCCCTTGTCCCATGACGAGGTGGTGCATTTGAAATGTTCCATGGTGAATAAGATGCCGGGCTATCAGGTGGACAAATACGCGAATCTGCGGGCAGGTTATGCTTACATGTTCGGGCATTGCGGGAAGAAGCTGCTGTTTATGGGGCAGGATTTCGGACAGGAGAGGGAGTGGAGCGAGGAAAGAGAGCTGGACTGGTTCCTCCTGAAAGAGAAAAATAACGCGGGGCTTCAGGCCTATGTAAAGGAATTGCTGGGGATATACAGAAAATATCCCGCGCTGTACGAGATAGACGACAGCTGGGACGGTTTTGAGTGGATGGACGCGGACGATGCCGAAAACAGCGTATATGCCTTTGTGCGGAAATGCGCCAAGGGAACGAACAGTCTGCTGTTCGTCCTGAATATGACGCCCATTGCGCGGCCGGACTACCGGGTGCCGGTACCCACGGTGACCCGCAGGAAGAAGTATAAACTCCTCTTGAACAGTGATGAGGAGAGGTTCGGCGGCTGGGGGAATGAAGTGGCCGGGGAACTGGTTGCGGAGAAAGTTCCCTGTAAGGGCCGGGATTATTCCCTGTCCATGGATCTGCCGCCCTACGGCGCATTGGTTTTTGTATTTTAAAGCATGCCCGACAGGGTAAAGGTTTTTCTTCAGCAGACCGAAATAAAAGATGTAGGTGCAGCGGATGCGCCTGCATCTTTTTTTCAGAATCAGACCGGCGTCTTCAAAATGAACGGAGGCGGCAGATACCGGGCGGCAAAGTGAAAAACAGGAGAGATTATTTTGAAAATCACATTTACGGAACAGGCGATCAGAGAAGCGGAGCGAAAGCGCACGGAAAAGAACAGAGAGACCCGGGCGCATGGCGCGGCAGCGGCGCAGGCATCCTACGGGGCATTTTTCGGCAGAATGGGCGGCGAAATCCCCGGGATGGGAGGAGAGAGGGGCAAGAGCCTCATTGACCTCCAGCAGGAGGCGGAGAACGCGGACGTGGGACTTCAGCGGGATTATATGACAGTTGCGTCACATACCATGTCAGATGCGGATTATGCAAAGCTGCAGGAGGAAGGCTTTGACTTCGGCAGCATGGACCCGGAGGAGGCCGTCACTATTGTGGACAGAATCAAGGCCGAGCTGGCGAGGGCAGGCAAGAATATACCCGGCTACACGGATGATATGGATATGAAGACGCTGGCGGCGGCGCTGGGCAGCGAGACTTTGGCCAGAACCGTGCTGGAAAGTTTCCGGGCGGAAGATGTGCCTGTAACGAAGGAAAACATCACGGCCATCGCCCAGGCCTGGGAGATGAGTTCAGGTCTGCAGCCCCTGGAGGAGGGGACCTGTCAATATCTGATCGACAACGGTTTGGAGGCGGAAATCTGGAATCTCTATCTTGCTCAGAGCAGCGGTGCTGGCAAGGGCGGGAGCGCGCCGATGTTTTACGCGGAGGATGTAAAGGGATACTATGCCCAGAGCGCAGGAAAGGGCAGCGGCGGAGAACTGCAGGATGAGGTGGACAGGGTTATCCGCCAGTCCGGCAGGCCGGTGGATGAGGACCGGCGCCGAAATGCGTTCTGGCTTTTGGACAGAGGACTGCCTCTCACGGCGGAGAACCTGGACAGATTGGAAGATATGATGCAGGTGGAACTGCCGGTGACGGAGGAACGCTTCGGTAAAGCCGTGGCCTCTGCAGTGGCGGAGGGCAAGAGCCCGGTGCATGCTTCTCTTTCGGGAAAAGAGGAAAATCTGTACGAGAAGGCGGCCGCCATCTCCGAGTATTACCACAGCAGCGAACTGTGGGAAGCCAGCGTGGGGGATATTACCGCCAGAAGGCAGCTGGAGGAGGTACGGCTGCGGATGACGGCGGAGGTGAATGTAAAGCTTCTGCGCAGCGGTTTTTCCATTGATACGGCGCCTATGGAGGAGCTGATCGAAGCGTTGAAGATGGCGGAGCATCAGGTGGCGAACCAGTACTTCCCCAGAGATTCCATGGCCATAGAGAAGTATCACAATTACCGCAGGGTAAGCAATGTGACAGATCAGCTGCCCGGCCTGCCTGCGGACGTGCTGGGAATGTTTGCCAAAGGAGAGGGCGACGCTTCTCTGGAGACGATCTACAATGAAGGAAAGACGCTGCAGAGTCAGTACGAGAAGGCGCAGCAGTCTTATGAGAAGCTGATGACCGCGCCCAGAGGCGATATGGGGGACAGCATCGAAAAAGCCTTTGCAAGCGTGGATCATATACTGAAAGACATGGGTGCGGAGCTGACGGAGGAGAACCGCAGAGCCGTGAGAATTCTTGGCTACAATCAGATGGAGATGACCCAGGAGAACCTGAATGCGGTGAAGGAAGCAGACAGACAGGTACAGGGCGTATTGGAGAAGCTGACGCCTGCGGCAACGCTGAAAATGATCAGGGACGGCTTCAATCCCCTGGAGAAGAGCTTCGGTGAGCTTGAACAGTACTTTAAGAATCTTCCTCCGGAATACAAGAAGGAGGCGGAGAGCTACAGCAGATTTTTGTACGGGCTGGAGCGGAACAATGAAATCACGCCTGAGGAGAGGGAGAGTTATATCGGCATTTACAGGCTGGTGCGGCAGATCGAAAAAGCGGAGGGCGCGGCTGTGGGAGCTTTGGTAAACGCTCAGGCGGAGATCCACTTTTCGAATCTTTTGTCCGCATTGCAGAACGGCAGGAGAAGAAGTCTGGATGTGCGTGTGCCGGATGAATTGGGGGATGTGCCCAGGCCTGCGCGCACGGGAGAGAGCATTACGGAACAGATATCCAGAGCTTTCGTGAAGACCGTAGCGGATATACGGGCGGCAAAACGCGCCGCTGCGGATGCGGAAATCAGCCGTACGGAAAACGTCGCTGCGGAAGCTGCTGAGTCCGATTCCCAGGCGGCAGCTGCCGTAACGGAGATTCGGAGAGAACCGGTGGTTCCGCAGCCGGAGGCGGCCAAGGCGGAGGAGAGTGCGCTGAAGGAGACTTCAGAGGCATTTGTCAAGGTGGCTAACGATGTGTTGACGGAAGTGTCGCCCGACGAAAAGGCGACGACGGAATATAATAAAGCGCAATTGGAAGAGCAGCGTCAGGCAGTGAATTCTGCCGATCAGGAGAGTATATCCATGCTGCAGAGAGGAGCGTTGCCCTCCAGCGCGGACAATCTGATGGGAGCCCAGGCGCTTAACCATGGCATGGACAATATCTTTGAACTGGCTGACAGGCGCAGAACGGGCGGCAGGAAGCAGAAGCCTGCCATGGATATTATGCAGCTGCTGGCCAGCAAGGCAGGAGGCGGGGCAGAGCCGGAGCCTGCCAAGGAGGAGCCGGAGACGGGATCCGCCGCGCTGTGGCAGAAGCTGGATGACCGGGAGGGCTTTGCCGAGGATTATGAACGGCTTACCCGGGAATCTCTGGAATCCGTGGAAGAGGCAACTTTTGAAGAGGCGGAGAGCAGCGTGGATGTGAAGAATATGCAGCTGAGTCATAAGCAGCTTACTGTGGCGGCCGCTTTGGCAAAGAGGGAGGAATATTATCTGCCGCTGTATTTGGGCGACAGACTCACCAGAGTGCATCTGACCCTTGACAGGGGAAGCCGGGAGAAAGGGACTGTCACCATCGGCGTGACGCTTTCTGAGGAAGAGCATATGCAGGCCAGGCTTTATCTGGAAAAAGGGATGGTTCACGGCATGTTGTTCGGCGAGGGCAAAGTCGATATAATGAAAGTGCGGCAGATAGCCGATAACTTTAAAAAGGAAGCGGAGGGGAGCTGGCAGGTAGGCAATATTACCACCATCGCTTCGGAAAGACGTATGCCGGCTCTTGTGAAATCAGGCGAACATAATCCCACCGACAGTGCGGAACTTTACCGTGTGGCAAAGGTTTTCCTGCAGTCTGTGGTGCAGACGGCTGAGGCGTGAATTTCATTTTTATATCAGAGAGATGTCCGCCTGAGCGGGCAGGGAGGTAAATCATGAGAATTAATTACAATGTATCCGCAATGCTTGCCAATAACAAGCTTGCCAATAACGACAGTCTGCTGGCAAAATCCCTGGAGAGGCTTTCCTCGGGACTGAAGATTAACGCGGCCAAAGACAATCCGGCGGGACTGGCCATGGCCAAAAGGATGAACGCCCAGCTGGAGAATCTCTCCGTGGCCACCCAGAGCGCAGGGGACGGCGTATCCATTATTGAGACCGCGGACGGCGCCATGTCCGAGATCAGCGAGATGCTGCAGCGCATGAATGAGCTGGCCGTAAAAGCCGCCAATGGGGTGGAGTCCGACAATGACAGGAAGGTTATACAGGAGGAAGTGAAGCAGCTGACAGAGGCGATTACTCAGGTGGCGGAAAATACCGAATTCAACGGTCAGAGACTGCTGAACGGAGAGTTTTCCCTGAAGGCATATGTGCAGGGCAACCTTGACGTGAAGGTGAGTTCCTACACCAAGGAGGTTACGGCGAAAGAGTATACGATAACGAACCTTACCATAAAGAAAAATCCCAATTCCTCGGGTGACAGTGACAAATATATAATCGACAACATAGATACGGACCTGTCCCAAGGAGGATTTCCCAAGGGGACTACGGCTACCATGAAGGATAATCTGGTGATCATCCAGGCGGAGGGCGGTTTTGAGATGAAGCTGGATTTGACGGATCTCATTACAAAGAACGAGACGGCTTTGGAGAACGGAACTGCTGTGGATGCAACGAACGGAAAGGATTTGGTGATTGACGCCACGGGAATCGGCGCCATGATTCTGCAGGTGGGAGCCAATGAGGGACAGACCCTGGCAGTGGATATTCCGAGGATTTCTCTGCGGGAAATGGGATTGGACAATTTGTGCATCAGAAAGAAAGAGGAGGACGGGAAAGGTCTGTGGACTCTGGATGTGGGGACGGAGGAAAGCGCTACGGAGGCCATCGACAGAATAGACGGCGCGGTCCATTTCATCTCCAGTGTCAGAGGAACTCTGGGGGCATACCAGAATCGTCTGGAATCCACGATTAACAGCCTGGATATCACAACCGAAAATATGACTGCGGCTTATTCCCGGATTATGGATGTGGACATGGCGGAAGAGATGACCAATTACACCACCTACCAGGTGATGACCCAGGCCGCGACTTCCATGCTGGCTCAGGCCAATGAGAGGCCGGCCCAGGTACTGCAGCTGCTGCAGTGATTGTTGATTGGGAAGCCCATAAGCTTTTTGTGAACTGCTACTTGAGAATAATTGCGGACAGGATGCCCTTTCAAAGGGACAGGGAGTGTGGAAATGAAAAAGGAAGATAAACAGCAATTTACACGAAGAATTACCCAAGCGAATTCCACGGAGTTGGTGGTGATTCTGTATGAGATGCTGCTGTGCTATCTGGAAGACGCGGAAAATGCGCTCAAAACGCTGGAAAAGCCCTCTCCGGAGGAGGGGGCTTTTCGGGAAGCGGTCAGGAATGCCCGGGGCTGTCTGCTGGAGCTGGTGAATTCTCTTGATCTGAGATACGAGCCGGCGGCGGAACTGCAGCGGCTGTATATGTTCTGCATCAGGCGTCTGGCCATCAGCGGTCTGCGGAAGGAGGACGGTCCTCTGGACGAGATCAGGAGGGTCATTGAGCCGCTGAGAGATGCCTATCGGCAGGTGGCGGCCCAGAATCCTGCAGGTCCGGTGATGAACAATTCCCAGTCGGTTTATGTGGGTCTTACGTATGGAAGGAATACGCTAACCGAGAACATGGCTGACCAGGGCGCGAACCGGGGAATACTTGCGTAAGTTATTCTCCTCCGGAAAGCTCTGGGCAGCGGCAAGATCCGTCAGGTGCTTGTATCTTTTCTGGAGAGAATTTATTTCGTATATATAGCTGTCGATCAGATCAATTTCTAAAGCATTGTCAAAACCCGCATAGGCGTCGTTCAGAGCCTGTCGGGTTTTTTCTATGGATTCTTTTAAGGTCACGGGTGCGTAATCTTCTTCCGTTGAATTGTCTGTCCCATTTCTCTGGCTGAAATACATTTTCATGGCAGGCGCTCCTTTCCGTATAGAATATGGAAGACCAAACGGCGGTTACGTTAAAAGTATAGGCCGGCTGCAAGAAAAATATTCCATTTTTGGAAAAAATAGATAATCTGCATATATTCCGGGGGCGTACATATGATATGGTAAAGGCAGTTTAGAGACAGAGCAGGGAGAAAGTATGGAGCGTGTTCTGAATATTTTGATGAGATGTATTTTGGGGACCATAGGCATCTACTTTGTGAACATGGCGCTGGCCGGGGCGGGTATTTCCCTTGGGGTGGGAATAAATGCCGTCACTGTTTTGACATCCGGAATCCTTGGATTTCCTGGGTTTTTGGGCTTGTATGGCATCGGAATATACAAATCTTTGTAGCTTTTTGACAAAATTGAATTATTTGCGTTTTCCCTCTTGTAATTGCGGGACGGATTGGCTATAATGCAGTTACGACATAACAAATCAGGTAATTCAAATGATTCATTAATCAGGTAGTCCTGGGGCAGGTTTCGCTCCGCAAATCATGTATTACGTTAAAAGAGAAAGGGGATGATGGCTTAGTGGCGGCTTTATGCGTACTTTTAACGGCGGCCTGCGCATACGACTATAGGGATAAGAGGATACCCAATTATCTCATTGTGATGACTGCGGCTCTGGGGGCGGCATGGCATTTCTGGGATACAGGGCCTCCGGGGATTCTTGTTTATCTGGGACGGGCTGTACCGGTTATGGCTCTGTTTTATCCGTTCTTTAAAATAGGGAGTTTCGGCGCGGGAGACGTGAAGCTTCTTGGTGTGACGGCGGGTTATCTGCCATTCGAAAAAACTCTGATTTTCTTGTTTTATTCTCTGCTCATCGCAGCAGTGATTTCATTGGTAAAAATGTTAAAAAGAAAAGCCTTTGGCGCATGCATGGAGAGGCTGAAGCTGTACATGGCGGACGTAATCGGCAGCGGCGTTCTGAAACCCTATCCGGGCAGGAAGGGTGCGGAAAGCCTTGGAGGAATATGTCTCTCCGGTCCTGTACTGGTCAGTGTGCTGCTTTATCTGGGAGGTGTCTATTGAAGAATAAAGCGTATAAAGTCATGGTTCTGTGCGATCCGGAAGAAGAATATGCGCAGATGATGTCGGAATATCTGAAAAAACGTAAAAATCTACCCTGGAAATTACATACTTATACTGATGTGGAAGAATTGTTCAAGGGAGAGCAGGAGGGAGTAGAGATGCTGGTGGTGGCTGAGTCCGCATTCTGCCAATCCATGCAGTCGCTGAGTCCGAAACGCCTGATTGTGCTGAATGAGAGCGGTATCATGAAATGGGAGGATGTAATTTATGTGGACAAGTACCAGGAAGCGGGAGAAGTGCTGAAGCAGCTGCTGGGGTTCTATATGGAGGTTGCGGACGTGCAGCTGCCGATGATGCGCAGGGACAGGAAAACGGTATTTATCGGTACATATACGCCGGTGAGGAGGTGTATGCAGACCTCTTTTGCCGTTACCATGAGTATGCTGCTGGCAAAGGAGCACTCCACCCTATATCTCAATTTTGAGCATTATGCGGGAATCGGCGAGCTTTTGCCGGATATGCAGACCCAGGATCTTGCGGATTTGCTCTATTTCCTGAATGCGCAGAAGGATAAGTTTAGGCTGCGGCTGCAGACCATGCTGAAACATGAGGGAAGCCTGGCCTTCATTCCGCCCATGAAATCAGGACAGAATCTGTTGAGCATCACGGAGGGAGAGTGGCTGGGGCTTCTGCAGAAGATCGAAGAGATGGAAGAGTATGAATATGTAGTGTTGGACCTGGGAGAGAGCATGCAGGGATTGTTTGAGATTCTCAGGCTCTGCAAAAGGATATATACCCTCACAAAGGATGACCGGACTGCCCAGGGTAAGCTGCGGCAGTATGAGCAGGTATTGGGCCTCTATGGATACGGCGATATTCTGGACAGGACCAAACGTCTGAGTCTTTCTCATATCCGCAGCCTCCCGGAAGAGATGGGGCTGCTGACAAAGGGAGATTTGGCAGAGGTGGTGAAAGGGCTGCTGGAGGATTTGGAGGCGGATGAGGGAAAGGAGGAGAATGAGTGGAGTATGGGGAACTGAAAAAACAGCTGCGTAACAGGGTGCAGGAAAAGATGGATTTTGTGAAAGACTTTTCTGACGCGGAAGTGGAGGAAACCATAGATGAGGTTATTTTAAGCGCAGAAGGTTTGGCGGTATATCCGGTATCCGTCCGACGGAATCTGAAAAAAGAGCTGTTTCATTCTCTGCGCCGGCTGGATATCCTGCAGATATTTGTGGAGGACGCTTCTGTTACGGAAATCATGATCAACGGAAAGGATCATATCTTTGTGGAACAGGAGGGAAGGCTGAGAGAGCTTGACGTGGGTTTCGAATCCACGGAAAAGCTTCAGGATGTGATTCAGCAGATTGTGGCGGGCTGCAACCGTGTGGTAAACGAGGCTTCCCCCATTGTAGATGCCAGACTTCCCAATGGTTCGCGGGTAAATATTGTCATGAATCCGGTGGCGCTTAACGGGCCGATCGTTACGATCAGGCGTTTTCCTGATAAACCGATAACCATGGAGCGTCTGCTTAGAATCGGATCCATTTCGCCGGAGGCAGCAGAGTTTCTTAAGAGGTTGGTAAGGGCTAAGTATAATATTTTCATCAGCGGAGGAACAGGAAGCGGGAAAACCACATTCCTGAACGTGTTGTCTCATTACATTCCCTCAGAGGAGCGGGTTATTACCATAGAGGACAGCGCAGAGCTGCAATTGCAGGGACTTTCCAACCTTGTGCGTCTGGAGACGCGCAACAGCAATGTGGAAGGATGTCAGGAGATCACAATACGGGAACTGATCAAGTCCTCTCTCCGCATGCGGCCGGACAGGATTGTGGTGGGTGAGGTAAGAGGGGCGGAGGCCATCGATATGCTGCAGTGTCTCAATACGGGACATGACGGGAGTATGTCCACGGGACATGCCAACAGCGGCAGGGATATGCTGGCAAGATTGGAGAATATGGTCTTGATGGGAATGGATTTGCCCCTTGCGGCAATCCGGCAGCAGATCGCCTCAGGGGTAGATATTATTGTACATTTGGGCAGGCTGAGAGATAAGTCGAGAAAGGTGTTGGAGATAACGGAGGTGACAGGCTGTGAGAATAACGAGATAACGTTGAATCCCCTGTTTCTTTTTGAAGAGACAGGAGAGGACAGGGAGGGAAATGTGATCGGGAAGCTGCAGGAAAAGGGGGTGTTGCTTCATGGACACAAGCTTAAAACGGCGGGATTATCATAAGTACTATTGGAAGAAGGGGGAGAAGATCAGGACCATTCTTTTCTGCGCGGGGATAACGGGAGTACTGGCATACTTTTTTTACAGAAGCTTTTTGGCCTTAATTCCGCTTTCAGGAATAGGGCTGCTGGCATTTGGACGGGTCAGAGGGCTTAAGGCGGAGAGGATCAGGGAAGAACTGGCGGTGCAGTTTCGGGAGTGTATTCTGGCGGTAGCCACATCTCTTCAAGCAGGTTATTCCGTGGAAAATGCATTTTTGGAGTGCAGGCAGGATATGCAGCTGATGTACGGTGAGGAGGCGGCGATATGCAGAGAATTGGGGTTTATCAAGAAAGGTCTGCATATCAATATTTCTCTGGAGGAGCTGTTGAGGGACATGGCTGACAGGAGCGGATGTGAGGAGATTGCCCAGTTTGCCCAGATATTTGCGCTGGCAAAACGCAACGGCGGCAATATGGCGGAAATCATCAGAAGTTCTGCAGGTCAGATCGGAAAACAGATTGAGCTGCGTCAGGAGATACAGATGCTTTTAGGGGGCAAGAAGATGGAACTGAACGTGATGAAGGTAATGCCCTTTGGAATATTGCTTTATATTGATATGGGCAACAGGGGATATTTTGATCCGCTTTATGGAAATCTGATCGGTATAGCAGTTATGACAGGCTGCCTTGGGCTGTATCTTGGGGCATATCTCTTGGGGGAGCATATTATGAAGGGGATCATGAGAGATATGGTATAGGAGGTGTTTGATTTGTATTGGATTGCTTTGATTACCTGGGTGATTTTTGCGGTGTTGCTGTATCTGGCCCGTAAGGAGGGAACGGCGGAGGGGACGGCCGCTCTGATGAAACCGTTTCATAAGACTGCCATGTATCTGTATAAGAAGAGCTGTCTGTATTTTCCCAGGCTGTTCACCTCTCCCCGTGTGGAAAAAGATTTACAGCAGCTTCATCCCTGCGAGTCCGGAGAATGTCTGAAAGCGGAATATTATGTGAAGAAAATTGCCTTCTGTCTGGTCATTGTTGTAGTGGGGACATTGTTCGGTGCAGGAACGAAATTAAGCGCAGGCAGCAATCTGATTCTGGGACTGGACGGAAGCGTTCCTAGAGGGGATTATCGGGAGGTTGGCAAAGAGATCGACATTATAGCGGATTATGACAGCAGACAGATGGATTTCCGGGTGGAAGTAGAACCCAGGCTGCTGGCAGGGAGGGACGCGGATGAACTTATTGCGGATTTTCGAGCAAAGCTTCCTCAATATATTTTAGGGAAAAATTCTGATCTGGAGAATGTTTCGGACAATCTGGT
The DNA here is from genome assembly GCA_910586515.1 of uncultured Acetatifactor sp. Taxonomy (GTDB): domain Bacteria; phylum Bacillota; class Clostridia; order Lachnospirales; family Lachnospiraceae; genus Acetatifactor. The sequence goes on from CAJUGL010000045.1 coordinate 17,776, forward strand.
GCTGCGGGAACATTATGAGGGCTGGCCGATAACCGTCAGATGGGAGAGCGGCAGTCCGGGCATATTGAGTGATACGGGCCAGATATTTGCCGTGGAGAAGGCGGAATCAGTGACATTGGCATATGATTTGTGCTATGGCGGGAAGGAAGACTGCGGAGAGATTTTGGTGAAGGTTACGCCGCGGATGCTTACGGCAGAGGAAACGCTCTATCGGGAGCTGGAGGAGCTGCTTCTCAGCTCTCAGCGGGAAAGTCTTGAGCAGGACAGATGGCATCTGCCGGAGGAATGGAAGGGGGAGCGCATAGGCTGGAGTCAGGCCGTTGAGGACAACAGTCTGTATATGTGGGCAGCGGCCATGGGGACGGCAGTCCTGGTGTATGCTTTTCTTGACAGGGATTTACATGAGCAGCTGGAAAAGCGAAAAAAAGGCCTGCGGAGAGCGTATCCAGAGGTGGTACATAAGCTGGTGCTGTTTGTCGGAGCGGGAATGACGATCAGGGGGGCGTTCCATAAGATTGCCGGAGATTATGAGGTAAAGCGCGGGAGCGGGGGAAAACAGTGCCCGGCATATGAAGAGATTCTTTATACTTGCCGGGAGCTGAGTTCAGGTGTTTCGGAAGGGGTATCCTACGAACACTTTGGCAGAAGGACCGGGCTGCAGGAGTATATCCGGTTGAGTACATTGCTGGCACAGAATCTGAAGAGGGGGAACAGTACGCTGTTGGAGCGGCTGCGGGAGGAAGCGGACAAAGCCGCAGAGGAGCGCTTGCAGCAGAGTAAGAAGCTGGGGGAGGAGGCGGGAACAAAACTTCTGGTGCCGATGGTGTTGATGCTGGCAGTAGTGATGGCCATAATTATGATACCGGCGTTTTCGAACATGTAGTTGGATACAGAGCTGCGAATGGCAGCGGAAAGAGAGGGACTTATGTGTAAATTGAAAGGAATGAGAGATTTTTTGAGAGAAGAAGAGGGAATGGGAACTGTGGAGATCATTCTGATTATCGTGGTGCTTGTGGGCTTGGTCATCATTTTTAAGAGCCAGATCACTGCGGTGGTGAACAGTCTGTTCCAAAAGATTACTTCACAGACCGGCTCGGTCTGAAGGGCAGAAGTCCAGCGTCCTGTCTGAATTGTTGCGGAAGTAGAGTATCGCCGCCGGAAAGCAAAACCTTGCGGACGGATATGCACGGAAAGAAGCTGCCGTCGATACAAAAGGAACGAGCTGTCGGGCGGCGAACGGATATCTATATGGGGAAGTATGGCAGACAGGAAATGACAGAACAGGAAATAGAGGAAGGAAACGAAGAGATGGATGCGAATAGAAGTTGTTATCATGACAGAGATCCGGGCCGAATAGGCAGCGCATATGTGACCGTTTATCTTACCCTATGTCTGGCAGTGCTTCTCTCGCTGTGCCTTGCACTGATAGACGGCGTGCGGAGAAACGGGGCCAGGATGGAAGCGGAGTGTATTGCGGATATCGGATTGTACAGCATTATGGCTGAGTATCACCGGGAATTGCTGACTCAATACAATCTGTTTGCGATAGATTCCTCTTACGGAACCGCTCAGTGCGGTAAGGCAAATACAGAGTCACATCTGCGGAAATACATAACTAAAAATCTGAGTTATGAGGACATTTTGCTGTCGGATTTTTTCTATCGGGATTTTCTCTCTCTGGAGCTGAAGCAGGCAGAATTAACAAAGGGGCAGATACTGACTGATTATGGGGGAACTGTATTTCGCAGATGCGCGGCAGAGGCTGTGAAGGATGATGTGGGATTGGGGCTTTTGCAGGAGCTGAGAGAGTGGACTGAAGTAGTGGAGGTAAACGGGCTGGAGGAGGGGAAGGAAGAAGAAAAAAAGCAGGAGCTTGACGGAAAGATCGGCGAATGGGCTGAAGCATATAACGGTACGGAAGTGGAGACAGAGGAAGGAGAAATCGAAACACTGGAAATCGCCAATCCCACCAGCGCGCTGGAGGCAAAGAAGAGCCTGGGCATTCTGCGGCTGGTCATTGGGGAGGAGGACAGGCTTTCTCAAAACAGGATACAGGCCGGCAATCTGGTCATGAGCAGAATGGAGCGGGGGCAGATAAACCGCGGAAATATAGAATGTGAGGAATTGGACGATGGGGGGCGGCTGGTGGAAAAGTTCGCTTTTCAGGAGTATCTGCTGCGATATATGGGGCGGTACGGAGATGAACGTGAGGGGGATGCCCTTCGCTATCAGATTGAATATTTGGTTGCAGGCAAGGAAAGCGACGTGGAGAACCTCAGAAGTGTGGCGAACAGGCTGTGTCTGCTCCGGGAGGCGGCCAATGCCATGTATTTGCTGTCCGACACTAAAAAACGCCAGCAAATAGAGTTTGCGGCAGGGCTGGTGTGTACCCTGGTCATGCTGCCGGAGCTGACGCCGCTTTTGGAAGGCGCGATTCTGCTGGGATGGGCATACGCGGAGAGTGTATATGATGTGAAGTCTTTGCTGGCAGGAGGGAAAGTTCCTTTGTTGAAGGACGAAAACAGCTGGCACTACAGTCTTGGCTCGGCTCTTGCCGGAAGCCTGCAGGATGAGACTCAGGATGGAGATGGGCTGGACTATAAAGACTATCTGCGGATCTTTATGATGATTGCCGATACGGATACACTCACAGCCAGGGCTATGAATATGGTGGAGGCGGATATTCGGGAGACACCGGGAAATGCCGGGTTTAGGCTGGACGGTTGTTACGCAGTTGTAGAGGCATGTGTCCGAATAGGCAGTGCCTATGGCTATGAATACGAGATAATAAGACAAAGTAGTTATTGGTGAGAGGAAGCGAGGTGAACAGTGATGTCCCTTTTATGGAACGGCAGAGTCATAAAGAAACAATTAACCAGGAAAAACAAACCTTCTCCGACAATTCAAGGCAGTATTCCTGATTCGGCCCGGAGTCAGGAGTCTTCACCAGATGGCGGCATTTGCCGTAGATCTGTCACAACCCGTCTCATAAAGGGGATATCACTGTTGACCTCGGTTTCCGGAGGGGCGCCTGCGGGAATGACTGTGGAAGCTTCGATTGTCCTTCCGCTGTTTCTTTTCTTTTTCCTGAATCTGGGATGTGCTATGGAAATGATACGGTTGCACGGCAATCTTCAGCTGGCGGTTTGGCAGATAGGAAGCAGGCTGTCCGTGTATGGATACGCTTTGGAGAGCGGGGAAATGCCGGAGGCAGGAGCGGAAGACGTAGGATGGTGGGAAGATTTGGCAGGATTGGCGATTTCTTCCACTTATGTCAGGGGTCAGGTGGTGAAATTTGCAGGCAGGGAATATCTTGATGCTTCCCCATTGACGAACGGGGCGGATGGCCTGCAGTTTTGGGAGAGCAGGCTGCTGGGCGAGGGCGGAGAGATGGATATTATAGTTACCTATTCGGTGTCGCCGTGGAGTGATTTGTTAGGAACGATATCCTTCCGCATGGCAAATCGGTATTATGGTCATATCTGGAACGGATACGCTCTATCTGACGGAGAAGAATCCGGCGGTGTGGAAGAAAACCAACAGACGGTATATGTCACAGAGAACGGAACAGTTTATCATTCCAGTACGGAATGCACTCATCTGCGTCTGACGATTCGGCAGGTTTCGGCGGCAGCGGTGGGGGAGGAACGGAATGAGAGCGGCGCCAAATACTATCCCTGTGAGCGATGTTCCGGCGGGGGCAGCCCTGGACTGCTGTATATCACGAAAGACGGAAATAGATATCATTTCAGCAGGGACTGTTCAGGGTTGAAACGGACGATGAATACAATGACCCTGGAGGAGGCGCAGGATGCAGGTTATCCGCCATGCAGCCGCTGCGGAGGATAAGATCAAATGGGAAAATACAGTGGGAATAGGGGATGGGACAATGTGGTTTAATATATTATGGGCCGTTTGGCTGCTTACTGTGAGTATTCTGGATTTCAGGAGCCGAAGAGTACCTTTCTGGATATTGGGGGCGGGAGGGGTTATGGTAATGCCGGAGGTTATCCGACGCTGGGGAGATTATCCGGATATACTTTTGGGAATGCTGCCCGGTTTTACGCTTCTTGCGGTGGCCTTTGCCACAAAGAAAGCCGGATATGGTGACGGGATTGTTCTTCTGCTTCTGGGAATGGTACTGGGGCGGAGAGGCGGTCTGATGGTGTTTGGCATTGCTTTGTTCCTGGCGGCGGTTTGTTCGGCGTTTTTGCTGGTGATTCGGAAAGCAGGAAGAAATACAAAGATACCTTTTCTGCCGTTTCTGGCAGTGGGATGGGTGATTGTCATGGTGTTCTAAAAAACGGTTCATGCCCTGTCCGAACTGTTGCACTTTAAACATATGCGGGAGGAAGAGAATGAAAAATGCTGATGCATATTTTACCGTGGAAGCGGCCTTGGTGCTGCCGGTTTTGATGGGAGCGATTCTGTTTGTCATTTATATATTGTTTTTTCAGTATGACAGATGTCTGCTGGAGCAGGACTTGGGAGCAATGGCCCTGTGGGGAAGCCGTCTGGAAGAGTCCGGTCAGGAGAGGCTGGAAGAGAAGGTGCAGGAACGGGTAAGGGGATTGTATAAAGAAAAATACATGGCTTGGGATTTTGCTGTGCTGGAGGCTTCTCTGGAAAAAAATACTTTTTCTGCAAAAGGAGCCGGACGTGTAAATTTTCCTCTGCCCGGATGGAATTTTTGGGGGTTTGGAAATAGCTGGGGGACGGAGAAGGAATATCGCTGCAGCCGTCTGTCTCCTGTTACCTTTATTCGTCTGTGCCGCAAAGTGAAGAATTAAGGGCATAAGGGATTTTAGCCGAGAGAGGGGGAGTGTGTTAATGATGAATATAGAGTATGTGAGAAATTTAAACTGTAATTATGAGAGGATTCTGCTGGAACACAAACCGGATGAAATGCGGTATCAATATTGTATATTGGGCAGATGCAGGATAAAAGGGCTGCTTCCCTGCAGTCTGCGCTATATTAATGGAGGGGCCTATCTTTACTACGATATATCCTCAAAGCAGAATTTGGCGTCGCTGTTTGGCAATCGCTGTATCACAAGAGAGTGGATGAAAGATTTTGTGTGGAGTCTGCGGCAGCTCAGGCAGGAATTAGAGCGTTTTCTGCTGGATACAAATAATATTTTATGGTATCCGGAACAGATTTTTCAGGATCTGGAAAACAATGTGTTTTCTTTTCTCTATATTCCTTATTATGAGGGAGAAGAAAGTTTCATAAAGCTGATGGAATTCTGGGTGGAACATATTGACTACAAGGATGAAGTGCTGGTAGAGTGTGTCTACAGAATGTATGAGCGGCTGGAACGTAATGGGGCTGCCTATCTGCAGGCGCAGATTTTTGAAGATGCCGAATGTCTTGAAAAGATCAAGAATGCGGAAGTGGTGTGCACTGTCCTGGACGAAAAGCCTGCGGATGTAGAAGGGGAAGTTATTCAGGAAACAGCGGAAATAGAATCCGGTGAAAGACAGGACTCTCTGCCGGACAAGGCGGAAAAGGGCAGAAAGAAGGGAATAAGAGGTGTGTTTGAGAGTAAGCGCAGCCGCGGCAAGAAGGCGCGTGTGGAATATAGTCAGGCCATGAAACAGGCCATGGTGGGTTATGCGGTTGCAGAGGAAACAGATTACGAAGGCAGGAAACACGGACAGACCCTCTATATAGAAGACAAGACCGAGTCATCCGGGCGTCCGCACCGTCTGCTTACACCGGAGGGCAGACTGCTGATGAGTTTGGAACGACAGAGCCTGTCTATAGGAAAGAAGAAAGGCGAGGTGGATTTTGTACTGGAGGACGAATCGGTCAGCAGAATGCATGCGCGTATTACTCTGGACGGGGACAGCGTATATCTGGAGGATTTAAATTCTACGAACGGAACGTTTAGAAACGGACGGCAGATGCAGCCCTACGAAAAGGCCAGACTTGATGAAGGGGATGAAATAAAGTGCGGGAGAGTAGTTTTTATCTTTCGGTGAGATAGTATTTGAAAAGAGGAAAAATTTATGCTAGAATAAAAAAGGCAGTTGGGGGATGCAGTGAAAGGCGTGTATGGGAGGAAGTGCTCTTGAGAACATGGAAATCACAGCCGTTTGTCAGCGCAGTATTGGTGGCGATAAATACCTTTATCTTTATATTATGTCATTTTACAGGCGAGCTGCTGTACGACGCGGGAAGGCTGGATATCTTTGGCGTATTGGTAAACGGAGAATACGGCCGGATATTTTGGGCAATGTTTCTTCACAGCGGAATCGCCCATCTGTTTAATAATATGATGATCTTGTTTTTTATGGGTTCCATGATTGAAAAAGAGGTAGGTCATCTTCCTTATGCGATAGTGTATTTCCTTTCGGGAATTGGGGGGAATATTGTTTCCCTGTCGTGGAAGGCGGCGTCGGGTGATTTTGCCGGTTCGGTGGGGGCCAGCGGAGCCATTTTCGGGCTAAACGGAGTACTTCTTGCCATGGTATTGCTATCGCGCAGGAGAATGGAAAACGTGACTCCGCTGAGGGTGGCCTTGTTGATTGCCTATTCTCTATACAGCGGGTTTACAGGGGAGAATATCGACAATGCGGCTCATGTAGGCGGGCTGGCGACCGGATTTTTGGCAGCAGCCGTCATGTGTATAATATCCGGCAGAAAGCGGGGCAGATACCGGTAATCAGCGGGTTACGGCACAGCTGACCAACGGGAGATATTGCCGACGTGCGCAGGATGCGGAGAATGAATGGAGAGGTGTGATTTTGAATATTCATATTTACTACGGCGGAAGAGGGATTATCGATGATCCCACGCTGTTTGTCATCAATAAAATGCAGGAGATTTTGGAGGAGCTCAGAGTCAATGTCACCCGCTATAATTTATACGAGTGTAAGAACACAATATCCATGCTTCCTCAGACACTGAAAGATGCAGACGGTATCATTCTTGCCGTCACAGTGGAATGGTTTGGCATCGGCGGTTATATGCAGCAGTTTTTGGACGCTTGCTGGCTTTTTGGAGATAAGGAGAAAATATCGACGATTTATATGTGTCCGGTTGTAATGTCAACCACTTACGGTGAGCGCGAGGCCAAGATGAACCTGGCCACGGCATGGGAGATTTTGGGTGGGTTGCCCTGCAGCGGTATTTGCGGTTATATAGAAAATACGGTTACGCTGGAAATGAACGAGCAATATGTTCGGATAATTGAAAAAAAGGCGGAAAGCATGTATCGTACAATCAATCAGCATGTAGCCTGTTTTCCGGCCAGCAATCAGGCGGTGAAACAGAAGATTGCCGTTCCCAAGGGCACGAATCTGACGCCGCAGGAGACAGAGCAGCTGTCGCAGTATGTATCTGACGACAGTTATGTGCAGCGTCAGAAGCAGGATATTCAGGAACTTACAAGCCTGTTCCGTGATATGCTCAGTGAGGAGGAAGCGGATAATGGGGAGGAATATCTGTCCTCTTTTAAAAAAGCATTTCGGCCTCAGGCGGGATTCCGCGGGGAGTATGTTATCGGCATAGACGAGAGAAAGAAGAAGCTGACATTATCGGTCAACGGGCCGAATCTGGAGTGCGGGTATGGTACGATAGAGAAACCGGATGTGGAAATGCAGCTTGAAAAGGCAGCAATGGAGGATATTATTTCGGGAAGGATGACTTTTCAGAGAGCTTTTATGTCCGGCGCAATGAAGGCAAAGGGAGATTTTGGTATTTTGAGGGCTCTTGACCAGATTTTTAATTTTGAAGAAAAGTAAGATATTCGGAGGTGAAGAGGTGAAACGGGAGGATTGTATTTTCTGTAAAATTGCCGGGGGAGAGATTCCGTCCAAGACATTATATGAGGATGAGAACTTTCGTGTGATTCTTGATTTAAGTCCGGCGACCAGAGGGCATGCTTTGATTTTGCCGAAAGAACATGCGGAAGATCTGCACGAACTTTCGGATGAGACGGCCGCGGAAGTGTTGGTCTTGGCTAAAAAAATTGCGGCGGTTATGGTGAAGAGGCTGCACTGCGACGGACTTAATTTGGTTCAGAATAACGGGGAGGCGGCAGGGCAGACGGTAAAGCATTTTCATGTACATGTTATACCGAGGTATAAGGGAGATGGGCAGAATATTAACTGGGTACCCGGCAGCCCTTCCCAGGAAGAACTGGAGTCGATTAGAGAAGCGATTGTGGAGTAGAGGAGCGAAGATGAGAATAGTAGACGTCAGCTTGGTTACAGAGGCGGTAAAGGAAATGTGCATTGAGGCCAGTCATTTTCTGACTGAGGATATGAAGAATGCCCTGGAGTTAGCCGCAGCGGAGGAATGTGCGCCTTTGGGGCGGCAGATACTGGAACAACTGCAGGAAAATATGAAAATTGCCGGCGAGGATATGATTCCTATATGTCAGGATACCGGAATGGCAGTAATTTTTATGGAAGTGGGACAGGATGTCCATTTTGAGGGCGGTTTTCTGGAAGATGCTGTCAACGAAGGGGTACGTCAGGGCTATGGGGAAGGTTTTTTGCGCAAGTCCGTAGTGAAAGACCCGATTATCAGAGAAAACACGAAAGACAATACGCCTGCGGTCATTCATTATTCCGTAGTTTTGGGAGATAAAGTTCGGATCACTGTGGCGCCAAAAGGCTTTGGCAGCGAAAACATGAGCCGTGTGTTTATGCTGAAGCCGGCAGACGGCATTGAAGGGGTAAAAAATGCAGTGCTTACTGCAGTGAAGGATGCCGGGCCGAATGCGTGTCCGCCCATGGTTGTCGGCGTCGGTATTGGGGGAACTTTCGAAAAATCTGCTCTGATGGCCAAGGCTGCGCTGACCAGGCCCGTAAACATCCGGTCGGATATCCCCTATGTAGCCGAATTGGAGAAGGAGCTTTTGGAAAAGATTAATCGTTCCGGCATCGGCCCGGGAGGATTGGGAGGAAGGATTACGGCATTAGCAGTAAATATTATTACCTATCCGACTCATATTGCGGGACTTCCGGTGGCGGTAAATATTTGCTGTCATGTGAACAGGCATGCGGTAAGAGTATTATAGGAACAGGGAGGGTGGCATGGACAGACATATTACGGTTCCGTTGACGGACGAGACGGCGGCTGAACTCTGCGCCGGAGACTATGTTTTTTTGACAGGTACGATTTATACAGCGAGAGACGCTGCTCACAAGAGGATGTATGAGGCAATGGAAGCAGGGGAAGAGCTTCCTGTGGAGATGAAAAATAATGTGATTTATTATATGGGGCCGTCTCCCGCCCGGACAGGAAGAGCAATCGGGTCAGCAGGTCCCACTACGGCCAGCCGCATGGACAAGTATGCGCCTGCTCTATTGGACAGGGGGCTGAAAGGGATGATCGGGAAGGGAAAACGGGCACAAGAAGTGAAGGAGGCAATAGTTCGAAACGGCGCAGTCTATTTCGCGGCGGTCGGAGGGGCAGGAGCATTGCTTTCCCGGGCTATTGTTGCTTCAGAGGTGATTGCCTATGACGATTTGGGGACTGAGGCTGTCAGGAAGCTGACCGTACAGGATTTTCCGGTCATTGTGGTGATGGATGCCAGGGGAAATAATCTGTATGAGACGGCTATCCGGCAGTACTGCAGGGAATAAGCTGTCTTTGTCTGCTGAGGTGAACGGTAATCGGACATTTTACTGTTTCCAGGCAGTTTCGCCGGGGGTTTTCATGCGTATTTTGCACGAAAACCCCCGGAAATTATTTTGAGCAAAATATAATAAAAAAGTGGTTGACAAACAGGGGGGCTCTGTGTATAATAAAAAACGTGCTACGGAGTGTGGCTGACAAATGCATATTGGCAGTACAGTAGTTCGGATTAAGGAGAAATACTCAAGAGGCCGAAGAGGCGCCCCTGCTAAGGGTGTAGGTCGGG
>CAJUGL010000046.1 GCA_910586515.1 uncultured Acetatifactor sp.
CAGGTGCCTCCGCGAAGTGTTTTCGTGCGCATTTTGCACGAAAATCACGAGACAGCAAGCGCCAAAATGAGCGTACCTTGCTCATTTTGTGCGCATCAGTTACTGTGAACGGAGTGAACAGTAACTGGAAAGGGACGTTCCCCTACTCGATGCGCAGGCTATCCCTTGCAATTTTCCTCCGACATGGTATAATAGAAAAAGCAACAGGGGCCGAATGCCGAGATGGGGGGCGCATATGGGAAAGTGGATCAGGCGGACAGTGATGGCAGTGCTGCTGGCGGTATTTCTTTTTTCTGCCGGGAGCATTTTGGTCATTATGAACCAATATCGTATCAGTGATCAGCTTTATGACGATATTGCGTCACAATATACCCATGAGCGGGAGGCCGGGGAGAAACAGGAGACAGGCGGCCGGGAGGAGCAGACGGGGGAGAACGGGCCTGCGGCGGAGCGGGCGCCCATCACAGTGGATTTTGAGGGGCTGCTGGCCGCAAACGACGAGGTGGTGGGATGGATTTACTGTGAGGATACGCCCATCAATTATCCTGTGGTCCGGGGAGAGGACAATGATTATTATCTTCGGCACAGTTATGACGGCAAGGGCAGCGCGGCCGGCTCCATTTTCGTCGAGGCTGCCAATCAGGCCGGGTTTGCGGATTCCAATACCATAATATACGGACATCACATGAAGAACGGTTCCATGTTCGCAGGGCTGGATAAATGGGCGGATCAGGAATATTACGAGGAACATCCCGTCATGTGGCTGCTGACGCCGGAGCAGGATTTCAAGGTATTGCTGTTTTCCGGCTATACAACGTCGGCGACTTCGGATACCTATACCATATTTACGGGACCTGCCGAGGAGATTGACGATTATCTGCGGAAATCCGTATCCCAGTCGGATTTTCAGGCAAATGTGGTGTTGTACCGGGAGGCGAGATATGTTCTGCTCTCCACCTGCGCCTATGTGTTCGACAATGCGCGTTATGTGCTGCACGGCGTTCTGGTGCCTGTGGACAGCGCGGGAGGCGCTCCTCTGCCGGAGGGGAAGACGAAAGCCCCGCGGTAGCGGCGGAAGGGGGCTCCGGGGAGAAGCCGGACATGCTTTTCCAGGGGGCGGTTTAAGGATAAGGGTTCGGCGTTCTGCCGGCGGATGTGTTTAATGCGGAGATGAAGGCAAATCAGACTCGGGAGTGGTGACAAGCTATGTATCGGAAAAAAATAGTATGTCTGTTGGCGGCGCTGCTGCTGTGTCTGGGCGGCTGCGGCGGAGGGCAGCCGGAGCGCGGGGATTCCGGCGGCAGGAAACAGGAGACTTCCGCCGTCAATTCCGGCGGCGGGAAAGAGGAAGCTTCCGGTCAGGAAGAGGGGGCTTCAAAGGAGGATTTTGTGCCCTATACCGCGCCGGCGTTTGCCGGTTCGGCGTTCCACGCGGACAAGGCCCAGGGAAAAGGGGATATTCAGGTGGATTTGTCTGCCGTCAGTCAGGGATATGTGGGGGTCACGGGCAAGGCCGAAAAGCGGATGAAATGTACCATAACCAAAACGGATACGGAGGAGAGTTATGCCTATAACCTGGATAATGAGGGCGCTCCTTCTATTTATCCCATTTCCTGCGGAGACGGGTCCTATCTTCTGAAGGTGCTGGAACAGACTGTGGACAGTAAGTACGCGGTGCTCTATAAAGTGGAATTTGAGGTTGTGCTGGAGGATGAATTCCAGCCGTTTCTGAGGCCCAGCGATTATGTGAATTATCAGGAGAATTCCGCCTGTGTGAAGAAGGCGGCGGAGCTGGCTTCCGGAGCGGAGGACGCGCTGGGGGTTGTGGCTGCCGTGTATGATTACATCTGCGAAAACGTGACCTATGACAACGAGAAAGTCAGGATGGTGCAGGAAAACAAGACTTATCTGCCGGATCCGGACGATACCATAGCCACAGGGAAGGGGATTTGCTTTGACTATGCGGCCCTTGTGGCGGCCATGCTGCGCAGTCAGGGGATTCCAGTGAAGCTGATTGTGGGCGATGTCTCGCCGGAAGCCCAGCGGCACGCCTGGAATATGTTTTATACCCAGGAGACAGGGTGGGTGACAGTGGACTTCCGGGTGGACGCAGACAGCTGGAACCGGCTTGATTTGACTTTTTCAGCCAATGGCCAGGGCAACAGCTTTATCGGCGACGGTGAGAACTATACGGATCTTTATACTTATTGACGGACGATGGATATACCTCCAGGGGGTATATTTCGCGAAAGGGGGACACCATGACACGAGGAAAACTGGATAATCTGGGAGTCAGCGCATTCTGTGAGAGTATGGCAATGATGGTCCAGTCGGGAATCCAGATGGACGAGGCGGTGGCGCTGCTTCAGTCAGGAAGCGGGCAGGGGGGAATTCTGGAGCGTGCCCTTGTTATCATGAAAAAGCATACGGAAGAGGGAAGAGGCCTTTCCGCCGCCATGGAGGAAGCGGGGATTTTCCCGGGATATGCGGTCAGAATGGTGAATGCCGGGGAGGAGGCCGGGCGTCTGGAGGACGTATTGTTCCAGCTGGCCAGATATTACGCGGATCAAAAGACAATGGCGGAGAAACTGCGCAATGCGGTGGTCTATCCGGTTTCCATGCTGGCCATTATCATTGTGGTGCTGACGGTGATGCTGACCATGGTGCTGCCTGCTTTTATGTCGGTATATAACAGCCTCACCGGAAGCCTTACCGCTTCCTCTTATGCCTATATTCGGTGGGCCTATGGTTTCTGCTGGGGGGCGCTGGTTCTGATGGTGGCGCTTGCAGTGCTGCTGGGGGCAGGTTTTGCCCTGTGGAACGGCGCCGGGCGCGCTTTTGTGGAGGGGATTCTGGGGAAGCTTCCGGTATGCGGCTCCATTCTGGAGAATTTGGGGATGTTCCGCTTTACCGCTGCTTTGTCCACCTTTCTGGCCAGCGGAGAGATGCAGGACACTGCGGTGGCGGAGAGCATGAAGATGATTTCCTGTCCTCAGGTGGAGGAAAGGATCAGGCGCTGTATGGGACGTATGGGAGAAGGGCACGGCATAGCCCAGGCCGCCTTCGACGAGGGGCTTTTCGAGCCGGTGTACGGCAGAATGCTTCTGGCGGGGGAGCGCAGCGGTAATCTGGAAGGAGTGCTTCATAAGCTGACGGGCCTGCTGGAAGAGCATTGTCTCTCGCTGGTGGATCGGCTGGTGGGCATTGCGGAGCCGCTTTTGTCCGGTATCTTAATGCTTTCGGTGGGTTTATCTCTGCTCAGCGCAATGCTGCCGCTGATCGGAATGATGAATTCCATAGGATAAGGGGGTGCCGTAAATGTATGTGGACAGGAAACGCAGACACTGGCCTCTGGCAGTGTTTCTGGCTGCAGCGTTGTCGCTGGCGGCGGGTCTGGGTTTTTGGGCGGCGCAGGTCTCCGGCAGGAATCTGTATGAGGAGGGAGCGGCCTCGCTTAAGGATGCCATCCGGCGGGGGGCTCTGCAGTGCTATGCGGTGGAGGGGGTATTCCCGCCGTCGCTGGAATATCTGGAGGAGCATTATGGAGTCAGAGTCAACAGGGAGAGTTTTGCCGTCAGCTATGATGCGTTTGCATCCAATCAGCCGCCGGATATCCGGGTGGCTGTCAGGCATTGAGTTTTTCGGGATAAGGAGTATGCGGAACGGAGGAGAAGGAGGCGGGAGCAGATGAGGCAGAATAAAGAGGGACCCATGACCTTTTATACCATGGGTGTGGCATGTTTTTTTCTGGCCGGCTTCTTTCTGCTGGTGATACTGGGAGCCGGGACTTACCGCAGCACAGTGGAAGGACAACAGGAGAACAACCGGACCAGGGCGCTGCTGTCTTATATCTCTGCCTGTGCAAGAACCGGCGGGGGCGCATGGGCAGTGGATATCGTGGAGGCGGAAGGCACTCAGGTGCTGGAGATCGCAGACGGCAGTTCGGGGTATTGTTTTCGGATTTACAGCCATGAGGGCTGTCTGCTGGAGGAGTATGGGAAAGCGGGAACGGAGATAGATCCTTCGCTGGCTATGGAGATAGAGAGAACGGAGCTATTTCTGGTGGAGAGACTGGCGGAAGATGTGTATGCCGTCACAACGGACGCAGGAAGAGTGCTGTTCAGCATGAGGAGTGAGGAGGAAGCGAAAGGATAGAGGTAGTGTCTGGTGAGCAGGAGCAGAGTATGGGACGGAAAGCAGAAGAACAGCGCGGCCGGCGCCGGGGATGTCTTTGAGCGGGGCATTGAGGCAGCGGCCGGCGGGAGAAGGCGGGCCACGGCTTTCTATATGGAAACTCTTGTGCTGGCAGCCGTTTTTACAGCCGTCATCTTGGTGCTGGTAAGGGTTTTTGCCCTGTCGGAGCAGACGAGCATTCAGGCCAGGGTGCTGACGAATGCCGTGAGGCTGGCGGAAAATGCGGCGGAGGCTGTGGCGGCCTCGGAGAGTGTGCAGGAGCTGGCGGATCTGCTGGATCAGGGCGGAAATGTCATTCTTGAGGACGGGGCGCTGAGGGCAGGTTATGATCTGGACATGGAACCCGGAAGAGAGGGAGATTTCTGTCTGGAGGCGGAATGGAACCCTCAGGAGAGCGGGGCAGGGAATCTGGTGCGCTGCAGGATCAGCGTGCGGTGGAAGGATGAAGAGGAACCCGTGTATGTGCTGGAGACGGCGGTATACCTGGAGAGGCAGGCCATGCAGAATTGAGCGCCTGCATTGACCGGAGTTCGGAAGACTGCGGATATAAAAGGGCAGCGCCGGCAGGATGGATGCTGCGGAGGTGAGAGATGAAAAATATCCCAATCAGGCTGGGGCCGTTGGCTCTGCTGCTGACGGTTATCAGCATCTGTATGACGACTTTGGGTATATTGACCTTTGCCACGGCCAGTGCGGATTACCGACTGGCGGAAAGATATGCCGACACGGTGGAGGCGCGGTACAGGCTGGAGGTGCAGGGTCAGACTTTTCTGCGGGAGGCGGAGGAGTGTTTGGCCTCCGGCAACAGGCTGGAAAGTCTGGACGGAACGGAGACGGACGAGGAGGGCGTGACCCGGAAGCAGGTTGCCCTGGAGAATTTTATATTGACCATTGAGATTATTCCGGACGGAAACAGGGGGATCAGGGTTCTGGGCTGGAGGATAGAGAAAGAATGGGAGCCTGACGAAAGTATGGGCGAACTGTGGATAATGGACTAGCACACCAATGCATTTTGCCATAGGATTAAGGCAATGGGTACAGGGTACCGCTTGTGGTAGAAAGGGGACGGTTATGGAAGAAAAGATCAGCATACAGGGGATTCTGGAGCAGGCGGTGAGAGACGGAGACGTCTCGGATGTCTTCCTGGTGGCAGGATTGCCCGTGACGGTAAAGAAGGGCGGCAGACAGAAAAGGCTGGGTGAAGACAGACTGATGCCGGGGACGCTGGAATTGCTGGCGGATCAGATTTACGCGGAGAGCGGGCGTGACAGAGGCAGACTGGAACGGGGAGAAGATGACGATTTTTCGTTCTCCATGCCCCGGAGAAACGATTTTCCGGGAGGGCGTTTCCGGGTGAACATTTTTCGGCAGAGAGGCTCTATTGCGGCCGTTATCCGGGTGATTCGATTTGATCTGCCGAATCCAGAGAAGCTGGGGATTCCGGAAGAGGTGCTTTCGCTTGCGGATACGGGGGGCGGGCTTGTGCTGGTAACCGGCGCGGCGGGCACGGGTAAGTCTACCACTCTGGCCTGCATGATTGACCGCATAAACAGCAGCAGAGACTGTCATATCATTACGATGGAGGATCCCATCGAGTATATGCACAGGCACAAGAAAGCCATCGTAACCCAGAGGGAGATATCCATTGATACGCCGGGATACCTGGAAGCGCTGCGGTCCGCGCTGCGGGAAAGTCCGGATGTCATTTTCCTGGGGGAAATGCGGGATTACGATACCATGTATTCGGCTCTGGTGGCTGCCGAGACAGGGGTGCTGGTGTTCAGCACGCTGCATACCAGCGGCGCCGCGGACACCATCAGCCGTATTGTGGACGTGTTTCCGGATAAGGAGCAGGCCAGGGTTCAGCTGGCCCAGGTTCTCCGGGCTGTAGTATGTCAGCAGCTGGTTCCCTCCACGGAAGAGAAGGAGGGAGGGACGCTGCGGATACCGGTATTCGAGATCATGAAAGTGACGGACGCGGTGCAGAATATGATACGGGAGAACAAGGTAAATCAGCTGGATTCCGTCATGCAGTCCGGCGCCGGAGAGGGAATGTGCACCATGGACGGAAGTCTGCTGCGGCTATACGGTCAGGGAAAAATCTCCAAGTCAACGGCGTTGAAATTCCGCACGCATTATGGACATGAGTATATGGAAAAACGGCTTAACGCACAGCAATAGCAAGAACGGGAAGCGGTGTTTTGAGGCGGCAGGGGGACGCCCGTGAAGGCGAAGAGGGGAACAGGTGTGGAGGAATGGGGAATCCGGGGTACGGTGCATTGTATGTACAGACTTTGGGCGGTTTTTCCATCTCGTGGGAGGGAAAAACGATTACCGCCGGTGTCAAGAGCAGGGAGTCTCAGTTTATCTATCTGATGCAGCTTCTGCTTCACTGCAGGGAAGAGGGCGTAAGCAGGGAGAGACTGGAGGAAACGCTGTTTGAGAACAGGGACCTGGGAGATATTCGGCATGCGCTGCGTACGGTGATCTACAATGCGAAGAAACGATTAAGAACATTTGGCTTGCCGGATATAAATTATTTTGAACAGAGAGACGGGATTTATTACTGGACATCCGAAATTCCGGTGGTGGAGGACGCGGCAGAGTTTGAGCGGCTGTATCGGGAGGCGGAGGCAGAGGAGGAGCCGGAAGGCAGGACAGGACGATATCTGGATGCCTGCTACCGTTATACAGGAGAATTTCTTCCCTCCTGTACGGGCATACTCTGGGTGGCGCAGGAAGCCAGAAGATACAGAGAGATGTTCTGCGGCTGTGTGGAAAATACCGCCAGACTGTTAAAGCAGAGCGGAGACTTTCTGCAGATGGAGGAGCTGGGGATTCATGCGGCAAAGAACAGTCCTCTGTTGAATTGGGAGACGGTAACCATGGAGGCCCTGGTTTCGCTGGGGCGCTACCGGGATGCGAGGAAATTCTACGATGATACGGCTGAGATGTACCTTCATGAACAGGGGCTGAGACCTTCCGCACAGATGATGGATTTACTGCACAGGCTGGGAGATCAGATGGAGCATCAGCACGGCGCTTTGGATGACATTCAGCGGAGGCTGTCGGGAAGCGGTGAGAGCGGTCCGGGAGGATATCTGTGTACTTATCCGGTATTCCAGGGAGTTTATCGAATGGTGGAACGGATGATGGAGAGGGGCGGACAGTCAGTGTACCTTATGCTGTGCATGGTTGTGGACGGCAAGGGAAATTTCCTGGAGGACGACGAGGTGCTGGATGAGCTGACAGGACGTTTGGGGGATGCGATCCTGAACTCCGTGCGGCGCAGCGATGCGGTCAGTAAGTATGGAAGGGGAGAATATCTGGTCCTGCTGGTGAATACTACCCGTGAGGACTGCGACATTATTCAGGAACGGATTAACCGCCGTTTTACAGCGGGACGGCGAACGGGAGTTCAGTATTATGTCAACAGCGTTTTCTGTTCTCCGGGAAGATAAGGGATATTGCCCGTTACGGTTCGGACAGGGCGCCATGGGGCTGCAGGTGTGCGTTATGCCGAGATGGGCGGCGAATCCGTGAGCGGCGATAAGCAGCTTTGCGGGAAAAGCGGCAGGAAGAAGGAAAGTATGGAAAAATCACAATGGTACATGGGGGCTCCGAATGCAGTCGTGCTGTGCGCGGACAGATGGGCGGATACTCGGCTGGAGGGAGGGTTTTATCATGTCTATAAAAAAGAGCCTGTATTATTTTCCAGTGTGGACGAGGCAATCTTTGCCCTGGAACAGTTTTATGACGGCTTGAAATTTCCGTATTCCGCTACCGGCAGCCGCACGTTTGACGGGATGCGCAGTCATGAATATCCGGCAGAGGAAAGGGTTAAGATTATGAAGGACGAAGAAGTATTAAGCAGGCATGGAGATCTGGGAACGTTTATTATCCGCGTACAGCATCGGCAGAACAGCAGCTGGCAGGGAAGGATTACCTGGATGGAAAAGAATAAGACAGTGTATTTCCGCTCCATCTGGGAGATGATCAAGCTGGTGGCCGGTGCGCTGGATACGGTCAGCGCTCAGGAGAGCGACTCCCGGGAGCCGTCCTGGCCGGATGAAGAAGAGTGAATTCAATATTCAGCAAAGCACCCCTGTCATTTCGGCAGGGGTGTTTCGGCGCCTTGTCTGAACCGCAGCTTCTCGGATATGGGGTTGCGGTTCGCGGGTGTCTCCGGGAGGATGTCTTTCTTTATATCTCGAACTTAAAGTATCTCTTTGCATTTTCATAAGAAATATCTCTGACAATCTGAGACAGGGTATCCCAGTCGGCCGGGAAGCTGCCGCTTTCCACCCATGAACCCATAAGGCTGCAGAGAATTCGGCGGAAATACTCATGTCTGGTGTAGGACAGGAAGCTTCGGGAATCCGTCAGCATTCCCACAAAACCTGACAGATTGCCCAGATTTGCGAGAGAGATCAGCTGGTCTCTCATTCCGGACATATGGTCATTGAACCACCATGCGCTGCCGTGCTGTATCTTGGCAATGGCGCCGGAATCCTGAAAACAGCCGGCCACGGTGGAGATGGCCTGATTGTCATTGGGATTCAGGCTGTAGAGCACGGTTCTGGGCAGTTCTCCGGTTTCGGCCAGGGCGTTCAGGAGATCGGCCAGCTGCCGGGAAGAGGTTTCGGTATTGATGCAGTCATAGCCGGTGTCCGGACCCAGTTTTTCGTACATGAGTGTATTATTATCCCGTTTGCATCCATAGTGAAGCTGCATTGCCCAATCCAGACGATGGTATTCTCTGCCGGCGAAAAGCAGGAAGGCGGTTTTGAATTTCAGCGTTTCTTCCTCGGTGGGGGTCATACGGTTCAGTTTTTTCAGGAAAATGGCTTCCACCTCATCGTCGCTGGCCGGACGGTACATGATAGATTCCAGGCCATGGTCCGACAGACGGCAGCCGCAGGAGGCGAAAAATTCCATCCGCTTCCGCAGTGCTTTTTTCAGGGCGGCAAAGCTGCTGATTTCAGTCATTCCGGCAGCCCCGGCCAGCTGGTCCAGATAATGCAGGTAGTCGGGTTTTTCTATATTCATCGCCCTGTCGGGTCTCCAGGCGGGCAGGACTTTAACGTCAAAGCTGCCGTCCTCCGCGATCTGCCTGTGCCATTCCAGGGTATCCACAGGATCGTCCGTAGTACAGAGCAGGGTTACTCTGCTTTGCTTTATCAGGCTGCGGGCGCTCATGGAAGGCCGGGAAAGCTTCTCGTTGCAGAGTGTCCAGACCTGGGGGGCAGTCTTTTCGTTCAGGACGCCGTGGTAACCGAAATAGCGCTGCAGTTCCAGATGGCTCCAGTGGAAGAGGGGGTTGCCGATCGCCCTGCCCAGACATTGCGCCCATTTACAGAATTTATCGTAGTCCGATGCGTCGCCGGTAATGTATTTTTCTTCTATGCCGAAGGAACGCATCAGGCGCCATTTATAGTGATCACCCCCAAGCCATACCTGGGTAATGTTCTCGAAACGACGGTCTTCGGCAATTTCTCTGGGGCTGATATGGCAGTGGTAATCCAGCACAGGGGTATTTTCCGCATAGTCATGAAACAGCTTTTTGGCGGTCTCTGTTTCCAGCAGGAAGTCCTTATCCATAAATTCTCTCATTTTGTTTAATCCTCCATAGATGATCTGATTTTTGCATGATGATTGGTTTACTTTGTAGATTCCCCTTTCGGCCATCAGGAAAGCGCAGCCTTTCCCGGCGGATTTCCTTTAAGAGAAGCCCTATCTGCATTATAGCAAACGTAGGTTTTTTTGCAAGATGTTTTTCATCTTCAAAAAGCGTTTGCAGACAGGCGGAAAATGTGCTATAGTACCTTCATCAGAGGGAAACAGCCGTGTCCCTGAGCAAAGTCATGACGGGTAGAGGAGGGACAGCAAGATGGAAGAAAGCGTATATCTTCATGTGGATGACCGTATGTTGAAAAAGATAGACGAGAAAATGCCTCCGGAAGAAGAACTGCAGGATCTGGCGGAATTTTTCAAGGTATTCGGGGACGGGACGAGACTGAAAATTCTGTACGTACTGCTGAGCGCGGAAATGTGCGTGTATGATATTGCGGCAGTGCTGGGCATGTCTCAGTCGGCGATTTCTCACCAGCTGCGGGTGCTGAAGCAGATGGATCTGGTGAAAAACCGCCGGGAGGGCAAAACCATATTTTATTCGCTGGCAGATGCCCACATTGTGACCATACTCAGCCAGGGGCTGGATCATATCGAGGAATAGACGGCGGCTCATCCCGCCGCGTCCCTGGCTGCCTGGAAAGGTTCGCATATGTCGCTGCCCAGGGGAGTGTGGTACAGGGTGGTGTCGTCTCCGAACTCGTGAAAATATACATATCTGGAGGTCATGTTGATGTGGGTGTAATTCCCCTCGGCCACAACCTTTACATTGGAGCCGTCCGTGCGCATACATTTAAGCTGTGCGTCAGCTCCGTTTTTTTGATAGTAAATATAACCGTTTCCTACATTGAAGCAGTCTACCCGGTCCTCGGTCAGGACTTCGATCACATTCTCCGTTCTGGAATAACGGCACAGCCTGTAATCATTGGCCGGATCCATGTAGTATACATAATCCCCTTCCAGGACAGGAAACCACAGATTCCCCTTCCAGACTTCGGTGGATATGTCGGTGGCTGTATCCAGGGCATAGAGATAATGATCGCTCTGGGTGCCGCTGTAGTAAATGACGCCGTTTTCCGCGCAGGCCGGATTGATATTGTAATCGGCCAGGTCCACCCGATCCGAATTATCAATTTTCAGCTTGTAAAAGGACGGCCCGGCGTTTGTGGAAGTCAGGAGATACAGGTAATTGTTCACCAGCTGACCTGTGACCACTACGTCGTTGGTAAGGGATTCCCCATTGCTTCCGTTCAGCTTGCTGCGCTGGAAGGATTTGATGCCCAGGGCCTGACCGAAGTCCGTGGCCACGGCCGAGGAGCCGGTGTGAAAATAATAAAGATATTTGCCTCCGGCCAGAATATTGCGTACCACCAGGGGATTAATCCTGCGGAGATCGGTCTCGTCCGGATTCATGGCGAAGAGTCCGCCTTCCGGAAAGGAATTGTAGAAGTATACCGTACCGTCATATTCGCAGAACAGTCCTTCATTGTTCAAATTACCGGCAGTATTGCCTACAGTGCCGTCCGGATTCATGGAGACACGCTGCATGAAGGAAAGCAGAATTGCCGCTGCCGCGATAATCAGGGCGATCAGAACATATAAAACAGTCTTTACATACTTTTTCATAAACTCACCTCAAAAAAATTATTGTTTTCCGTTAAATATATTTTACACCCCTTTTTGCTTGCTATCAAGGTTGTTTTGGTATAATATAGAAAAAAAGGTTCATTTTTATGGAAAAGTGACAGGGCAAAGGAGTCCGGGGTATGGATTTACTGGAATTAAGAGAACAGATTGACGTCATCGACAGGGAGATCGTGGAGCTGTACGAGAGGCGGATGGAGATCAGCGGACAGGTGGCGGAGTACAAGATCGCTGTCGGAAAGAAGGTGCTGGACAGACAGAGAGAGGCGGAGAAGCTGCAGAAGGTGCAGTCCCTGGCTCACGGCGAATTTAACCGTTTCTGCGTCGCGGAGCTCTTTGAGCAGATCATGGCCATGAGCAGGAAGCTCCAATACCGGATGCTGACGGAAAGCGGGAAGATGGACAGGCTTCCTTTTATCGGTGTGGAGGAGCTGAATACCGGCAGGGCAAGGGTTGTCTTCCAGGGGGCGGACGGCGCCTATTCTCAGGCGGCCATGATGCAGTATTTCGGGGATTGCATAGACAGTTTTCATGTGGATACCTTTCGGGATGCCATGGATGCCATTGAGGAGGGCAGCGCGGATTTTGCGGTGCTTCCCATCGAGAATTCCACGGCGGGCATTGTCAGCGAGATCTATGATCTGCTCCAGGAATACGAGAATTATATCGTCGGAGAGCAGATTATGAAAATCGAACATTGTCTGCTGGGGGTTCCGGGTGCGGTTTTGGAGGATATCAGAACCGTTTACGCCCATCCCCAGGCTCTGATGCAGAGCGCAAGGTATCTGGGCGCTCATGACTGGCGCCAGATCAGTATGCAGAACAATGCTTTTGCGGCCAGGAAGGTTGCCGGAGAAGGGGACAGAAGCCAGGCGGCTGTGGCAGGCGGGCATGCAGCCGAAATATACGGGCTGGAGATACTGGAAAGGCAGATTAACGATTCCGGAAGCAATTCCACCAGGTTCATCATTGTGACCAATCAGAAGATATTTAAGAAAGATGCCCGGAAGATCAGCATCTGTTTTGAGGTGCCTCACGAGAGCGGCTCCCTGTATCATATGCTTTCCCATTTTATTTACAATCATCTGAACATGACGAAGATCGAGAGCCGTCCCATAGAGGACAGAGACTGGGAATATCGTTTTTTTGTGGATTTTGAGGGAAATCTGGGGGACAGCGCGGTGAAAAACGCCCTGAGGGGGCTGCGGGACGAAGCCAGGGAGATGAAGATTCTGGGGAATTACTGACCGGCGGCGCTTCCGCTTTTTATTGCAGGTGTGCATAAGGCTGCGATGAGCGGCAAAGCCGGCAACGGGAAAGGGAGAGACATGAGAAGTCGGGAACTGATTGTATACGGACCGTTTCAGGACGGACTGCTGGGCAGGGTGGAGAACCTTGCGGCGGAGTATGAAGCTGCCTGCAGGGAAGAGGAAAGCGGATGGGAGACCAGGCTGGCGGAGGAATTGTACGGGTGTATCCGGGAGCTTATTGCAATAGCGGGCAGATACGGCTTTCACGGGAATCTGTGGCACTGCTACCTGACGCATCTGCTGGTGACCGACGAGAACTGCTTCAGCAGGGGCTGCGAGATGCGCCGGGGAATGGAAGGAACCGTCAATGAAGCGGTGCTGCATGATCTGCGGATATTTAAGAAATTATTCGGCCTGGATTTCGCTCCCATGTGCCGGCGGCTTCAGGTGCCCGAATTTGCCTTGACGGAAAATTATATGACCGGAAGACGGGAGAGCGATATCTACAATGCAAGAATCTGCCACTGTATCTGCAGACTGGCTGCGGAGCTGGGGGAGAAGACTACGCCTGAAGAGATGAAATTCACGCTTACCTGTTTTTACGGCACATACGGGGTGGGAAATTTCGGACTGCACAAATGCTTTCGTGTGGAGGGAGAGGCCGGCAGCGTGCAGGTAAAGCCTATTTCCCGTATTGCCCATGTGCGCCTGGGCGATTTGGTGGGATATGAGGCGCAGAAGAAAAAACTCAGGGAAAATACGGAGGCTTTTCTGGCCGGACGGGCAGCCAACAACTGTCTGCTGTTCGGTGACGCGGGCACGGGAAAGTCTACCTGCGTGAAGGCTATTGCCAATGAATATTACGACGGCGGGCTGCGGGTCATTGAAGTGTACAAGCACCAGTTCAGAGAGCTGAACGATGTGATCAGCCAGATTAAGGGGCGCAATTACAGATTTATTATTTTTATGGATGACCTGAGCTTTGAGGATTTTGAGATTGAGTATAAGTATCTTAAGGCCGTCATCGAGGGCGGGCTGGAGAAAAAGCCGGATAATGTGCTGATCTACGCCACGTCCAACCGCCGGCATCTTATCCGGGAGAATTACGGGGACAAAACGGAGGACGGAGCGGCCATGGAAATCAGGCAGGACATGCATACCAGCGACACTGTCCAGGAAAAACTCTCCCTGGCCTACCGGTTCGGTGTGACGATCTACTTCGGCGCGCCGGACAAAAAGCAGTTTCAGAGTATAGTAAAGACTCTGGCGGAGCGGGACGGGGTAGAGATTTCCCAGGAGAAACTGTTAGCCGAGGCTAACAAATGGGAGCTGTCCCACGGCGGTCTTTCGGGAAGGACAGCCAGGCAATTTGTGGATTATCTCACAGGAAGCGGCGTCTGAACGGGATTTGCCGCGTTTTCCGGAGGTTTCAGGGAAAGGAAGAGGAAGGCTTCGGGGGAGCCGAATAAGAGGAGGATTGGCAGATGAGCGTCAGGACTTTTGCGGCCATAGACGTAGGCAGCTATGAGCTGACCATGAAGATATTTGAGTTTTCCGGCAGGGACACCATGCGTGAGATTGACTGTGTAAGCAGACGGCTGGACCTGGGTTCCGACACTTACGCTATGGGAAAGATCAGCAATGAGAAGATGGATGAACTTTGCCGGACGCTGAAGGATTTTTCGGATATCATGAAAACTTATCGGGTAAGGGACTATAAGGCTTACGGCACCAGCGCAATCAGGGAAACGGCCAACACTACCATTGTTCAGGATCAGATCGCGCAGCGGACAGGCATTCGGGTGGAAGCTCTGGGCAATGCGGAGCAGCGTTTTCTGGATTACAAGTCGGTGGCCTCCCGGGGGGAGAGTTTTCGAAAGATTATCGAGGAGAAGACTGCCATATTGGATATCGGAGGCGGGAGCATACAGATCTCCCTCTTTGACAACGATACCCTTGTATCCACACAGAATCTTCGGCTGGGGGTGCTGCGTCTTCAGGATTATATTAACCGTTTTTCCGTAAAGAGTCTTCAGAAGGAAGAGCTGATTAAAGAGATGGCCATGGCCAGGCTGGACACTTATAAAAAGCTGTATCTCAGGGACAAGGATATCCGAAATCTGATTGTGGTGGACGATTATCTGTCGCCCTGGGCCGTGCGGGAGCGGGGGAAGGACGGAGGCCGTGCGGTGCTGGAGACGGCAGACTTTGACAGGCTCTTTGAGGTTCTCTACAGCAGGAATTATACCCAGATTGCCCGCACTATGGATATTCCCGAGGAAAGGGTGCCTCTGGTGTTTATCAGCGCGGTCCTTATCCGGTATATAGGGGAGCTGATGGGCATTCAGCGTATCTGGATGCCGGGGGTAACCCTGTGTGACGGTATTGCGTATGAATATGCGGAAAAAATCAAAATGTTTAAGGACGAACATGATTTTGAAAAGGATATCGCGGCCTGTGCCGTCAATATCAGCAAGCGTTATATGGGGAGCAGGAAGCGGTCGGAGATCCTGGAAAACCTCACTACCTGTATTTTCGACAGCATGAAACGGGTGCATGGACTGGGGAAGCGGGAGAAGCTTTATCTGCGCCTGGCTGCCGTTTTGCATGACTGCGGGAAGTATATCAGCATGGTGGATATCGGGGAGACTTCTTACCAGATTATCATGGCTACGGAGATCATCGGGCTTTCCCGTCAGGAGCGGGAGATTGTGGCCAATATAGTGCGGTTCAACCACAGCAGATTCATCTATGACGGACAGGAGACGGGCATGAGCAGGGAGGGATTTCTCACGGTGGCAAAATTGACGGCAATCCTGCGCCTGGCGAACAGTCTGGACAGAAGCCATAAACAGAAACTGAGGGGATTGAAGGCTGTGCTGAAGGAGAATCAGCTGATTCTGACTGTGGATACCCAGGAGGATATCACATTGGAAAAGGGGTTTTTCCAGGCCAATGCAGCCTTTTTTAAGGAAGTGTTCAGTGTTGAAGCCGTGCTGCGTCAGCGAAAAATATTTTAGGTGAGGTGAAGGATTATGAGTGAAATCGATTTTTATGATCCGAAATATTATACCAACAGGGAGCTGAGCTGGATTTTATTTAATCACAGAGTGCTGAACGAAGCCAGGGACAAGTCCACCCCGCTTTTTGAACGGCTGAAGTTTTTGAGCATCACGGCTTCCAACCTGGACGAGTTCTTTATGATCCGGGTGGCTTCCCTGAAGGATATGGTGAATGCCAGGTATCAAAAGCCTGATATAGCCGGGATGACGCCGAAGGAGCAGCTGGAGCAGCTGGATATAGCCATACATGAACTGGTGGAGCTGCAGTATTCCACCTATAACCGTTCTCTGGTGCCGAAGTTAAGGCAGAACGGACTGCAGATTATCGGCAGGCATGAGGATCTGTCAAAGCGGGAGGCGGCGTATGTGGATCAGTATTTTGAGGAGAATGTGTATCCGGTTTTGACTCCCATGGCTGTGGACTCATCCAGGCCCTTTCCGCTTATCCGGAACAAGACGCTGAATATTGCCGCTCTGGTGCGCAAAAAGGATATCGGAGAGGAACTGGAATTTGCCACGGTGCAGGTTCCGGGAGTGCTGAGCCGCATCGTGGAGCTGCCGGCGGGCCAGTCCGGCAGAAAGGTGATTCTGCTGGAGGAAATCATAGAGCGGAACATGCACAAACTTTTTCTGAATTATGATATAGTATGTGCCTACCCGTTCAGAATAATGCGGAATGCCGATCTCACCAT
The DNA here is from genome assembly GCA_910586515.1 of uncultured Acetatifactor sp. Taxonomy (GTDB): domain Bacteria; phylum Bacillota; class Clostridia; order Lachnospirales; family Lachnospiraceae; genus Acetatifactor. Next base: position 16,474 of record CAJUGL010000046.1, read on the forward strand.
CGAGGAGGACGAGGCTGCCGATCTGCTGAAGGAGATTGAAAAACAGCTGAAGAAGCGTCAATGGGGAGAGGCTATCCGGCTGGAAGTGGCTGCCCGCTGCGACAGGAGACTTCTGAAAATTCTGAGGGAAGAGCTGGATATGGAGGAGCAGAGTATCTATCCCATTGACGGGCCTCTGGATTTGACGGTTTTAATGAAGCTGTATGGACTGGAAGGGTTTGAACAGCTGAAGTCGCCGAAACATACGCCTCAGCAGGTGCCGCAGCTGCCTCAGGGCTGTGAGATTTTTGACGAGGTGCGCAAAGGAGATATATTGCTGCATCATCCCTACCAGACCTTTGAACCGGTGGTGAATTTTATCCGTCAGGCGGCCAGGGATCCGGAAGTGCTGGCCATCAAGCAGACCCTGTACCGCGTCAGCGGCAATTCTCCTATTATCGCGGCGCTGGCTTTGGCGGCGGAAAACGGAAAACAGGTTACGGTACTGGTGGAGCTGAAAGCCCGGTTTGACGAGGAAAATAATATTGTGTGGGCCAGAATGCTGGAGAAGGCAGGATGTCATGTGATTTACGGCCTGGTGGGGCTGAAGACCCACAGCAAGATTACATTGGTGGTGCGCAGAGAGGAAGACGGCATTCGCCGGTATGTGCATCTGGGCACCGGCAATTACAATGACGCCACGGCAAAGCTTTATACCGATATAGGACTGCTGACCTGTTCCGAGGCAATCGGGGAGGATGCTACCGCAGTATTCAACATGCTCTCCGGCTATTCCGAACCTCTGGCCTGGAACAGGCTGACCCTGGCCCCGCTGTGGCTGAAGGACAAATTCCGCTATCTGATCGGCAGAGAGAAGAAGTATGCTCTGGAAGGGCGGCCGGCCAGAATCGTGGCGAAGATGAACGCGCTGTGTGACCAGGATATCATTGCCGCCCTGTATGAGGCTTCGGCCGCCGGGGTGAAGATTGATCTGATCGTGCGGGGGATCTGCTGCCTGAAGACAGGGATCAGAGGCGTCAGCGAAAATATTACCGTGCGCTCTATCGTTGGGGATTTCCTGGAGCACAGCAGGATATTCTATTTTGAGAACGATGAGCATTATGAGATTTACTGCGGAAGCGCTGACTGGATGCCCAGGAATCTGGAGCGGAGAGTGGAGATTCTTTTTCCTGTGGACAGACAGGAACTGAAGGAGAAGCTGCTGCATATTCTGCAGAGTCATCTCAATGATAATATAAAAGCCTCCGTGCTGCAGGCTGACGGGACTTATGAGAAGGCGCACAGAAGAGGGAAACATTTGTTCGGTTCTCAGGAGGAATTTTATATGGAGGCGGTGGCTGAGGCAAAGGCAGTTACCGATGAGGGAGAGTTGGAGACGAGAACATTTGTTCCGGAGGTGCATCATGAGTCTTAGGATCATATTGGCGTCGGCTTCTCCCCGAAGAAAGGCCTTGCTGGAGCAGATGGGTATTGATTTTCAGGTGATGGTCAGCAATGAGGAGGAGAAGGTGAGCGTCTCCCTGCCGGAACAAGTGGTGGAGGAGCTTTCTCTTCGAAAGGCGCTGGCGGTGTTTAAGACCCTGCCGGATGCGGAGGAGGATATGCTGGTCATCGGTTCCGACACTGTGGTGGCCCTGGGGGAGCGGATTCTGGGCAAGCCTGGGGATATCCGGGAGGCCAAGGACATGCTGCGGCATCTCTCCGGAAAAACCCATGAGGTGTATACGGGGGTTGCTCTGCTGTACAGGTCCGCCGCGGGAGAGGAAGAGAGAAAGGTATTTTATGAGAGAACGAAAGTCACGTTCTATCCCATGACGGAGGAGGAGATTTCGGCCTATGCGGCGGAGGGAGAATGCCTGGACAAGGCGGGGGCCTATGGGATACAGGGATCCTTTGCCAGGTATATCAGGGGTATAGAAGGAGATTACAATAATGTGGTAGGTCTGCCGGCAGGCAGGCTGTATCAGGAAGCAAAGGAGTGGCTTGGCAGGTGAAGAGAGCGGTAATCTTTGATCTGGACGGAACACTTTCCGATTCCATCCAGAGTATAAAATACAGCGGGGATCTGGCGTTGGAGCCTTTTGGGTATGGTCCTTTTGATGTGGAGCAGTATAAATATTTTGTGGGGGACGGCGCGGCTAATCTGGTGGAGCGTGCTCTGCAGGCGGGGGGCGACACGGAGCTTGTCCATTTCCAACAGGCATTTGCCCGCTACAGGGAGATTTTCCGGGAGAATTGCATGTACAGGGTCCGTCCCTATGAGGGAATTCCGGAACTGCTGGCAACACTGAAGGCCCAGGAGGTGAAGATGGCGGTGCTTTCCAACAAGCCTCATGCGGAGACGGTGAATGTGATAGAGACCCTGTTCGGCGAGGGGTACTTTGACATCATCCAGGGGCAGAAGGAGGATGTGGCCATCAAGCCCAGCCCGGAGGGCGTTTACCGGATTCTGGAGCAGCTTTGTCTGACTGCGGAGGAGACATTATACCTGGGGGATACGGCGACGGATATGAAGACAGGAAAAAACGCAGGCATTTTCACCGTGGGCGCATTATGGGGATTTCGTGAGCGGGAAGAACTGGAACAGGGCGGTGCGGATGCCCTTATCGGGTATCCCCTGGAGCTGCTCCGGTATACATAAGTTATGGTTCACTAAAATTCTTGTCTGTTTTATATTGACATAAACTCATAATCGTATTATTATGTGGGCATAAAGATACTTACAGAGTAAAGGAGAGTGGAAGGATGCATCAGTTTGATGACGACGTATTGGAGTGCTTTTTGGAGAATCAGCTCCAGCTGTTCCCTGAAAAGGTGGCGGAAACTCTTGAAGAGGCGGAAGATTTCCTGGAGGACAGCATGGCGGTAGTGGTTAATTCCGTGGAGGAGGTCATTGAGTACTTTGAGGACGAGGGAATTGACACTGAGGGGGCTATGGATGAAGAAATCCTGGAAGCGGACGAAGTGTTTGAGATCGGGGACGGCAGGTACCTGATCGTCGGAGGCTGAATACGGCGGGCTGGCTGACGAAATTCTAAAAGCGGCGGGGATTCCCGCCGCTTTTTCAATAGTCGGATTTCTGTTAAATATTGTGTGCAGGCGCGTGTTATCCGGGAACCGCTTTACGGAGATCTTCCAGTATCTGACAGGGGACGAACAGTTTTCCATAGCCTGTACCCAAATCAAGACCGGGCTTGGCTGCTCCGTGAAAATCGCTTCCTCCGCTGACAAGAAGGCCGTATTTTGACGCAAGCGCCCGCATTTGTCTCTCTTCCGCAGGACTGTAGGTGCTGTATATGGCTTCCAGTCCTGCCAGTCCTGCCTCTTTCAGCTCAGCTGCCAATGTGTCCAATTGTTCCCGGCCGAGATGGTAGAGGCCGGGATGGGCCATAACGGGTACGCCCCGGGCTTCCTGTACAAGCCGCACAGCCTGGACGGGGGTTACCTTTTCTCTGGGCACATAGCAGGGGCAGTGGTCTCCTATATAGCGCTCAAACGCCTCGGGAAGGCTTCTGACATAGCCGTGGTCCAACAGATATCTGGCATAATGGGCTCTGGTGATCACCGCGTCCGGATATGCCGATATCAGATCCTCATAGGTAATCCGAATGCCTGCCTCCTGGAGCAGGCGGCACATTTTCCGGTTTCTGCCGATACGGGAGTCAACGAAGGCCTGCAGACTTTCCCGAAAGGCCGGTCTGCGGTAGTCGATGAACAGGCCCAATATGTGAATGTCCTGTTTATGGTATTCCGTAGAAAGTTCAATGCCGGGCACGATCTCGGGTACTGCGCGGCCCCCGTCTTCCGCGCGGAGGTTTTCCCCGTAGGAGATGGCCTCTTCCAGTCCGTCTATCGTGTCGTGGTCCGTGAGGGCAAAGGCTTTCAGCCCCTTCTCCCTGGCATAATCCACAAGCTGCGCGGGAGATAATGTACCGTCTGAACGGTTTGAATGTACATGTAAATCAATGGCCTGCATATCTGACCTCCGTTGTCTGGAATGTAATCATGGGCCTCAGAAGTCTTCTTCTTCCTTCTGGGCGGTAAATACGGTGCGCTTTCTCGCCATCTCGTCATTTGCCAGGTATTCGTCGTAGGTAGTGATCTTGTCTATGATTTTTCCGTCCGGCAGAATCTCAATGATGCGGTTGGCCGTGGTCTGGACAAACTGGTGGTCATGGCAGGAGAACAGGGCCACGCCGGGGAATTTGATCAGTCCGTTGTTCAGGGAGGTGATGGATTCCATGTCCAGGTGGTTGGTGGGCTCGTCGAACACAAGGCAGTTTGCGCCGCTGATCATCATCTTGGACAGCAGGCAGCGGACCTTCTCCCCTCCGGAGAGCACCTTCACCTTCTTCACGCCGTCTTCTCCGGCAAAGAGCATACGTCCCAGGAAGCCGCGCACATAGGTGACGTCCTTTACGGGAGAGTAGCCGGTGAGCCATTCCGCTATCGTCAGGTCATTGTCGAATTCCGCGGTGTTGTCCTTGGGGAAATAGGCCTGGGAGGTGGTGACGCCCCATTTGTAGCTTCCCTCGTCTGGCTCCAGTTCTCCCGTCAGGATCTGGAACAGGGTGGTTTTGGCCAGTTCCTGTCCGCCCACAAAGGCGATTTTGTCGTCATGACCCATGATAAAGGATACATCGTCAAGCACTTTTTCTCCGTTCACGGTCTTGGACAGATGCTCTACAGTCAGCACTTCGTTGCCGATCTCCCGGTCCGGACGGAAATCGATGTAAGGGTATTTGCGGCTGGAGGGCTTCATGGTATCCAGTTCGATCTTCTCCAGGGCGCGCTTTCTGGAAGTAGCCTGCTTGGATTTGGAGGCGTTGGCGGAGAAACGGGAGATAAACTCCTGCAGTTCCTTGATTTTCTCCTCCTTCTTCTTGTTGGCTTCCTTCATCTGGCGGATGAGCAGCTGGCTGGACTCGTACCAGAAGTCGTAGTTGCCGGCATACAGCTGAATCTTGCCGTAATCGATGTCCGCGGTATGGGTGCAGACCTTGTTCAGGAAGTAACGGTCATGGGAGACCACGATCACCGTATTTTCAAAATCAATCAGGAAGTTCTCCAGCCAGGAGATGGCGTCCAGGTCCAGATGGTTGGTGGGCTCGTCCAGGAGAAGGATGTCCGGATTGCCGAACAGGGCCTTGGCCAGGAGCACTTTTACCTTGATGCTGCCGTCCAGTTCCTTCATGATGGAATAGTGGAATTCCGTACCGATGCCCAGGCCGTTTAAGAGCATGGCCGCGTTGGATTCCGCCTCCCATCCGTCCATTTCCGCGAATTCCGCCTCCAGTTCGCTGGCCCGGATGCCGTCTTCGTCTGAGAAATCTTCCTTGGCATAAATGGCGTCCTTTTCCTTCATAATTTCATACAGGCGGGCATTTCCCATGATGACGGTATCCATGACGGGATATTCGTCATATTTGAAGTGATCCTGTTCCAGTACGGAGAGGCGCTGCCCAGGCGTGATAACCACATCGCCCCGGGTGGTCTCCAGACTGCCGGACAGGATCCGCAGAAAGGTGGATTTGCCTGCGCCGTTTGCGCCGATGACACCGTAGCAGTTTCCTTCGGTAAATTTGATATTTACGTCTTCGAATAATGCTTTTTTGCCGATTCGTAAGGTTACATTGTTTACACTGATCATTCTAAAACCTCATTTCCAGTGCCTCTTCCAGGGAGTGTGACCCGTCCGGCACTTTATTCTTATATCATTATACACAAAATGCCTGAATTGGCAAGGAAAATCGACTTTTGGAGCGGGGAAAAGGCAGGAAAACAAAGGTTTTCTTAATTTTGCATCGGAGATCTTGAAATGAGGGCCTAAAAAGGTTAAAGTAGATCTGTGATACGGGACAGACTCCGCGGGTTTGGAGAAAGGATTCAGCGGAAAACACACGGAACAGAGGGCGCCTGCGGGAAACTGGAAAGGGAGACGACCGGGGCCGGAGATGCCGTGAAGACAGTCCCGGAAATTTTGGAAAGGATAGGAGATAGGAAAAAGATGAAACTGCTGTTGATCCTGTTGATCATAATATTGGCTGTGCCGGTGCTTTACTTTCTGATGATTATGCCGAGGATTGCGTATAAACCGGACACATCCCCGTTTCTGGGGTGGCTGTACGCTCACAGGGGGCTGCACGACAACAAGGCCCGGATACCGGAGAATTCTCTGGCGGCATTCCGCAGGGCGGTGGATGCAGGATTCGGCATTGAACTGGATGTGCAGATGTCAAAGGACGGGATTCCGGTAGTGTTTCATGACTTTACCCTGAAGAGAATCTGCGGGGCGGAGGGAAAGGTAAGGGATTATACTTTTCAGGAACTGCAGCAGTTTGCGCTGTGCGGTTCAGAGGAAAGGATTCCCGGATTCGCGGATGTACTGAAACTGGTGGACGGAAAAGTACCCTTGATCATAGAGCTGAAGGTGGAGAGAATGGATATCTCGGTATGCAGAGCGGTGGACGGGCTGTGCGCCTCCTACAGGGGACTGTACTGCGTGGAATCCTTTCATCCCCTGGCTGTGTTCTGGTACCGCAGGCACAGAAAGCATATCGTGAGGGGACAGCTGGCGGACGCTTTTCTGAAAGAGGGGGAGTTTGCAGGGACCCTGTTTTTCCTGCTTCAGAATCTCATGTTCAACTGGCTGGGAAGCCCTGACTTTATCGCGTATAACTGTAAATATCCCCGGATGCTCTCCCGGGTACTCTGCCGCAGGCTCTACCGCAGCAAGGCGGCGGCGTGGACCATCCGCAGCAGGGAGCAGCTGGCGGAGGCGAGGAAGCATTTTGACATCTTCATTTTTGACGGTTTTGTGCCAAAGGACAGAGCAAGTTAGAAGAATATGCCTTTTTGGCAGGAAAAAGGTAGACAGATTGCACGAAAATCATTGTTATGACAAAATTTACATGATTTTCCCTTGATATTCTTTTGGCAAATTGTTACAATAATAAAATAATAATAAAGTGTTCGGCCGTTTTTCGCTGCAGCAGGAGCAGGGAATCAGAAGCGGTTATTCTGCGATACTCCTGCAATCGGAAACAACCGGATGGTCTTTGGTTATTTAAATCATATTGAAAGGAAGAAAAAAACATGAGAAAATGGGTGTACTTGTTTACAGAGGGCAACGCGGACATGCGTGAGCTTCTGGGCGGCAAGGGTGCGAATCTGGCAGAGATGACAGGTCTGGGACTCCCTGTGCCGCAGGGCTTTACGATTACGACGGAGGCCTGTACGCAGTATTACGAGGACGGAAGAGAGATCAATGATGAAATACAGGCGCAGATTAATGAGTACATCGTTAAGATGGAAGAGATCACCGGCAAGAAATTCGGTGACCATGAGAATCCCCTGCTTGTATCCGTCCGTTCCGGCGCAAGAGCTTCCATGCCCGGCATGATGGACACCATCCTGAACCTGGGTCTGAACGAGGACGTGGTAAATGTTATCGCCGAGAAGTCCAATAATCCCCGCTGGGCATGGGACTGCTACAGAAGATTTATCCAGATGTACTCCGACGTTGTTATGGAAGTGGGCAAGAAGTATTTCGAGCAGCTTATCGACGCCATGAAGGAGAAGAAGGGCGTAACACAGGACGTGGAGCTTACCGCAGAGGATCTGAAGGAACTGGCAGGACAGTTCAAGGCCGAGTATAAGGCAAAGATCGGCAGCGACTTCCCCAATGATCCCAAGGAGCAGCTGATGGGGGCAATCAAGGCTGTGTTCCGTTCCTGGGACAACCCCCGTGCAAACGTATACCGCAGGGACAATGACATTCCTTATTCCTGGGGTACGGCCGTAAACGTACAGTCCATGGCATTCGGAAACATGGGCGATGACTGCGGTACAGGCGTTGCCTTTACCCGTGACCCTGCCACAGGCGCAAAGGGCCTTTTCGGAGAGTTCCTGACCAACGCACAGGGCGAGGACGTGGTTGCAGGTGTTCGTACACCGATGAAGATTTCCGAGATGGCCAACAAGTTCCCCGAGGCTTTCGAGCAGTTTAAGGGCGTGTGCGACAAACTGGAGTCTCATTACAGAGACATGCAGGACATGGAGTTTACCGTGGAGCATGGCAAGCTGTATATGCTTCAGACCAGAAACGGCAAGAGAACTGCCCAGGCTGCCCTGAAGATTGCCTGTGACCTGGTGGACGAGGGCATGCGCACAGAGCAGGAAGCCGTGGCCATGATCGATCCCCGGAACCTGGATACTTTGCTGCATCCTCAGTTTGACGCTGCTGCCCTGAAGGCTGCCACACCGGCAGGAAAGGGTCTGGGCGCTTCTCCCGGAGCTGCCTGCGGCAAGATCGTGTTCAGCGCGGAAGATGCCGAAAGCTGGGCTGCAAGAGGCGAGAAGGTGGTTCTGGTTCGTCTGGAGACCTCTCCCGAAGACATCACCGGCATGAAGGCTGCACAGGGCATCCTGACCGTACGCGGCGGCATGACCTCTCATGCGGCAGTGGTTGCCCGCGGTATGGGAACCTGCTGCGTATCCGGCTGCGGCGATATTGCCATGGACGAGGAGAACAAGAAATTCACACTGGCAGGCAAGGAGTACCACGAGGGAGATTATATTTCCATCGACGGTACCACCGGCAATATCTATGACGGCAGAATTCCTACCGTTGACGCTACCATCGCAGGGGAGTTCGGCAGAGTTATGGCCTGGGCCGACAAGTATAGAACCCTGAAGGTAAGAACCAATGCGGATACGCCTGCTGACGCAAGAAAGGCAAGAGAACTGGGCGCAGAAGGCATCGGCCTGTGCCGTACAGAGCATATGTTCTTTGAGGAGAGCAGGATCGCTGCTTTCCGCGAGATGATCTGCGCGGACACCGTGGAAGAGAGAGAAGCTGCCCTGGAGAAGATTCTGCCTTATCAGCAGAGCGACTTCGAGAAGATTTACGAGGCTCTGGAGGGATTCCCGGTTACCATCCGTTTCCTGGATCCGCCTCTTCACGAGTTCGTTCCCACCGAGGAAGCAGACATCGAGAAACTGGCAAATGCCCAGGGCAAGACCGTGGAGGAGATCAAGACCTTCATCGCAGGCCTGCATGAGTTCAACCCCATGATGGGACACAGGGGATGCCGTCTGGCAGTGACCTATCCCGAGATCGCCAGAATGCAGACAAGGGCTGTCATCCGCGCCGCCATCAATGTACAGAAGGCTCATTCCGAGTGGAAGATGCGTCCTGAAATCATGATCCCTCTGATCTGTGATATCAAGGAACTGAAGTATGTAAAGAAGATCGTTGTGGAGACCGCTGACGCTGAAATTGCAGCTTCCGGAATTGAACTGGAGTATGAAGTGGGTACCATGATCGAGATCCCCAGGGCTGCACTGACTGCTGACGAGATTGCAAAGGAAGCTGACTTCTTCTGCTTCGGTACCAATGACCTGACCCAGATGACATTTGGCTTCTCCCGTGACGACTCAGGCAAGTTCCTGAACGCTTACTATGATACCAAGATTCTGGAGAACGATCCCTTTGCGAAGCTGGATCAGAACGGCGTAGGCAAGCTGATGGAAATGTCCATTAAGCTGGGCAAGCCCGCAAACCCGAGCATGCATGTGGGTATCTGCGGCGAGCATGGCGGCGATCCTTCTTCTGTGGAATTCTGCCATAAGATTGGGTTGGACTATGTTTCCTGCTCACCGTTCAGGGTTCCGATTGCGAGACTGGCTGCGGCACAGGCGGCAATTGCCAATGTAGGAAAGTAGATTACAAATATATGTACTTTACGGAGTATCTGATAACCAGAGCTGATGTGAATGATTTCATGGCACATCGTCCGGAGTACACAAAGGCGAACCGCTTTGAGGATTTCGTTTGTAAAATCTATCTTTAACGATTAGGGGAAAATTCATTTGAGAGTTTTCCCCTTTTTTCGTGGTTTTTTCAAAGGATTCTATCCCAAACAAAGGATAGAGTCCTTTTTATATACACAAACAAAATAATCAAAGGAGGTTCATGTATGAACAACACAGCGTTAAGAGCAGAGGCGCAGAGCGCCAACAACACACACATGGTTTTTGCAAACGAGGAACATGAGAGATTCTATTATGAAAAACTGGAACAGGCGAGGTATCAGGACTGCTATCACAAGGCTTTGATCTACATTCTCGGTATTTCTGGGGGACACGAGGAATCATTTCAGCCAGATCTATGATATTAAGTCCGGGTTCATCAAGCCGGAGTGTCTGCACCAGGGCTGGCAGACAAGCGGCAGTGTCCGGGTGGTAAGGCTTGCTTTTAACCTTTACACAGACGGCACTCCGAGTGTTGACGATTATAAGCGCAAGGACGAGCAGATCAGAGAGTGCAGGGAGTATTCGGTAAGTGATATTTTCTGCTGCGGCTATGCGATGTACTTCTGGCAGGGCATCAAGCTCCGTTATCCGGAATACTGCAAAAAGCAGAAGTCCATTGAGGAGATCCTTGCAGAAATGGAGAGGAAACGTGCTGAAAATTCGACTGATGGGAACGAAGAATGATATTAAGTGGTTCGAGAAGGTTTTGAAAAAACAGCCCAAAGTGGCGGTGACAGAATTTTCGGAACTGTACCGGAATAAAGGTACAAACAGGTATTACCGGGCTTATGTGGAAGTGCAGAAAGCCAACATCAAAGAAAAATCTGACTAATACGGAGGAATAAAACCATGTGTAAAGTTATAGCAATCGCAAACCAGAAAGGCGGAGTGGGCAAGACCACCACAACGAGCAATTTAGGGATCGGGCTGGCAAAACAGGGAAAAA
>CAJUGL010000047.1 GCA_910586515.1 uncultured Acetatifactor sp.
ACCTACAGGAATGGTATCCCTACCACCTCCATCCTGACCATTACCTCTAACGTTACCTATGGTAAGGCTACCGGTAATACACCTGACGGACGTAAGAAGGGCCAGCCTTTCGCACCCGGCGCCAACCCGATGCACGGCCGCGATACCCACGGTGCAGTAGCATCCCTGGCTTCCGTATCTAAGCTGCCTTTCAATGATGCACAGGACGGTATCTCCAATACCTTCACCATCATTCCCGGCGCTCTGGGCAAGGAAGACAAAGTATTCTCCGGTGACATCGAATTAGATCTGAAATAAGACTTGATCACACCGAGATGTCACTGACATCGAATTAGATCTGAAATAAGACTTGATCACACCGAGATGTCACTGACATCGAATTAGATCTGAAATAAGCCCTGCAGTCTGCAGGCGGAGTTTCCCGGGGCGGTATCGGAACGGAATATCATTCCGCTTTCCCGCGCTGCCGCCGGGTAAAAGAAGGAGGCACCATGGACGAAGATAAAATGATTGATGACCTGGTAAATATGCTGGACTCCGGCATGATGGAAGGTGTAGGCCACGTAAACGTGGATTACAACCAGGATGTAGAATCAAAAAGCGTTCAGACAATGGGCTGTACGGATTGTTCCAGGACACCGTTGGCCTGCAGTGTTCCTACTCTTGAACAGGGACTGGACGATTATCAGTAATCATCCTTTTTCTGAAGATACATGCATTTTTCAACTATTTAACCATATATAATATTTTAAGGAGGAAAATCACTATGGCAACAAATACTGCACAGGTTGACAACCTTGTTAACTTACTCGACGGCTATGCTACAAAGGGCGGCCATCATTTGAATGTAAACGTACTGAACAGGGATATGCTGCTGGACGCTCAGAAGCATCCTGAGAACTATCCTCAGCTGACCATTCGTGTATCCGGATACGCAGTTAACTTCATCAAGCTGACTCCCGAGCAGCAGGCTGATGTTATCTCCCGTACCTTCCATGAGTCAGTATAAGCTAATGAGTTAGTCGTGTGAAACCCCGGGGAGTATTCCTTCCCGGGGATTTCCGTAGAGAAATACAGCCCCAAAACTGTAGAAAGCGTGGTGATCTTATGCAGGGAAGAATTCATTCATTGGAAAGCTTCGGAACCGTTGACGGTCCCGGCACACGATTTGTAGTATTCGTGCAGGGCTGTCCCATGCGCTGTGCCTACTGCCACAATCCCGATACCTGGGAGGTAAACGGAGGCACGCTTATGGAGCCTTCCTATATCATCGAGCAGTATGAGAAAAACCAGGCCTTTTATGCCAACGGCGGCGGCCTTACCGTAACCGGCGGGGAACCTTTAATGCAGGTGGACTTTGTTACGGAACTGTTTACCCTTGCCAGGGCAAAAGGGATTCATACCTGCATAGACAGCTCCGGAATTACATTTAACCCGGATAATGCCCCTCTGATGGCCAAACTGGACCATCTGATGTCCCTGACCGACCTGGTGATGCTGGACATCAAGCATATTGATCCGGAAAAGCACAGAGAGCTTACTCTGCAGCCCAATGAAAACATTTTAAAATTTGCCGCATATCTGAATGAAAAGCAGGTGGATATGTGGATCCGTCATGTAGTGGTACCCGGAATAACGGACGATGAACAATATCTGTTTGATCTGGGATACTTTATCGGACAATTCAGCAATCTGAAGGCCCTTGATGTGCTGCCCTATCACACTATGGGGGAGAAGAAATACGAGAGCCTGGGAATGGAATACAGACTTAAGGGAGTTCCTCCCATGGATAAGGATAAGCTGATTGATAAAAAGAAATTTATTATTGACGGAATCAAACAGAGAAGGAAGGAACTTTCCTCAAAATAACAAAAAACGCATACATTAAAAGGAGGATTTTTATTATGGCATACGTAATCAGCGATGCTTGTGTAGCATGTGGAGCTTGTGAGTCCCAGTGCCCTGTAGGCGCTATCAGCATGGGAGACGGCAAATTCGAGATCGATCCCGATAAGTGCATCGAGTGCGGAGCATGTGCGGGACAGTGCCCTACAGGCGCTATTTCACAGAACTGATCATTCCGCGGCACTATCCGGAGGGGCGCTTCTCACAGGAAGCGCCTCCTTTTTTTCTCCTGAACAGCAGGCTTTCCCTCCCCGCTGCCGCTTTGTTCCTGCTCTTTTTTGTCCTTATCTTTGGCCGAATTCTTTTCCGGCTTTTCTCTTTTCAGATGTCTGGCCTTTTTCCGCAGAAGCTCGTCCATCCTCTTGTAATGCTCTTCGTCCCGTTCCGCAAGCATTTTGTCCCTGGCTTCCTCTCTCTCCTCCTGCATACGAAACTGATAATCCAGCTCTTTTACCACACTGTCCCTGATCTCCCGGCAAAGTTCAGTGTTGTTTTCCTGTAAAGTCTGCCTGATCAGCTGCTGCAGAAGCCACTGCAGGCGCCTTGATTTGTCCGCCTTGGACTCCCGGACAATCTCCCGCTCCTTTTCTTTATTGGGAATAATGTCAATCGCCAGTCCCCCTGTCTCCTCAGGAAAACCACTCTCCTCCCCCACAGCACCCGCATTTTCCGCCAGGCCGGAGTTCTCTGCAGGCAATACATCCAGCTTGCCGTCCTTCAAAATCATCTTAATCGCTTTCAACTGCAATCCCCTTTCTTTCATTCCCTTGATTTGTTTAAAGCGTTCCACATCCTCCTCAGTATAATACCGATGCCCCAACTCATTGCGCTTAATGGGCAGATGCAGCTCATCCTCCCAGTAACGCAGCACATGGCTCTCCACCTTTACTTCCCTCGCAGCATCCGAAATAAACAAATAATCACCCATCATGACTCCTTTCCTTTATTTCCTCTGATTCAAACATCAACTTGTAGGGAGCGGGCAGGGAAGATTTTACCCCTACTCGCCGCGCGGCCCGTGCGCCGCTTCAGCGGCAAAACTCCAGATGCGAGGAGTCGAATTTTGCGCACGGGCCTGCGCATAAAAAAGAGAATGAGTCCCACCCATCCTCTTTTGTAAGCTTACAATCTGTTAATATCATCACAGCGGCAGCCCTGAACTGCTGTCTCTGTTTTCCCCTATAATTACTGTCTGTCCTCCGGCCTGCGCTCCAGATTGGCAATACGCTGATACTCAGGCAGCCATGCCAATTCAACCGTACCGATCGGGCCGTTCCTCTGCTTTGCGATGATCACTTCAAATATGCCTTTTCTGTCCGTATCATGATTATAATACTCATCCCGATACAGGAACATAACCACATCCGCATCCTGCTCTATAGCCCCGGATTCACGGAGATCGGAAAGCATAGGCCGATGGTCAGGCCGCTGTTCCACAGCTCTGGAAAGCTGAGACAGAGCCACAACCGGAACCGACAGCTCCCTTGCCAGAGCCTTCAGGGAACGCGATATATCCGATATCTCCTGCTGCCTGGAATCCGATTTGCCGCTGCCGGTCATCAGCTGCAGGTAATCGATAATGATCATGGACAGGCCATGCTCCAGTTTATATTTACGGCACTTTGAACGCAATTCCGCAATTCCGATGCCCGGGGTATCGTCTATAATCAGTGAGGACCTGCCGATCACGCCTGCCCCCTCGATAAGCCTCTCCCATTCCTGGTCATTCATCTGACCTGTACGAAGCTTCTGCGCATCTACATTCGCCTCCATGGAAAACATACGATTCACCAGCTGCTCCTTGCTCATTTCCAGACTGAATATGGCAAGCGTCATATTCTTTCGAAAAGCTATATAGTGGGCAACATTCAGCACAAACGCCGTCTTTCCCATTGAAGGCCGGGCTGCGATCAAAATCAGGTCCGAAGGCTGCAGTCCCGCAGTCCGATAGTCCAGGTCCAGGAAACCAGTGGGAATCCCTGTCACATTTCCCTTATTTTTGGCGGCTACCTCAATCTTGTCCATGGCATTCATCACCACCTGACGAATGGGCACATAGGAATCCGTGGTCCGCCGCTGAAGCAATTGGAAAATGCGTTTTTCCGTATCTTCCAATATGTATTCCAGCGTTTCTTTTCCTGCGTAACAGTTGTTGGCAATCTCTTCATTCAGCCGTATCAGCTTTCGAAGCGTAGATTTCTCCGCGACAATCCGTGCATACTGCCTGATGTTTGCGGAAATGATGGGTGCCATAAGCACCTCCCGGATGAACTCCAGGCTGCTGACCTCCGGGGGGACATCCTTCGTCCGAAGTCTGTCCTGCAAAGTAACCAGATCCACAGGACTTCCCTCATCGCTGAGTTCGCACATAGACTCAAACAGTATGCCATATTGCTTATGATAAAAATCTTCTCCCGAAATCAGCTCTGAGGCCACCACAATAGCCTCTCTGTCCATCAGCATGGAGCAGATCACAGACTGTTCCGCCTCCATGCTGTGAGGCAGTATTCTCTTTAATACATTTTCTTCCAAGGCAACCACACTTTCCTATATCCTTCATCGGGGAACCGCTGCCCTACTTTTGCCCCGTCTTCCTGAACGTTGCTCTTCACGGTTTTGTGCTTATCCTTCCAGCACTTTGACGGTCAGCTTAGCGGTCACCTGCGGGTGAAGCCTGACCCCCACTTCATAAGCGCCGAAACTTTTTAAATTTTCAGGCAGAAGTATTTTCTTTTTGTCAATCTCAATATTGTGCTGCTCCCTGCACGCTGCGGCGATCTCCTTGGAGGACACGGAACCAAACGCCCTTCCGCCCTCGCCGGCCTTGATTTTAACCGTCACCTGCTTTTCTTCCAGTCTGGCCGCCAGCTCCTTCGCCGCATCCAGCTGCTCCTTTGCCAGCTTGTCCTCATTTGCCTTATGAAGCTTCAAATCATTCATATTTTTGGCATTTGCTTCTACGCCTATCTTCTTGGGCAATACATAATTTCTCGCATATCCTTCACTGACTTCCAATATATCTCCTTTTTTGCCCAGCTTTTTCTCATCCTGCAATAAAATAATCTTCATCTTTTCCGTCCTTTCCGTTTATTCCCAAACCCTGTACCACACAAAAATACCTTGCGGAAATACCTGTGAACAACTACCTATATCTCTCCGTTTTCCAGCATGCTGTCAACGGTTCTCTTCAGCACGCCGATGGCCTCTATAATGCCTACCCCCTCCATCTGACAGGCCGCGGTATTCAGATGACCGCCGCCCCCCATCCGCTCCATGATAATCTGCACATTGACCTCATCTATGGAGCGGGCGCTGATATAAATCATCCCCTGGTAGTCTGTCAGCACAAAACTGGCCTTCACCCCCCGGATATTCAGCAGCTCATTTGCCGCCTGCGCCCCGATAATAGTAGGACTGGGCAGATCATCCGCGGTACAGATGGAGATGGCAAAATACTTCTTATAAATCTCCGCCTGACTTACCGCATCTGCCTTGGCCTTGTAGCCCTGGGCATCTTCCCTGAACAGCTTCCGCACACGGGTTACATCCGCTCCGCTGCGGCGAAGGAACGCGGCGGCCTCAAAGGTCCGCACCCCTGTCTTGATCATAAAGTTATTCGTATCAATCATAATCCCGGCATACATGGAATCCGCCTCTTCCGCCCGGATTTTGATATTATCGTAAATGTACTGAAGTATCTCTGAAACCATCTCGCAGGTGGAGGAGGCGTAAGGTTCCACATAGGACAGCGTGGCATTTTCAATAGTCTCCGTGCCCTGACGATGATGATCCAACACCACCACACACTTGCAGAATTTCAGCAGATCCGGACACTCCGTTATAGATGGTTTGTTCACGTCCACCACCACCAGAACGGTATTGCTGCCCGCGGCTTCTATGGCCTGCTGAGGGCTGATTATCATATCGCCGTACTCCGGATGCTTTCCGAACAGCTCCACAGTGGGCTGAATCGCAGGAATCACCTTGTCCAGCACGATATGAGCCTTGCGGCCCAATGTCAGGGCTATCCGGTAAATTCCCACTGCGGCGCCGAAGCTGTCCGCATCCGGTATCCTGTGTCCCATTACCAGGACCTGATCCTTTCCGGTAATAATCTCCCTGAGAGCCTGGGCCTTCACCCTTGCCTTTACTCTGGTATTTTTTTCCACCTGCTGACTCTTTCCGCCGTAGTATGTAATACTCTCCGGCGTCTTGATGACGGCCTGATCGCCGCCCCTGCCCAAAGCCAAATCTATCGCATTGCGGGAAAATTCATAATTCTGCGCATAGGTCAGCCCATCCAGACCCACCCCGATACTGATGGTGACGGCCATCTCGTTTCCGATATTGACTGTCTTAACCTCTTCCAGCAGATCAAACCGGGACTCCTGCAGCTGGGCAACCGCCCTTTTGCGCATGATAATCAGATATTTGTCCTTCTCTAGCTTCTTGCAGATTCCGTCAAAGGCCGAAATATACTTATTCACCTTCCGCTCAATCAGCGCGATCAATAAGGAGCGGCGCACCTCTTCCACACCGTCCAGAGCCTCGTCGTAATTGTCGAGATAGATCATGCCCACAGCAAGGCTTTGATCGTCCACTTCCCGCAGGGCAATGCGCAGGGCCGTCTCGTCATAAAGATAAACGGCAATCAGATAACCGTCATAGCTTTCCCCGTCAATCATGTCGCTGTGACTGGCCAGATCTGCCAGCGAAATTCTCCGAAACTTCGCCACAAACTCATTTCCCTCATATTCCACTTCATACTGCGCCTCCTCCAGTCCTCCGTCGTCAGGCAGCCGGTCTCTGGTAATGGTGGGAAACAGTGAAGTGATAGATTTTTTATACCCCTTTGGCTGATGAATGACCGCTTCAAAGGCGGCGTTTGTCCAGATCACCTTGCCGCTGTCGTCCAGCAGAGCGTAGGGCAAATCCATCTCCCGCAGCAATCTGCGCTGAATCTGGCCGTATTCCGTGGCAAAGCTGATAAATTCATTCATAATAATGGGTTTGTTGTAAAAATACAGGGAAAGCGTTATCGCAAAATACAACAGGATATATCCTGCCAACAGCATACCCGCCCGGTAATCAATAATAAACATTGCCACATCCACAATACAGCACAGCAAACCCAAATAAATGCCGAACTGTATAAAGGTCTTAATACGGCCCTTCAGTTTTATTCTCTTTTTCATATGGATACCTCGCGGGACCGGAATCCTTCCCGCTTATTTTCTCATTTTGATCTATTTCAGAAAACATGCTTACCTGAACATTATAGCATACTCTTCAACACTATGCCACAATTTAATTTGTCTAAAATGGAAATGTTTTGCAGAATCGAGAAAAAAACCGGCTGTCCTCTCGGACAGCCGGCCTGATCATACAGACTTAATCCTGTACATAGGGCATCAATGCAACGTGACGAGCTCTCTTGATCGCTACGGTCAGCGCCCTCTGATGCTTTGCGCAATTGCCGGTGATACGGCGGGGAAGAATCTTACCCCTCTCGGAAACGTATCTCTTCAGCTTATTGGTATCCTTATAATCAATTACATTGTCTTTCCCACAGAAAACGCAGACCTTTCTTTTCCTGCGGATTCCGCCCCTTTTCCTCATGGGGCCGTCGGATTTCTCACCCTTATTGTAAGCCATGTCAATGCCTCCTGTCCATAATCAAACTTAGTTAAACGGTAATTCCTCATCAATGCCGTCCGGGATATTCATAAACCCGTCTCCTGCGCCTGACGGCGCCGGCGCGCTGTTCTGATTCCCTCCGAAGCCGCCTCCGTTAAAACCTCCTCCGCCGAAGCCGCCTCCGTTGTTAAAACCGCCGGCATTTCCTCCTGATGCATTCTTGCTCTCGGCGAATTCGATCTCATCTACCATAACGCGGACACTGTAAACCATCTGCCCGTCTTTATTGGTATAATTGTCGTTCTGAACTCTGCCGCTCATCAGAATCTTTATTCCCTTATGCAGGTATCTCTCCACAAATTCCGCCTGCTTTCCAAAAGCGGTACAATTAAAAAAATCCGCCTCAGGCTCGCCTTCGCGCTTAAAACGCCTGTCCACCGCAATGGAAAAACGGGCTACCGACGTCTGGCTGGCCCCCTGGGAATAACGTACTTCCGGATCTCTTGTTAAGCGTCCCATCAGTATAACTTTATTCATATTTTTCTCGCTTTCTATACTCATTCATGAGTATATATTAAGCCTCGTCCTGTCTGACAATCAGATATCTGATGACATTTTCCATAATACGGATACGACTCTCGATCTCAATCGGAGCAGTGCTCTCGGCATCAAATCTGATGAAATAATAAAATCCTTCTTTCATCTTCTGAACTTCGTAAGCAAGTCTCTTCTTGCCCCATTCGTCCACCTCTGTGATGACACCGCCAAATCTCTCTACGAGAGCTTTGCATTTGTCAACGACAGCCGCTCTCTCTTCGTCCTCAATCTTCGCGGACACGACTACGGCCAATTCATACTTGTTCATGCTTGTTACTTACCTCCTTTTGGTCTCTGGCCCGCACTCGGTGCGAGCAAGGAATTGATTCATCACAAATATAAATGATAGCATGATTTTCCTGATATTACAAGCATTTTTTTACAATTCACAAAATTTCTTTAACGCTTTTCTCCAAAAGCCGTCTGGCAATCATCACCTGATGACCGCAGCCCCTGCATTTCAGCCGAAAATCCGCCCCTGAACGCAGCACCTCCCATTCCCTGCTGCCGCAGGGATGCTGCTTCTTGAGCCGCACCACATCTCCCACATTGATCTCCATTTACTACCCCCTTCCGCTTCGGCAAACCGCCTTTCCGCTTTGAAATCGAGCAGTTACCGCTCATAAATTACCCGCAAAAAAATCCTTCACAACGCCAAAAAACTCCCTCAGCAGATTGTGAGGCGCCATTCCCGGCAGCGAGTCCGCCGCCAGCCCCTCCGCATGGGCATAACCCTGCTTTTTCGCAATGGCCAGAGCGCGAAACACATGAAAATTGTTGGTCACAATGACCACCCTATCCTGCTTTCGATCCAGTAATTCTCCGCTGAACACCAGATTCTCGTAGGTGTTTGCCGATCTGTCCTCGGTCAATATACGCTCCGGCTCTATTCCGGCCCGGATCAGATACTCCCGCATCCCGGCCGCTTCCGTGATCGCCTCGTCGGCCCCCTGCCCTCCGGAAACCACAGCCCTGGTATCCGGATTTTCCGTCAGATAAGCCGCCGCCTCGTCAAGCCGCTTCCGCAGAGCCTCGCCCGGTCCGTCCTTCTTCCACTGCGCACCCAGGACGACGCAGTAATCCGCCCCTCCGGCAGCTTTGGCCTCATATCCGGTCAGAATCAGCCCCTCCACTGTGCAGAACAGGAGAAGGCCGGCGGCAAAAACACCGATGCCCGTCACTTTTATCCATCCCGGCATGGCAATCATCAGTTTTTCGTTGCGGAACATGGCTCTCAGCATCAGACAGCCGCAGCCTATGCCTCCCCAGATCAAAAAGAAATATGTCCCGAATCCGGCCAGGGCAATCCCTCCGCAGTAACAGATACAGACCGCTCCTAAAATCCCGAAAATACCGGCCGGTACGGAATATCGCTTCAGCCTGCGCCCCCGTTTATCCAGAAAGATGATCCTGCGGCTCCTCTCCACGGGAACCAATGTCTTTTCGTATCCTTTTCTTCTTTTTATCAAACGAATACCTCTGTTTTATCTTTTATTCTGATTATGCCCCGCGGTCTTCCCCCTATCCCGGAAGCAGGTCCGCTTGGTATCCTATTATATCATATACCGCCGATTCGGCTCAATAGGACCGGCGTTTATATTTATTAATTTTTCCAAAAATGCTTCTTTTTATGGCATTACGAAAAAAGCCGTGGTAAAATAGAATCGAAACGGCAGTACCTATCCCGGGAAAGGCAGGGTGACTTTTATGGAAAAGAACGCAAATACTATCGAAGAATTGAAGAAGATTATCCAAGAATATGATAACATCGTGTTTTTCGGCGGCGCCGGCGTGTCCACAGAGAGCGGGATTCCGGATTTCCGCAGTGTGGACGGCCTCTATCACCAGCAGTATGACTACCCGCCTGAGACAATATTGAGCCACACTTTCTATCTCCGCAATCCGGAAGAATTCTTTCGCTTTTACCGCAATAAGATGCTTTTTCCGGACGCAAAGCCCAATGCGGCGCATAGGGAGCTGGCCCGGCTGGAAGCCCGGGGAAAGCTTCGGGCAGTAATCACCCAAAATATAGACGGTCTGCATCAGGCCGCCGGAAGCAAAACAGTGCTGGAACTGCACG
Source organism: uncultured Acetatifactor sp. (assembly GCA_910586515.1). Taxonomy (GTDB): domain Bacteria; phylum Bacillota; class Clostridia; order Lachnospirales; family Lachnospiraceae; genus Acetatifactor. Next base: position 10,220 of record CAJUGL010000047.1, read on the forward strand.
GTTCGGTTCTGCGCAATTACTGCCGGAAGTGCGGACAGTTTTACGACGTACAGTATGTTCTTAATGCGCCGGATGTGCCCAAATGCGAAAAATGCGGCGGCCAGGTGAAACCGGATGTGGTTCTGTATGAGGAAGGACTGAATCAGGAAACCATCAATGCCGCAGTGCGCTTTATTCATGACGCCCAGGTATTGATCATCGGCGGAACTTCACTGGCGGTTTATCCTGCGGCAGGACTCATCGACTATTTCCGGGGAGAAAAGCTGGTGGTAATCAACAAGACGCCCACCCACAGAGATGCCCATGCGGACCTGCTGATTCAGGCTCCCATCGGAGAAGTTTTCTCCCAATTATGATAACGGTTCCGCCAGGGCGCTGAACGGTTACGATAATGCACACAAAATGCGAAAAGAATCCGTTTTGGCGCCCGCCGGCAGCTTCCCGGCAATTTCAGGCGGCATCCCTCCCGCAGGAGACTTACCGCCTGTTTTTATTTCACAGGAATGTTCGTCCTGTGAACCCCTCCGGGAGGATGCACGCGCAAACGGAATTCTTATTTATCACGTCCCTGCTATCATCGTTTGGTCTTCCAGTTCGCATTCTTCTCCTTGCTGGCTGCCGTGGCCCTGGTCAGCTGCAGCACAATCTCGCTGAAATACCGCTCCGGCACCTCCTTCAGGAAATAGGAATTGCTGTCGTTCGCCTCATCGTACACATAGCTTCCCCGCCTGATGTCGCTGTTCATTACACCGCTGTTCTCGGAGAGAAGCGTTCCTCCCGCATTGTAGAACCTGGCTTCATACACGGTCACATCCTCATTCTCCCCTCCCACATAGCTGCCGGAAAAGTGGAGTTCAACCCCCAGCCCGAGTTCCCTGTCCTCTCTGTAATAGCTGTAGAAACCGCCTCCGTCCTGCACGGAACCCCGATACCATCCCAGGGTCTGAAGCTTTCCGCCCAGGGACAGGTCATTGACGATGCAGCCGCCGAAGCGCTCCAGACTCTTCTGCTCCCCCTCTTCTTCGGTTCTATGATAAACCGGGCGTTCCAGCTGCTCCACAGGCTGGACAATCTCATAATCCTCCAGCTGTTCCTTCCAGGTTTTCAGAGAATCCCCGGACAGCTCTATGGGATGCACAAGGCCTATTGCGGAAGGGCTTTCCCCGTCTGCCCCGTCCCGGGCATCCGGCAGCTGAAATTCGTCTTCCTCTTCCGTGTTGAAAGAACTGTCCTCCATGTAACGGAAAGTGGATACCAGCTTCCGGTCCTCATAAACGCCCCAGATCAGCCCGGTGGCAAACTGATGCATCACGGGATTCTTCACAAACAGATTCTTCCAGGCCGTCACGCTCCACTGTCTCCCCGAAGACAGCGCCATCTCCAGGCGCATCTTCTGGCTGCTCACGGTTGCCTTCATCTGTTTCTTCATCTGCTTGAATTCCTCGTAGGCCTCAGCCGCTTTCTCCTGATCGTCCCGCTTGCCCGGAGAAGGGAGATTCTTCAGCTTTTTACCGCTCTCGTCAAAGACCTCTATCTCCAGAGCAGTCGTAATGGTCACGGTAAATTTTCTCTCCCCGTAATCAAATACCCTTTCCATCTTCTCATTAAAGCCCAGATCAGGCACTATTCTGTCCGCCAGTTCCTCGGTGGTGATTCCCAGCTGAGACGCGGCGAAATCCAACGCCTTCCCTGCCGCTGTCTTCACCTGTTTAAATTTGAATTTCCTGGATATTCCGTCTACAATCAACAGGGCCTGAGGCTGGGGATTCAGCGCCAGAGCCTGCACGGCCTCCGAGGCAATGGCTCCCCTGGCCGCCTGGGGCCATTCCTGAATCTGGTGCTGCAGCTTCTTCACGATCTCGGCTCCCCCGTGAATGGACGCCGCATAGAGCACCCAGCGTTTCTTGGATTCCGCTCCCGCCTCCATCCACTTGTCAAAAAGCTCATTGGCATAGACTGCGAATTCCCGCTGATCCAGCGCCTCCGCCAGAAGGGCAGCCCCGGAGCTTACGCCGCAGGGAGACATGGAAGCATAGCTTAAGAACACGGCCTGCAGATATTCCTCGGAAGCTTCCTCTCCGCTGATCATATGTACCGCTGAAAACGGCGTCTCGTATGCCCAGGCCAGCGTGCGCTTCCTGCCGCCCTTGTGAATCTCCTTCACCAGCTCTTCCCGGGGCAAAACTTTTCCTGCCGCATTTTCCCCGGTCTCCCCGCTCACCTGCAGCACCGTTTCCAACAGGCTCCTGACCTTGCCGTTCTTCTCTTTCTCCAGGCTTTCCGCCAGAACGGCGGCATATTTCTCTCTGCCCCAGTCTGCCAGCACACGTACGGCCGTTTCCCGCTCTGCCGCCTTCTTGGAGCCAAGGAGTTTCAGCACATCCTCCTCCCAGTTTTTCTGCCTGCCCAGAACCTTCAGCAGCTCTTCCCTGACTGCCTTTGAGGTGTCCTGCGTAAACCCTAAAATACCCTCCCTGAACCGGTCAGGCTGCTCCCCCAGCACCAGAAGACCAAGGCATCTGCCCGTGCTGCCCGCCTCCCGGAAAGCTGCCGTCATCTCCTCCGGCCGTTCTTCCAGATAGCCTCCGAACACCTTTTTGGCCGCCTCCTGGAAATCCGCCTTCCATTGTTCCGAATAGAAGGAATCATAGATGTCCGCATATCCGTTCAGCTGCTGCCTGAGCCCCAGATGTTCGGCATTCACCGCGGCGAAAAGTCTCTTCACCCCTGCTTTCTCAATCTTGCCGTCGTTCCTGAGGATGTTGGAATTGACATATCCCCTATACAGCATCAAATATGCCTCGCAGCGGCCGCTCAGGGCGTCAAATCCGTATGTCCTCTGATAACTCTGTAGCACAGCCCAATGCCTTCCGCCCCAGAAATTGCTGCCCTGCATATTTTCTTCATAGGGATACAGCGTCTCAATTCCCTTCTCTCCTTTTAAATACTCCCTCACCGCCCCTGCAGCCTGACTCTCCGCGATCTGAACCATGGCCTCAATGAGCATGCTCTGCTGTCTTTGGCCAAACTCTTCAGACCGTTCTCTGTACAGTCCGGGATCCAGCTCACCGATGACCGCATTCATCCGCTGAAACGTGTCAAAGTCTGCTTTCTTCATACAGTTCAGAAATTCTTCCCGATTTTGCTTAAACTGACCGCGCAGAATCCCTGTTTTCGCCTTGACTGCCGCCCAGGCAATATATTTTCCCGCATCTATTCCGAATATACGGTCAAACTCCCCTCCTCTTTCGCCCAGCTCGCCCCGCAGATCAATGCTTTCCATAATATCCAGCATGACATTCGTATTCGCGGCCAGACAGATTTTCAGGACATTCCTCAGCACAGGGGACTGGGCATAATTTACAAAGGCCGTTCCCCCAAGAAGCCGCAGCATAAAGCGGTCCACAGAACCATTCCTGCCCGCCATCTTCAGTATTCTCGCATCCACCTGATCGCGCTGCACTGCGTTCATTATTTCACTCATTTCCAACCTGGGCATCTGGTTCCGATAGAGATTGGGCAGGCTGTGGGCCAGGGCTTCCCCGTAAGCTTTCAACAGTCCGGCATCTTCGGCGCAGATCTGCAGACTCTGTTCCGGGAGACCGTCCGCCCCCTTTGTTATTCCCGTCTGCCCTCCTTCCGCAGCTTCCCGGGCCAACGGAACATTTCTGTATTTCGTTCTGAAATAAGCGGTGTAAAGTATTATTTTCCCGTTGACGAATTTATTTTTCTCGTACTCTATAGCCTCTCTGATAATCTCAGATCTGTTCTCCGCGGTTTTGATCAGGCCTGACAGCATATGCCGATTGACCTGGTATTCATCTCTGCCGATCATAGCCGCGTAGACAGCCACCTTTTTTGCCGGCTGCTCCACCATTATCCTGTTTTTCTCCAGAATATAATGATTCGACATGGGCATCATCTGGAAGCAGGTGGACTGACCGACAGTGAACAAAATCTCGCCCAGTCTGCCGGCGTCCTCCTCCCTCCCTCTGTTCATCAGTTCCTCTCCCAGAGCCTTCATCCGAGCCGCCAGGCTGCCCGGAACAACGGACAGATCCCGGAAAGGCAGTCTTTCGATTTCTTCCTGATTCCCATTCCCGGTGAGATAGTCCTCGATCATGGTCATCTCCTCGGGACTGAACAGATTCATCTGTTCGAAAAGCTCTACGATTTTCATGATGCGCTGGTTTTGTGGATTAATCATTGATTCCTTCCTCCTATTTTAAAGTCGCTGCGCGCCTGTCAGCTGATTGAGATAAGCGTTCTCCCCTCTGTTATACGCGTTCTTTTGCCTGCACAGATACAGATATTCCTCTATTTCCGCGTAAAGCTCAGCCATGGGCGCAGCCTCCCGCTTCATCAGGTGACGGTTTGTCTCTATTTTCTCCCCCAGAGCGGTCAGCAGCTCGGACAGGTACCGCATACCGTACTGGGCAGTCAGTTCTCCTGCCTGCCGAATTCCCTCCAATGTACTGTCATGGACTGCGCCGAAACCGCTCTGGCACAACTCTTCCATCAGAGAGAGAACCTCTTCCGTCAGGTCCTCCACCACCAGAAATCCCGGTCTGTGCCCCGCCAATATCCCTTCACTTCCCCGGGCCGGGCCCTGCTCTTCCGCGTCCTCCTGAACAGTCTCTTCTATACGAATACGCTCTTCTGTTTTAACGGTCTCTTCTGTATCGTCATCCTCTTCTATATTCAGCAAATCCACCGGATACATCCGCAGGCGCCCCTCCCTCAGGGTAATCTTCCCCAGAAAACAGGGCAGCTTCCTCTCGGAAACCCGTTCCAGATAGCGAATGGTACCCGCTTCTTCCCGGGAATATTCCACCTCCACCAGAATCTCCCTGCCCGCCCTGTCGTACAGGGGCAGAGTCAGCTGCTGGCCGGTCCGGGAAAACTCCGCCTTTGCGCAGGAATCCGGCCGCACAATCACCAGTTCTGCGCCTTCAGCGCTTCGCTCCGTTCCTTCTCCGTATTTTCCCTCTTCATCCGAAACGCCCTGTTCTCCAAGCCATTCCTGCTGCTGTTTTCCGATCTGCTCCTGAAACAATTTGCCGAAATCCCGATAATACCATTCCCTTATATCAGACAACCGGAGTCCCTGCTCTCCCGTGATCTCTCCCCTGGTCTCCTGACTGGAGGAAAGGCGGTTCCTCCCGCCGCATCTGGCGCCGGCCAGATGTATTCTGACCTTCAGCAGATTCTCCAGAGAGACATTCAATCCCCACGGCGCCTGACTCTTCTCCGCATATCCCCGCTTTCTGGATGTGTCATAAAAAACAGGTCTGGCATTGGTATACGTATACCATTTTTTCGTATTTTCCTCCAGAAAATAGACCGTCTCTCCCTCGTATCCGTTCCGGCTCCGAAAATGCTCCATGGCTATGCCGATCAGGTCCAGATTCCCCACAGGCAGATAATCCGCCCGAAATTCCCCGGCAAGCTTCATCACAGCCCCGGCATCCTCAGCCTGGTTCAAAAGCATAATCCGCCGGTACAGCCTGGTAAGCCTCCCCGTCAGCTCCTCCGTCCTGAACGCCGCCTTTCTGGCGAAATAGCTGTCATAAACATTGGACAGCCCGCGGAAATAGCCCTCAAACCTGGCAAGCTCCGCGTTATGGCTGATAATGGCAAGCCGTTCCAGATAATTCAGCACATCGGGCGAAACCCGGGAAAGACCCGTGACAAACAATTCCTCCAGGAAGGCCCGCATCTGACCGGCAGCCTCCCTTATCTCTTCCATATCCAAAGCAGGCGCTTCTCCCGCCTCCCTGGCCAGCATCTCCCCTGTCACAATCCCCGCTTCCATCTGACACCAGAGAATGGCAGCCGCTTTATGTCTGCACAGCTCCTTCTTCCGGCAGGTACAGGAAGAATATTCCAGAGGAGACAGCAGCTTCACGATCATTTCCTGCTCCGGCAGCTGCACGGTGATTACGGTGGAATACTGTATCGCGGGCCGGATGCCTGCCGCCGCCTGATTGACAAAGCTCTGAAAATAACGGCTCCCCAATGCCTTTTTCAGCCGGGAAAGCGGGTAAGCGTTTATCTCCTCACGCACTGACGCTTCCGCTTCCGTCTCTTCCTGAAGACAGGTATCCGCCTCCGTCCCTTCCCGAAGACAATTTTCCCGCAGAACCAGTATGGCCTGCACCACATGACGGCAAATACTTCTTGACGGACAGGTACACCTGCTCTCTCCCAGAGGATACCGCACAGTCACCGTCTCCTCATTGATTTTTACCGTGGCCTCCTCTCCCGCCGCGCCGATCTCGGCGGGAATCTCTTCCTTATCCTTGTAGGCCCGTTTGACGATCCCCTTATTGCTTAATCCGATCAGGTACTCATCGTCAACTCCGGCCAGCCTCTCTCTCCAAACATCCATATGGCTCTCCGCTCCTATCCGCCCATACCGCTAAATGGGCGCTGCCCCTATGCAATAATCTTCCCCATCCACCCGGCCAGTTCCTCCGGGGTCATGGCCCCGACAAATGCCCCCATATCCGCCAGCACCGCCGCAGCATTTCGGTCATAATTGGGATTGGCGTCCATGTCCAGGGCTGTCAGCACCACCAGTCTGGCGCCGCTCTCAATGATGCCCTTGGATGTGCTGTACAGCCGCTGATATCCGCCGCCCTCATAGAGATCCGTCACCAGCACCACCATTGTTCTGTACGGGAAATCGATCAATCCCTCACAGTAGGACAATGCCCCTGCAATGTTGGTGCCGCCCCCAAGCTGAACGCTCATCAAAGTCTCCACCGGATCCTCCACATAACCGCTCAAGTCCACCACATTGGTGTCGAAGATCACCAGTTTGGTGTCCAGCATGGGCAGTTTGGAGAAAATCCCCGCCATTATGGCGCTGTGAATGACGGAATCCAGCATGGAACCGCTCTCGTCCACGCAGATAATCACCCGCCACTGATTATATTTCTTCATTCTCGAATTAAAGTACACGTTTTTCAGCACAAGCTGTTCATTTTCCCTGTCATAATTTTTCAGATTCATGCGGATGGTCTTCTTTATGTCCAGATTCCTTGCCGTCTTCACCGGACTGCTGGCATTGCGGTTGATCTGTCCGAAGAAGGAAATCCTCACTTCCTGCTCCAGTTTCCGGGCAATCTCCTCCGCCACCTTCCGTACAATCTCCCTGGCCATATTCAGCACGTCGCCTTTCATCATATGCTTCAGCTCCAGAATGGTCTTCAGCAGTTCCTTATTGGGTTCCAGTTTCTGCAGCACCTCCGGGTCCGTGAGCAGCTCAGTCATGCCGTACTTTTCCAGGGCATGGCGCTCCAGCACCTCCACAGTCTGTTTCGGGAAAAGCTTCTTGATCTGGCGCAGCCAGTAAGGCACCGTGAGCTGGGAGCCGTCGCTGCCCCCTGTCCGTTCCTTACGAATCTCCTGTTCCTCCCCGTATTCCCTGGAATACAGGTAATCCAGCACATTTTCCATGTCCATGTACTGAACGTCGCCGGAAGAAAACGAAATCTGACCCGACGCATATTTCCCCAGGGCCAGCCTCCACCTGTTTAAGATTTCCTGCTCATCAGCCATATTGCGTTTCATCCTTTCCTCTGCATCTTCCCCCGCACATAAGCGTCCAATTCTTTCCCGTAGGCATACCAATCCGGATAGATTTCCTTCCGCTGTAGAATATCCCGGCCGGACTTGCCGTGGAGTCCGGCGGCTGCCCCGGCGATTTTGTCAATCTCCCTGGGCGTAAAATAGGTAAAGGCCATGCGCAGCTCAGGCAGCAGCTCCATGAATTCCTCCTGCCCCACCTGTCCGAAAAAGTCGTCCAGCATCCGGATAAACTGTTCTCCGATAAAAACCAGATCTCTTGCCGTAAAGAATAATCCCCGGAAAAACCGGGCCGTGGAAAAGAGCTGCTCTCTGGTGCCCTCCAGATACCCCCGGCATACAGCCTCAGTCTCCCCCGCATCCTCCCTGCCGCTTCCGTAGAGGATGCCGTGTATACAGCCGTTTAAGCCCGGATGAATCTCCGTGTCCAGGGTCATCTTCTCCAGAACATCATAATAATCCTCCCGCTCCCGGGCAAAATCTTCCCCTTCCCGCCCGGTAACCTGATAGAGCAGTTTCAGGGCATTCATACAGGCGTTCAGATCTTCATCCTTAATCTTCGCCATGGCCGGCAGCAGGGAGATCAGCTTCCTGCACCCGATATGAATCAGTTCGCCGAATGCCATCCGCGAGTCATACAGTCCCGCCAATTCCTCCATCATCAGCAGGGATTTCACCGCCTCCGCCAGAGAATAGAAATCCGTGTCCCCCAGCATAAGTTCGTGCACTCTGTCATAGACCGGCTGCAGCTGCTCCGTCAATCCCATCTCAAATACTTCCGTCAGAAGAAGGGCGCTCTCCCTTGCCCCGATCTCCTTCTTCAGCGCTTCTTTCACCAGGCTCACCGCCGCTTCCTCCACGGTGGCGCCATAGACGGACACCTCGATCAGCGCAGAATTCACCTGTACGCTCCATTTATATTTCCAGATCTCCCGCATCAGATTCCTGTCCCGCTTCAGCTGCAGGTTCGGTCCCTTGATCTTTCTGGCAAACGCTGTCTTCAGGTAATTCATGCGATTCAGAAACATGCTGTAGAACCTGTGCCTTGGATTTGCGAAAATGGACAGAGTGGCCTCCGCCTCCAAGGTGGAACCTGTCTTAATGCCGAATCTCCTGCACTGCTCCTGAAAATCATGGATAATCGGAGGCACATCAGCCTGACGGCACAATGCCCCCACTTCATTGCCCGTCATGGCTTTCCGCAAAAACCGCATGGGCGCATCCGTGGCTATGTTGTATTCCCCTTTTACAAAGGAAGCAAGCACGGCGTCCAGCAACTCATAAGCCCCCGGCTGGCGTTTGCCCCGCAGCTGCGCCAGCCCCTCTGCCATGGCGCATGCGCATATTTCGTCATAGGTGGAGAGATATCCTTCCTTCCGCCTGGTCTCCTTCCCCGCCGTGACGATCATATCCAGCACCCCGTCGGCGTAAGGCGTCTCCGTCTCCTGCAGCCCCTGCCATATCCTCTGGTAAAAACCGGGAAAGGGCATACCGCTGGCATAGCCGTTTAAGGCGTCCGCAGCCTCCATAGAATAGGGCATGAGATAAACGCCCTGATCCTTTTCCGGAACTTTTTCCGCCCCTGTCCCGTTCTCAGGCATCTCCTCCAGCAGAGCCTTCAGCCCGGGCGTGTGAAATCCTCCCGTGACTGCCGCCACAATGCCGTCAGCCGTCTCCGGCCTCTCCGCGTATTCCCGAATCCGCCGCGCCATATGCCGTTCTCTTGCCAGACACCCGTCCTCCTCCATGAGTTCCGGAGGCGTATTCTCTCTGGCCAATGCACAGTAAGTCAGAAGATTTCCAAACCAGCATTCACTTTCCTCTTCTATTCCGTTCAGTTCAAAATATTTCTCCCAAAATTCGTCAAAACTGCGCAGCCCCGTCTTCTCGCAAAGCTGCCTTAAATATTCGTTCCTGGACAGCAGATAATCGTCATTGTAATTGCTTTTCTCCTCCTCCGCCCTCAGCAGCCCCCTGCCTTCCCGGGAAGCCGCCAGAATATCCCCATAGGACAAATCGATAAAAGCCGTCTCTATGCCCAGCTCCTTTCCTGCCCGAAACGCCGCCAGCTCCGGAGAATAATCCAGAAAAGGATAGTAACATTTATAATGCTCCTTCTCCTGAGAGATCAGTCCCGCCTGATCATGATAGGAATAATAGATGGCAAAAGGCGCCTTCGTGTCCTCATGCACCATCACCGGAATCAGGGGATCCGCATTGTCCGGCCCCTCTACCAAAATCACTCCGGGCCGCAGCCTGTCAATCATCCGCTTCACATGATACGCGCAGGCCGGGCTGTGGTGGCGGACAGGAAGCAGCACTATTTCAGCCATTTTCTGGCTTCGTAATATTCTTTCCATAATCCACCTTCTTTACTGCTCTTGTCCCGGATGACCGTGTTAAAGTATCCCCTCACCTTCTCCAGATCGTCCTTATTCTCCTTGGACACCGCCCCCACCAGAGTCTGCACCAGACTGTCCATGCTCAGGGTCCCGTCCCCGTAATAATACCCTGTGATCATGGCCTGATAATACACCGACACGGCCTCCGCGGTACTCATCACGGAAGAGGGCTTATCGATTCGATGTCCGTGGGAAGACACACCCTCCCGCAGCTCATGATATGTAGAGGCAAGGATCTCCGCCACATCCTCGTCCGCCTGAACGGAAATATGACTCTCCTCTGCCAGCCGGTTTACCTCATTGACGATTATCCGTTTCTCCATGGACGCTTCCCGGACAGGCATCACGGTCTCGAAATTAAAACGCCTCTTGAGGGCGCTGCTCATCTCATTCACTCCCTTATCCCGGGTATTGGCTGTGCCGATGACATTGAATCCGGGTCTGGCGAATAGAAAACCTTCGTCCCCCAGCTCCGGCACATTCAGCACTTTGTCGCTCAGAACGCTGATGAGGCTGTCCTGAATCTCCGCGGGAGTTCTGGTAATCTCCTCAAACCGGGTGAGAATGCCTTTCTCCATGCCCACATACAGCGGCGACGGCACCAGCGCTTCCCGGCTGGGACCTTTGGCCAGAAGCAGGGCATAATTCCAGGAGTATTTGATCATATCCTCCGTGGTCCCCGCCGTGCCCTGGATGGTGTTGGTGCTGACCCCGCTGACGGCCGCGGACAGCAATTCCGAGAGCATGGTCTTGGCCGTCCCAGGCTCACCCACCAGCATCAGTCCCCGATTGCCTGCCAGTGTCACAATACAGCGCTCCACCAAAGCGTCATTGCCGAAATATTTCTTCTCGATGATATACTCTTTTCCCCCGCAGACCAGAGGTTTTGAGCTGCCCAGGATAAACGTCCGCACGGCCCTGGGGGACATCTGCCAGTTCTCCGGACGATTTCCCGTGTCATTCGCCTTCAGGGCCTCCAATTCCTCCCGATACCGGACTTCCACCGGGGGTTTGATGAATTTCTGTTCCATGAATATGCCTCCTCTATCATTAATTTCCTCATTTTTCGATCAAAAGATTTTGTTCGCTCCAGGATACCGCAGCAACATGAAGCTGTATGTTATAGTATATCAAATTCTGAAGAAAATTTCCATAGATAGTAAATCGGGCAGGGAAGATTTTATGTCTCTTCCCCCTTGACCAGCTGACCTTTGTGTGTCACAATGGTGATTATTAATATCACCGAGGATCTTATTTTGTTTCGCCGTCTGAAAGATGACGAAATTATAGACTTTTACCGCAGACTCTACGCTGCAGCGGACAGGGAGAATTTCCTGCTGCTGTATTTATTGGGGGACGATCTGGCAGAGAGCACGCGCATCATCCGGGAAGAACGCAGCGCCCCTGACGGCACCCAGCTCTGGTATCCCATGATGCTGCAGTATCTGAAAGAATCACCCTACGGAAAGGAATGCGGCGCCGCAGGGTTTTCGGACCTGGTTTCCCATCTGGAGCACAGACAGCAGCTGGAATTACGCATTCTGGAGGAAATTGTGGGACCCTATGCCCTCATTCTGCCGTCTAAACAATGGAAGGCGGAGGATGTGCCGGAGCTGATCCCCGGCCCGGTATTCGGCCGGACCGCACAGTAAGTAGCATCCGCAATAAACACGAGCAGCAGAAAAAGGCACAGGCATAACCGCCATTTTTGTGAAAGGCTTCTGTACAGCTTCTCGTAAAGCGGCAGAAGCAGGCAGATTAAGGCCGTCCCGCCCAAACCGAAGACCACTGTCCCAACCAGACATATCCTGCCGTTTAGATTCAGCGCATGTCCGCTGTAATCCCACCAGCGAATGCCCCAGAGATACTCCAGAAACCAGCCGGTAAAATACTCCAGCCCTGAACAGACCAGCGCAGACAGCAGGAATACCCACAGGGGCTTCTTTCCCAGGCGGCGAAGAAGAAAACACAGCAATATGCCGCCCGCCCCGTAAATGGGAAGATAGGGACCCCTGTACACCCCTCTGTTGACAAAAGCATGGTTCGTAAACCAAAACAGCCCTACCTCCCAGAGCCACCCGATAAAGGCCGTAATGAAAAACAGCAAAACATAATAACCAAATTCCCGATGTATTTTTTCATGTGTCATACCGGACAGTATACCCAAAACCGCATACTGCCTATTCTCAGTTCCCGCGAATGGCAATGATTTCAAAATACGCGTCTGCCGGAGACTCCCTCAGGTCAATTTTCCTAACAGTGCAGGCGCTCCTGACGGTTACCAATCTTCGGCGCATAAATCCTCCATCAGCCGGATTGCGATCTCTCTCGCCGCGGAACTGGATACTTCCTTGTGATCCGTCCTTCCCAGATAAACGCAAAAATTTATATTCTCACCCGTATTTTCAGCAAATCCGACAAACCATGCGTCTGCCGTAATACCATCCTTTACGCCCATCCCGGTCTTTCCGTACACGGGAACAGCAGTCTCCTGCTGCGTCCGCATGACCTCCTTCAATTGACTGCAGGTCTCTTCCGAATACACCGACTCCTGCCCAAAGATACGCTCCATTACCTCCACCTGCTCCTTAGGAGAAATGGCCAGCGACGCCTCAATCCAAAACCCTGTCAATGCCCGATTGTTATTGTTGGTGTTCAGCCCTCCCTCCCAGTCAGAAATGTCGCAGTTTCCGTAAGAAAGCCTGTCCAGCTCTTCCTGCATCGCCTCCTGTCCGATCTCGTCTATAACCTCCCGGAAATACCAGACACAGGATTCCCGGAATGCCCCGGCAAAGTCAATGTCCTGATTCCATTTTTCATTCCAGAAAGTCTCCCCGCTCCACATCCGTGTCGAATGGTCAGGTTCAATAATTCCCTTTTCCAGGGCAATCAGGGAAGAGATGATTTTAAATGTTGAACAGGGAGACCTTCTGGTCTGCGCCAACTCGCTGTTGTATACCCTGTACCGTCCTGCGGAAGCGTCATACACCACCGCTGCCCCGTTGAAGCCGTCAAAATATTCCCCCCAGTCCTCTTCTGTCAGAACAGGCTCGTCAGCCTCCCCGGATTCCTGTTCTACGGGTCCCTTCCCGCCTGGGAGAACCTCCGCGCCGTTTTCTTTCTCTTCCGGGAGCACCTGACTTTCAGAGGCTTTCTCTCCTGGGAGAACCGGTTCTTCCACTTCCTCCCCATAAATATCCGGTTCCTCGTGTCTTCCTCCGGAGCAGCCTCCGAAAATAAGAATTCCCATCATCCCCAAAATGTAAGGAAGACCAAAACAAAATTATAGCATTATTCCTCCGCAGGTAGTATAATAAGCTTGTGTCTGCGTTCAGAAGAAAGCTGCCTGGGAAAATGGGGAGGATTGATGATGCAAAAGAAAAACGGAATCAGAAACGATATTTTTTACCGCCAGATCTTCAAGCTGGTGCTGCCCATAGTGATTCAGAATCTTTTAAGCGCAGCCGTCAGTTCCGCGGATGTGGTTATGCTGAATTATGTGGGGCAATCTTCCATATCGGCAGTTTCCCTTGCCGCCCAATATGCCAATGTGCTCTATATGGTATTCTACGGCCTGGGCACAGGAGCCACCATGCTCTGCGCTCAATATTACGGAAAGGGCGATATGCGGGCCATTCAGGCAGTGGAAGGCATCGCCCTTCGCTTCTCTCTCTGCTTTTCCATGGTTTTCGCAGGCCTTGCCCTGACAGTTCCGGATCGGATGATGCAGATTTTCACCAGGGACGGAGAGCTGATCGCCATCGGCGCATCCTATCTGCGGTTTATGAGCATCAGCTATCTGTGCTGGGGAATCACGGAAGTCTATCTGGCTGTGCTGCGCAGCATCGGCCGGGTAATGATCAGTACAATGATGAATATACTTGCTTTTTCATTGAATATTATCTTGAATGCCGTATTTATTTTCGGACTCTTTGGCGCGCCCGAACTGGGAGCCGCCGGCGTCGCCATCGCCACCTCCCTTTCCAGGCTGATCGAACTGGCGGCATGCTTTGCGGTCTCTTTCCGCAGCCGGGACATCAAGCTGGATTTCCGCTGCCTCTTTGTCAGGAACAAGGTGCTGTTTTCCGATTTTGTCAGGCTCTCCTTGCCAGCCCTGGGAAATGACATCTCCTGGAGCGTAGCCTTTTCCATGTATTCCGTTATCATGGGGCACATGGGCACAGATGCCGTGGCTGCCAACTCCTTCGTGGTGGTGGTCCGCAATTTCGGTACTATTCTGTGCTTCGGCATGGCCAGCGCAGGCGGTATCCTGCTGGGGAACGTCATCGGAGAAAACAGACTGAACGATGCCCGTGAAGACGCGAAGAAACTGATGAAACTGACGGTAATCACCGGTGCCCTTGGCGGCTTCATCGTCCTGGCTGCCACTCCTCTGGTTCTGAAATATGCCGCTCTGACAGACACGGCAATGCACTATCTGAAATACATGCTGCTGATCAATACTTACTATGTCATGGGTGCGGCGGTAAATACCACTTTGATCGCCGGAGTTTTCCGGGCAGGCGGAGACAGCCGGTTCGGCTTCCTCTGCGATACGGTGGACATGTGGTGCTACGCCGTGCCCCTGGGCTTCCTTGCGGCCTTTATCCTGAAACTCCCCGTAATGTGGGTTTATTTTCTCCTGTGCACGGACGAATTCGTCAAATGGCCCTGGGTCATCAGACATTACCGAAGCGGCAAGTGGCTGCATAATATTACGAGGGATGACGTTTTTGCGGAAAAATAGTAACAGTTCAGGCAGAACACTGAACTGTTACAAAAACAATCCCAAGACACCTCAAATCCGCTCATTTTCCCAGGGAAAAGGGTTGCTTTTCGATGTTCCCGCAGGTCCCAAAAGCATAATATACATCACAAAAATCATGATATCCCAGATATTCATAGGAAGAAAAAAGGTTCGTGTTCTGACGCAAGTCCCGAATCACATCCTCGCTGTCATAGTTTTCTCCCCATTCCATATCTGCGGCAATGTACAACAACACCCCGTCCGCTGATATATCCGTAAACAGCTCATCAAATTGCTTTACCAGATCAGCTGACCCCATATATAATTTTTCCGCGTGAATCAGTTTCGTCAGATTTGCCGTTGGTATATAGGTCTTTCTTTCACTCAGCACCACCACAGGAACCCTTTCCATTCTATCCGTGATCTCCCGGATATATGCCGCCTCCTGTCTAAAGGTATATGTGCCGGGCTTCGATACCATATTTCCAATAAAATTGAGCACAGCAATCCCCATAACAGCAAAGCAAATAAATTTCTTTGCGGCTTCCCCAGACACCAGAGATTTGATTACGGCAAAACACCCCAATATCCCCAACGGAATAATATTATAAACATATCGAAGATAAGAAAAATTTTTCGAAATATGAGCAACCAGCAAAAAGGTCAGCCCCACCGCCGCCAGATATACCAGAGCATGCTTAAACCGGGATTTCTCCCATCTTAAGAATCTCTCCCTACGCAGTATCCTGATCCCTGTAACCAGAACTATCACGAAATAAACCAAAGTCGCCGCCTTAATCTGACGCAGACCTGCAGACAAAGTTCCCAGAGCCTGACGTAAAATGCTGACACAGGATCCAAACAATTCATTGAATCGGAAAAGAGCGCCTCCCGCAAAAACCTTATTTCCAATATCATTCGTCGGTGAACCGGTTATCTGAGTCACTCCGGCAGGATAGACAAGGAATACGGAAACAACAGCGGCAAGCATCACTACCCCCAGTAAAATCATTTTCGAAAATCGGCGTTTCCTCAGCAAATACAGACAAAAAATCCCGGTAGCCCAAAAAGCAAATACAGAAAAATAGTATTGTGTAAATATACCCAAAAAGGTCACACCATACAGCGCAGCCAAACGTTTACCCGTAATACCCTCCTGCTCTGCTTTAATAAACAGGATTGCCAGAATCAGCGTCATAAAAGTCAGCATAGCGTACATTCGTATAAATATTGCCGCATCCACAAACACTGCGGACGTGCCCCACAGCAAAGGAGGAAACAGCGCCCACAATTCATCCTTCAAAATCAGTATTCCCAGACGGTAAAGAAGACATATTGAAGCCAACGAAAATGCCAGATTAATCCCTATGCCGAACCATTGGGAAAATTGTCCCGGAAACAGGGAACAGACCGTATGAAGCAGAAAATAATACAAGGGCGGATGTGCGTCTTTTTCGTTGTTATGATATACCTTCTCATAGGCAAATCCCTCTCCCTTCTGAACGCTCACAAATTCAAGAAGACGCTTCCCGTCAATCCATCTGTCCCACACCAGATCTTCATTGGAAATCCTGTCTGCATCATAGCTATTAGACAAAATATAAGAATATGTCTCGTCTATGTGAAAATCCCTCTTTTCCCGCGCTGTCCCCAAAACCAGCAGCAGTCCTGCAATAAGCAGGACCGGTATTGCAATAAATACAGGCTTAACTACCCCCCCGAGCCGTTTTACTCTATCTTCCATTTCTGTTCCTTTCCCTGCATTTTTAACATTTACGAGTATTCGATATTCCCTTTCCCTAAATCTATCCGAAACCGCAAAATACTTATCACTTACGCTCTGCATCTTAAAATAATCTCACAGATCCTGTCCACGTCCTCCAACGCCAGATCCGCATAAAGAGGCAGGGTCAGGACTCTCTTACTGATATGTAAGGCTACAGGCGTCTCGTTTACATCATACTCCCTGTGAAAACAGGAGAAGGTATTGGTCAGCGGGTAGAAATACTTTCTTGCCCCGATGCCGTTCTCCGCCAGTCTGTCGAACACTTCCGCCCGGCTTGCCC
>CAJUGL010000048.1 GCA_910586515.1 uncultured Acetatifactor sp.
CACCCGAAAGTAGTGACACAGGCTGTGGGAAAACGGTGATTTTCCCGTTCAAAATTCCCAACCCACTCCCGGCATTTTGCCATGAAATAATACTGGCGGGCGGGTTCTTCTGCGGGAGGTTCTGCATTGATATCTATTTTATCTAAATATATTTCATTATGATGCGTAGCTTCATTATTCATTTTCTCTTGAATTTTCTCCCTTTCTAACATATCATATCCAAAAAGAAACGGATTTTTTACCGTACCGCTTTATGGCTTAAGCGGGGTGCTCTGTTTTCTTTTTGATGCTTTTCTAACACATTATAAGGAAAAACCCCCGAAGGTATTGCTGATCCTTTCGGAGGTTACAGTCTTTCCTGCCGCGCCCGGATATGCAGGCACTTTACCCAAAGCAATCCGCTGCTTCCCGGCTTCTCATAATCCGCCGCCGTATTTTTCTGCCAGTCTTACCAGAAGCTCCGTGACCTTTTCCATGGACTGCACGCAGACATATTCAAAACGGCTGTGAAAGTTCCCGCCGCCCGTACAGAGATTCGGACAGGGCAGCCCCATGTAGGAAAGCCTTGCTCCGTCCGTGCCGCCCCGGACAGAACAGATCTCCGGTTCCGTGCCCATCCGGCGGATCATTTCGGCAGCGTTTTCAATCAGATGTCTGTGGGGCTCCAGGACTTCCTTCATATTATAATAGCTGTCCTGAACCTCTGCCTCCACGGTTCCTTCCCCGTATTTCCGGTTCAGAAAATCGGCGCACTGCTGAAACAGCTGTTTTTTCTGCTCAAACAGGGCCCTGTCATGGTCCCTGATGATGTATTCGGCTACTGTCTTCTCCACATCCCCTTCAATATGCTCCAGATGGAAGAAGCCCTCTTCTCCTTCCGTATACATGGGATTCTGGAAAACAGGGAGCATCGACTGGAATTCAAAGGCGATCAGCATGGCATTGACCATGGCGCCCTTGGCCGAACCCGGATGGGCGCTGACGCCGTGTACGGTAAGTTTCGCCCCTGCCGCGTTGAATGTCCCGTCCTCTATGTGCCCAAACCGATCTCCGTCCACAGTGTAGGCAAAATCCGCGCCGAACAGCTTCACATCAAAATGCGCCGTTCCCTGGCCGATCTCCTCGTCCGGGGTAAAGCCAATCCGGATCTTTCCGTGCTTTACTTCCGGATGCTGCAGCAGGTATTCGCAGGCAGCCATAATCTCCGCAACCCCCGCCTTGTCGTCGCCTCCCAGAAGCGTGGTGCCGTCGGTTACAATCAAATCCTGTCCCCTGTAACTGCCCAGTTCCGGATAGTCGGCTGCCCGGAAAATAATATGTTCCTTTTCGTTCAATACAATATCGTTTCCGTCATAATTTTCCACAATCCTGGGCTTCACATCCCTGCCGGACACCACGGGAGCCGTATCCATATGGGCAATCAGTCCAAGAACAGGCGCGTTTTCACAGCCCTGGGAAGCAGGCACGGATGCATAGACATAGCAATGCTCCCTGTCATAGGTAATCTCCGCCGCCCCCATGGCTTCCAGCTGCTCTGTCAGGAGCATTGCCAGTTCATGCTGCTTCTGCGTACTGGGCGAAGTCCCTGTATCATCCTCCGACTGGGTATCAATCTTTACATACTGCAAAAAATAATCGACGGTTTTTGACATTTTTCTTATCCTCTTTTCTCTCTGTAAATACGCGGCTCCTGCAAACAGTTTATCTGGACTGCAGAACATGTCTGTTCTTTTCATTATAGCAATCAATATTTGGCGTGTAAAGCTCTTTTTCCGTAACAGTTCAGCGCCCTGTCTGAACTGTTACCTTTTTCCGCCTGCCTCCGTCCCCCGGCGCCCCGCGGGTTTCTCTCCCGGAACCGGGTATGCCCGGATTTCCCGGCAGGCTCTCCCGGACAGAGCCAGTACGCATATTAAATTGGGAACCGCCATCAGGGCGTTGCAGATGTCCGAAAAATTCCATACGGTTTCCAGTGAACACATACAGCCCAAAAAAGCCGTCAGCCCGTAAGCAAAACGATACCATATATTATACTTCGACCTTCCCCCCATGAGGAATTCGAAAGCCCGTTCACCCTGATACGCCCAACCGATTATGGTGGCAAAGGCAAAAAGGGTAATGCAGACACCCACAAAGCTGCCGCCCCACTTTCCCAGGGCTGTGCTGAAGGCCGCCAGGGTCAGAGCCGTGCCGGTAAGCGGATTTCCTGCTGCGTCCGCAGAGCCCAGAACGCCTGACGCCGCAAAAGCAAGGCCTGTGACGGTACAGACCACCACAGTGTCCAAAAATACCCCTGTCATGCTTATGTAGCCCTGCCGTACACAGTCGTCCGTGTCCGCCGCAGCCGTGGTGATACCGGAAGCGCCAAGCCCTGCCTCATTGGAGAAAATACCCCTGGACACACCCCAGCGCAGAGACTGAAAGGCCGTCGCCGTAATCTGACCAAAGACGCCGCCGGACACCGCCTCCGGATAAAAAGCAGCAGCCAGAATCCCTCCTACCGCCCCGGGCAGCTGCCGGATATGCGTCAAAATCACCAGAAGGGCGCCTAAAAGATAAAATACCCCCATGAAGGGTACCAGTACCTGTGTCACTTTTCCGATGACCCCTATGCCTCCCAGCACCACCAGGATTGTCACAATCGTCAGCAGCAGCCCGGTATTTTCTTTCGGGATGCCGAAGGACACCAGCATGGCGTCTGCAATGGAATTTGACTGGGTCATATTTCCCATGCCGAAGGAAGCCGTAACGGCAAACAGAGCAAACAGCATTCCCAGCGCTTTGCCTGCCCTCTTATGAGAAAAGGCGTGCAGGCAGGTATACATGGGGCCGCCTGCGATCTCTCCCCTGTCGTTTCTTCCCCTGTACTTTACCGCCAGCATACTTTCCACCAGCTTGGTAGCCATACCGATAAAGCTTGTGGCCACCATCCAGAATAACGCGCCGGGACCGCCCAGCACCATGGCAGTAGCTACTCCCACGATATTTCCGATTCCAAGAGTAGTGGCCAACTCCGTTGTCAGAGACGAAAGGGAGGAAATTTTCCCGGAAGAGCCTTTGGACGAAGAAACTTTCCCGGAAGTCCCCTTCCCCGGCATTTTCCTTTTCTCCTCACCGCCCCCAAAAGCGCATTTCAGCGCAAATCCCAAATTTTTCAGAGGAAGGAACTCCAGCCGCAGCATCAGATAGCACCCGCTCCCCAGCAGCAGCGCCAGCATCCACGGCCCCCACACCAGATCGTCCAGACGGGCAATCAAATCCCTCAGGCCGCTTCCCGCCAGAACTGTCTCTCCCCAAATCCTGTGTACCGGAAAAAAAATACCCATATTCACAAAAACTCCCCGAAAACTGCGGGAGCAACCCCTCAGCTTCCTGCGCAACCGCATCGTTTTTCTAAATATATTGGTACAAGAAATGTTTTATGCAAATTCGGGGATCATTTCGTAAATTTCATGCACACCTATGGTGATCTCCGAATACACCTCTCTATTTTCGGAACCCTTCCCCGGCAGCTTCCCTCCAAGCTCCATCTTCACCTCCAGAGAATTCTCCCCGAAAGGCAGCCTGAACAGCGCGCTGTCGCTGCCGTCCAGCCAATACCAGACTTTTCCGACCATGGCCAGAATCTCCTCATCCCCTACCTCCAAATCGCTTTCTCCGCTGTCGTATTGCTCCGTCCCTGCCCACCCGGCAGCCGCCATCAGCCGGAGAAAATTGCCCGTCTCCTGCTCCGTCCAGGACTCGTAATACCGCACATACATTGCCCAAAGCTCCGTGGCCTGGTAGTCATATCGAATCGCCTCCATAAACAGACCGTTCACCCAATACTCCCCCATGGAATCTCCCCCTGCGTTTACGGCATATATCGTTCCGTCCTCCGCATCCGCAAGGAGCCTGAATACGTCTCCCTCGTCGCTCACCAGTTCCACATACCAGAGAATGAAATTAACTCCTTTGGCATAATTATCGCTATAGATGACGTACTGCTTCCACTTGTTTATGGAATAGGGATATTTCTGGCTCCAGATCATTGTCGGCAGCAGTCCCCAGTCTATAAAGCGGTAAATCACCTCACCGTACAGGCCTGAATCCGAGTACAGATACTTTTCCAGGCTTTCACTTTCCTCCAGCGCCTGAGAGGTTACGTAGAAACTCTCTCCCTCCGCCAGGGCATCCGCAAAATTGCGCATTCTGTCCGCCAGCGACGTCTCATACGCCGTGGCCAGAGCCGCCACATTCATGCTCTCTCTCTGTCCCAGAACGGTATCTCTGCACAATAAGCCGTCCTGAACCCTGAAAATCAGCTGAGGCGTAAAAAAAGCAGCCGCAACTACCGCGCCGAGACACAAAGCCTCTAATATATAGTAATACAATGTACGTTTATGCGCTTTCCCGGTCAGCGAACGCTTCTTCCCTGCGCTCCTGCCCCTGACCGCCATTCTTTCCCCCTTATTCATCCTCCTGCTCCTTATGCGATCGTTTCCGCCTGCCGACTTCTTTTTCACCTCTCGGGAAAATCACTTTGATCACGGTTCCCTCCCCCAAACGGCTCTCTACATTCATGGTTCCATTGTGAAGCTGAATAATCTTCTGACACAGAGCCATCCCTATTCCGGCCCCGCCCTCCTTCCTGGACCTGGATTTGTCCACCATATAAAAGGCTTCCGTGATACGGCCGATCTCTTCCTCCGGAATCCCCCTTCCGTTGTCCACGATCTTTATCTCATAAAACTCCCCCTGACAGCTGCCCTTCATCAGGATAAAGCTCTCCTCTCCTTTATCCAAAGCTTTCATGGCATTGTCCAGCAGATTGTACAGCAGGGACAGCAGCAGCTCCTCATCCCCCTGAAGAACGGCTTTCTCCATATCCACTTTTCCCTTGATTCCCCGCTGCTTCCACACAGGCCTGAGCGTAATGCGGATATTCTGTTCCAGAGCTTTGGCGGATACCGGCTTCCTGTTCAGCGGCGCCTTATCCATGCTCACCAGTTCCAGCAGCTTATGGGAAAGGCTTTCCAGACGCTTTCCTTGGCTGTAGATATAAAAATAAGCCTCGTGGCACTCTTCGTCCGTCAGCTTAAGAGAATTCAGCATATCCGCATAACCGATGATGGAGGTCAGCGGCGTCTTCAGTTCATGGGCGAAAGCTGCCGTAAAATCCTCTTTCTGCCTGGCCTCCTGCTCCTTTTTCTGCATCTGTTCCACAAGATGATCCGACATCCTGTTGAAATTCCGCGCCAACTGGCCTATTTCGTCCTGGCTTTCGTTGCGTGAGCGCAGTTCATATGCCCCGTCCGCAATCCTTCTGGCCAGCTTGTCCAGGCTGCGGATCGGCCTGGTAATGTAATGGGTCAAGCCGAAAATGCAGACTCCTCCGGCCAGCAGCAGGCTTACCAGCGCAATGCGGTAGCGATAGAGAAGATTCTGCCTTTCCCTGTAAATCGGCGTCAATTCCCTGCTCGTTCCCAGGTAGATGCGGGCAGGGTATATACTGTCCGCCGCCAGATCTACCACTGCTGCCGTAAACATATAATATCCCCCTGCAATCTGCCTGACACAATGGGCATAAGTCTGTTCTGCGTTCAGGGCCCCCATCAGTCCGTCTACCTCACCTTCAAAGCCCATATCCCCCAGATAATCGCCGCCGTAAATAAAAGTCCCGTCCCGCTTTGCCGCAAACATATGGCTTCCGTCCCGCTCCACATTGTGAGCTATACTGTTCAGTGTCTTGCTGACTGCGTAATCCTCGCCGTACTCCTCAGTGGTCTGATACCCCATCTCAAACAGAAACTGAAACATCTGACTTTCCTTATTTCCCTGCTCTATCTCCTTGTTCAGCAGCTGGGAGAAATCCGATGAGAGCATCCAGATTCCGAATACGGAAAACATCAGCGTCAACAGCACCGTCATGGAGAGAAATAATTTATGCGCAAACCTCATCCCTTTGTAACCTTCTCCTCACCCTCCAGCCGGTATCCCACCTTGTAAACCGCGGCAATCTCACTGTCCCAGTTCAGCTTTTTCTTCAGCCTCTGGATATGCAGGTCCACGGTTCTGCTCTGTCCCATATATTCTCCGCCCCACACAGTCTCGTATATCGTTTCCCTGTACAGAGCGATATTGCGGTTCCTGGCCAGCAGCAAGAGCAGCTCGAATTCCTTCATGGTCAGCGGTATCAGCTCCCCGTCCCTGGTCACGGAACGGGACGCCGTATCGATCACCACGTCGAACACAGTCAGCACGGTCTCCGTCTTGTGGTATCTGCGCAGCACTGCCTCCACCCTGGCCAGCAGTTCAACAATCTCAAAGGGCTTGGTGAGATAATCGTCCGCCCCCATCTTCAGCCCCTTCACTTTGTTCTCCGTGCTGCCCAATGCCGTCAGAAAAATCACCGGCAGTTCCAGCGCCCGCGCATACTCCATCAATTCATAACCGTTTATCCCGGGCAGCATGACGTCCAGAAGCAGAAGGTCAAATTTCTCGTCGTTCATCATGTCCGCCGCCTTCTCCCCGTCCGATGCCCAGACACAGGTGTACCCCGCCCTCCGCAGATTCATTCTGATCAGGTTCGCGATGGGCTCTTCGTCCTCCGCAATTAATATCTTCAGCATATACCATCACCCCAAAACCTATCTAGGCCTCCGCCCAGGGCAGATCGGATACTTCCAGCTTCTTGTCTCTCAGCATCAGCTCTTTCACCGCCTGATCCGCAGCCTTGCCCTCAAAAAGCACCTTATTCACCTGTTCGATAATCGGCAGCTGCACATGATACTTCCCGGCCAGTTCCATTGCCGCCCTGGCGGAGTGTACCCCCTCCACCACCATCTGCACCTGGGCCATGGCCTCCTCACAGGTTTTTCCCTGCCCGATCAGAATTCCCGCCCGTCGGTTCCTAGAATGCATGCTGGCACAGGTGACAATCAGATCCCCTATGCCCGTCAATCCGCAGAAAGTCTCAAACTTCCCTCCCATGGCAGTACCCAGCCTCGCTATCTCCGTGATCCCCCTGGTGATGAGCGCAGCCTTTGTATTATCTCCATAGCCCAGGCCGTCAGCAATCCCGGCAGCCAGCGCCACCACGTTTTTCAGGGATCCCCCCAGCTCTATCCCCAGCATATCCGGACTGACATAGACCCGAAACACTTCATTCATAAACAGATTCTGAATATACTCCGCAGTAGTCCTGCTTTTCGCTCCTACTACGATGGTAGTCGGCACACCCCGGCCCACCTCCTCCGCATGGGAAGGCCCTGACATCACAGCCACATCCGCCTGCGGAATCTCCTGTCCGATAACCTGAGAAAGGGGCATCAATGTATGTCCCTCAATCCCCTTTGCCACGTTGAGTATCTTCTGTCCTTTTGCCACAAACGGGGAAAAACGATGCGCAGTCTCCCTGGTATAGGAGCTGGCCACCGACATGACCAGCAGATCCTTCTCCTTTGCGGCCGTCTCCACGTCCCCTGTGGCCTCCACATCCTCCGGCAGCCTGACTCCGGGCAGCATCTTGTGTTCGTGCTGCTCCCTCAGCATGTCAACCTCCCATTCCAATGCAGACCAGATCGTAATTTCATGACCGTTTTTCCGTAAAAGCGCCGCCAGCGCAATCCCCCAGCTTCCCCCGCCGATTACTCCTATCCTTGCCATACTACCTCTTTTCCGCAGTCTTTTCTGCAAATCTGTCATTTATTATTCCCGCTCTCCTCCACATCCACCTTATTCTTTTTCAGCAGATAGGTCTTCCTCTCATTCCCCTGGAGCAGCCGCACAATATTCTGCCTGTGCTTCCAGTAGGCCAGCCCCGCCAGCAGAAGAGACAGAACATACATTTCATATAGCCGCGGCTGATCCATTCCCGCAAACACTCCGGCCTGTCCGCAGATCACCATCTCAACCACAAACCCCAGATACACCAAAAGCGAACCCAAAGAAACCAGGTGGGTGGTAAAAAAAATACCGAAAAATACCGCTACCCCCATGACGATGAAGTAAGGATGAAAGGACAAGATCAATCCGGCCGTGGCGGCAATCCCCTTTCCCCCTCTGAAATTCATGTAAAACGGATAATTATGACCCAGAATTGCCCCTGCTCCCGCATAAAGGCTCAGGAGATAAATCATATCCGGATGGCTCTCACCGAAAATCATCCTGCTGACCACCACTGCCGCAATGCATTTCAGACAGTCTCCCGCAAGCACGATAAGCCCCGCCCTGGTCCCCAGTACCCGCAGGGTGTTGGTGGTTCCGGCATTCCCGCTGCCGTACTGCCGGATGTCGATTCCGTGGGCCCTGCCATAGAAAAACGCGGTCTGAAACAGACCGAACACATAACCGATTGCCAGGCAGATAACTCTTTCCATAGCTTTATTGCTCCTTTTCGTTTCGTTCTCTGATGATAAACCGCAGAGGAGTCCCCCGGAAACCGAAAGTCTCTCTGATCTGGTTTTCCATATATCTGGTATAGGAAAAGTGCATCAATTCCCTGTGATTCACAAAGATGACAAAAGTAGGCGGCTTTACGGATACCTGGGTGATATAGTACAGCCTCAGCCGCTTTCCCTTGTCCGTAGGCGGCTGCTGCATGGCCACCGCCTCGGCCATGATTTCATTGAGAACGCCTGTCGCCACCCTCATGGCATGATTCTCGCTCACCATGTCGATTATATCGAACAGTTTGTTGGTCCGCTGTCCGGTCAGGGCCGAGATAAAGACAATCTCCGCATAAGGCATGTAAGAAAGCACTTCCCGCACCTTCTCCGTGACACGATAGATCGTCTTGTCATCCTTCTCCACGGCATCCCATTTGTTTACCGCGATGATCACAGCCTTGCCCCGCTCATGGGCAATGCCCGCAATCTTGGCGTCCTGCTCGCTTACCCCTTCCACCGCGTCAATGACCAGCACCACCACGTCGGAGCGCTCTACAGCCCCCACGGCGCGCACAATCATGTAGTGCTCCAGCTCTTCCTTTATCTTGTTTTTCCGCCGAAGCCCTGCCGTGTCAATGAACACATACTCCTTACCCTTGTATTTGACCTCCGTATCCACCGCGTCTCTGGTGGTTCCCGCAATATCCGACACAATGAGCCGGTCTTCCCCCAGAAGTTTGTTGATCAGAGAGGATTTCCCTACATTGGGCTTGCCCACAATGGCAATGCGCGGCCGTTCGTCCTCTTCCTCCTCACCGTCAGGCTCCCCGAAATAGGCGCTGACCGCCTCCAGCATGTCTCCCAGCCCCAGCCTGTTGGCAGCGGATATGGGATGGGGATCGCCGATGCCCAGATTATAGAATTCGTATACATCCGCCATATACTTGTCAAAGCTGTCCACCTTGTTGACCACCAGCACCACCGGCTTCTGCGAACGGCGCAGCATATCCGCCACCTTGGCATCCGAGTCCACCAAACCGTCCTTAACATCCACAAGGAAAATGATCACATCCGCCGTGTCTATGGCAATCTGCGCCTGCGCTCTCATCTGAGAGAGAATAATATCCCTGCTGTCCGGCTCGATTCCGCCGGTGTCAATCAGGGTAAACGTCCTGTCCAGCCAGCTCACGTCCGCGTAAATCCTGTCCCGGGTGATACCCGGGGTATCCTGCACTATCGATATCCTCTGCCCGGCCAGCGCATTGAACAATGTCGATTTTCCCACATTCGGTCTTCCCACAACTGCCACAATGGGCTTTGCACTTCTCTTCGCCATAATTATACTCCTATTCCCGTTCCCCGGTCAGCCCCTGCCGGGCCGGGTTTTCCGTAAGCTCATCGTTTCCCAGCACAGCATGAACAAAGTCATTTCCGCTTGATTTTACAATATAAATCGGCACTTGTAAAGCCTTTTCCAGTTCTTCCACCCGCACATCGTCCAGAAATACATCCTCTCCGCTGCGGAGAACATTCTCCGGCAGCAGCAGACGACTGCCCAGTTCCCTGCCCCGGAGCTGCTCCAGCACATCTCCTCCGGTCAGCAGCCCGGACACCGTAATCCTCTCCCCAAAAAAGTTATTGACAATGGCATACACATTAATCTTCAGGCCGGGACAGACTGCCGCAAGCCTTTCTGCCATTCTCCGGATATAGGGTTCAGCCAGTTTTCCTGTGACGATTGACAGAATGTCCTTCACGGAACCGTCGGGAAAAAGCCCCTGCTCTTCCCTCTGCCTCATGGCCTCTTCGAATTCATTAAGGAAAAGGCGCAGCATTCCCACACCGTTTTCCAACTGCAGATAACCGTCGTATCGTTCTTCCTCCGGCAGTTCCCTCTCCGCCATAATATACCACTCATCGCTGGCATGGATGAAATGAATTCCGTGCTTTTCGAAGACAAGCCTCTGGTAACGCTCTATCACATCGATCACAGCCTCGGCGTCCTCTTTTCCAAACGGCTCCAGAGGGTAAAGCCCTTCACGGTATTTCGTCAATCCTACCGGCACCACGGACACACTCTCCAGACAGGGAATATACTCAGTCAGCCGTTCAATGCTGTACTCCAGCTCAGCCCCGTCATTGATTCCCTTACACAGCACAATCTGTCCGTTCATCCGAATCCCCGCCTCATGGAGGATGTCCGCCTTTTTCAGGGCTTCCCCGGCAAAGCGATTGTTCAGCATCTCACAGCGCAGACGGGGATTCATGGTGTGGAAGGAGATATTGATGGGTGACAGCCTGTATCTGCATATTCTGTCAATGTCATGATCCGACATATTCGTCAATGTCACGTAATTTCCCTGCAGAAAGGACAGCCTGGAATCGTCATCCTTAAAATACAGGGTGTCGCGCATTCCCGGAGGCATCTGATCGATAAAGCAGAACATACACTTGTTCCTGCAATGCCGGTATTCGTCCATCAGTCCGTTTTCAAACGTAATTCCCAGATCCTCCTCCGGATCCTTCTCCACTTCCAGAAGCCATTGCTCCCCGTCTCTTTTCTCGGCCAGCACCTCTATATAACTGTCCTGTATCAGAAACTGATAATCGAAGATATCCTCGATCTCCGTGCCGTTGACGGCCAGCAGCCTGTCGCCGGCCTCCAGTTCCAGTTCTTCCGCAATGCTCCCGGGAAGAATATCCCTGATCACATGTTCTTTTTTCTTCATTTTCATTTTCCTGCTTTTCCGCAATATTCTATTATCGCTGTTTCAATATCCTCTTGACGTCTCAACGCCGTAATGATATAAAATAATTGTAGCCATTTTTAACTAACGGAGGACATCATGCCTAATTTACACGAGTTGGAAAATGCCATGCCCGTAGCGCCCCTGAAAATCGCGGCGCTGCCGTCTGCAAAAGCATTGGGAGAGAAAATCAACAAATATCTGGCGGAATACCGCAAAAGCATCCACAATGATAAAGTCAAAACGGACCCTGCTTTCCAGGGCTACAGCGAAGACAACTACCTGGTAGACGCCGAAACCCTCCGCTTCGGCAGCGGCGAGGGAAAGGCGGTTTTCCGGGAATCTATCCGCGGCAAGGATCTGTTCCTGCTGGTGGACGTATGCAACCACAGCATCACCTATCAAATGAACGGTTATACCAACCACATGTCCCCGGATGACCATTATCAGGATCTCAAGCGCGTCATCATGGCCTGCAACGGCAAAGCCCGCCGGGTCAATGTCATCATGCCCTTTCTCTATGAGGGACGACAGCATAAACGCAACGGCCGGGAATCTCTGGACTGCGCATACGCCCTGCGGGAACTGCGTGATATGGGCATCAGCAATTTCATCACCTTCGACGCCCATGACCCCAGGGTCCAAAATGCCATCCCCTTAAACGGTTTCGACAATTTCACTACGCCCTATGAGTTTATCAAAGTACTTTTGAACGCGGAAAATGACCTGATCGTAGACAAAGATCATCTCACTGTCATCAGCCTCGACGAGGGCGCCCTTGACCGCGCCATTTACTTTGCCTCCGTCCTGGGCGTGGACACCGGTATGTTCTACAAGCGCCGGGACTACTCCACCATCGTGGGCGGCCGGAATCCCATCGTTGCCCATGAGTTTCTGGGCGATAATATCAGCGGCAAAGACGTCATTATCATCGACGATATCATCTCCTCCGGCCAGAGCATGCTGGACACTGCCATGCAGCTGAAAAAAATGAATGCCAGACGGGTGTTTCTCTGCTGCACTTTCGGCTTGTTTACCGATGGTCTGAGTGATTTCGACCGGGCCTTTGAGAAAGGCTATTTTGACAAAGTGGTCACTACCAGCCTTGCTTATCTGCCGCCGGAGCTCTACGCCAGACCCTATTTCATCGAAGCGGACATGAGCAAGTTTGTGGCTTCTCTGATTGACTTCATGAATCATGATGCCTCTCTGAACAATGCGCTTACCACCACGGACAAAATTCACAGCATTGTGGATGCCTATAACAGACGCCGGGGAGTTAAGCTTACCTGAATATACCCTTTTGGGGTTCGGCTTCAGGGGACCGCTGCCCGCCTGTGACAACGGCCCTCTTTTATGCGCAGGCCCGTGCATTGGAACTTTGCCTCTGAAGCGGTGCGGCTTTTTACCGTTCCGGTCTGTATTTCGGAAAGGAAAATACGATTTTAAACAAATCTCCGTCCAGGAATATCTCAAAGCTTCCTCCCTGGGCCTGCACGAGACTCTTGGCAATGTAAAGCCCCAGCCCGCTCCCCTCGGTTGTCCGGGAAGAATCTCCCCTGATAAAACGCTCTGTCAGCTCTTCGGAACGAATATTCATCTGCTGTCTGGAAATATTTTTGATCGATACCTCTACCATGTCCGACACCTCATCCACATCAATATAGACTCTGGTGCCCTCCAAAGCATACTTACAGATGTTGTTGAACAGGTTTTCCACCACCCGCCACATCCTGCTGCTGTCCGCGTAAATACAGGCCTGCATATCTTCCTCAAAGACTACCTGGAGCCTGCTTTCCTCCAGCCTCTCGGAAAACTCTCCGATTCCCTGATTAATCAGTTCCGTCAGATTCAGTTTCTCCTTTTCCAGCACTATGCTTCCCGAGGAAATCTTGGAGGCCTCCACCAGATCGTCCGTCAGCTGTTTAAGACGCTGGGCCTTGCCGTCAAGAATTTCTATATACCCCCTGGCAGGCTGTTCCTGAATCTCCAGACGTTTCAGCAGATCCACATAATTGATGATGGATGTAAGCGGAGTCTTAATGTCATGAGATACATTGGTAATCAGGTCTGTCTTCATCTGCTCGTCCTTCATGCTGGTGCGCACAGCCTTGCTGATCCCCTCGCCGATATTATTCACGGCGTCAGCCAGCTCCCGGCTGGATCCGTGGAGATTTTCCGCGTCCAGCTTAAATTCCACCTCGCCGTCCCGAATTCTCTTAATGCCTTCCACAATCTCAATCTGTTCCGCGTTCCGCCTGAACAGCAGCAGCCCCACCGCACCGTCCGCCACCGCCATCACGGCCAGCAGCAGCAGCATGTACATTGTCTGCGCTCTTATGATATAGGCGATGACGATTCCCGCCAGATTGGAAAAAAGAAAAACATTGTAAGGCAGCAATGAGCTGACGGCGGAATTTTTGTGGCGGAACACAAATCTCAGGGAATTGTCAAACATCCTGCACAGACTGTGCAGAAAACTGTCTGTCCACAGATTATTTGCCTTAACGCGCCGGGTAAGACTGTACCATATCAGGTTAAATGCGGCGCTCACATAAATGCCGTACAGAGCAAACAGGCCGTAACGGTACAATCTGGCCAGCTGGACTCCCTTCTGCCCGGGAACGGCCGCCGTGATCTCCGTGATGTCCATCGTCATCCGATGACCGTACACGCCTCCCCAGACAGCAGCGGCCGCAAATAAAATGAACACCTCCGTCCAGATCCGGTCAAAACGATTCAGATACCAGACACGCTCCCCGTTTTCGTTGACTGCCGTCCCCGCAGTCACTGTCAGATAGATCCCCAATCCCAGCCACAAAAGAGCCAGAACCACAAGCAAGGCCAAAATCCCGTTCATATTCGGCACGATTTTTTGATATATTTCATTCGCTTTATAGAACGGATCATTCCTGGCCGTATAGCTCTCGTCTACGCCCAGCCAGATATGCGTGGTGTCCGGATAGGCATATATGCTCAGGTAGCCGTCTATCTCTTCCTCGCTCAAAATCGTGTTCCCCATAAAGACCAGACTGTCCGGATAGTAGATCAGATACCGCCTGTACTCATTGAAGTTCTCCGTGACTTCATTGTCCCCCAGCCGCGCCCATTGGGGAACGTTTGTATAGGTGCCGATTCCGTCGTCCGTCATCATCCGCACCATATACTTTACATTGCTGCTGCCCTCCCTGTAAGCCTCGTTCCAGATCTGATAACGCTGATAGTTCAGGGTAAGGTTCTCAATGGCGGCCGCGGTATTGTCCTGCAGACGAATATAGTCAACCCAGTTGTCCGCATAGTTGATCAGCTGTTTTTCCCCCTCCACAGTGGCATAGCGGCAGTTCAGCATGGGAATCACCACCACCAGACTCCCGTCCTCCTCCCGGGATACATCCACATTGTTCAGGTTCTGTGCCATGATATAAGAAAAAACCAGATCCTCCAGCTGCTCTTCCGTGCGTTTTTCCAACTGTGCGGCAAGTATTTCCAGCTCCTCTCCGGTCTTGCCGAAACGCCCCTCCTGCGGCACATCCTCCCGGCTGTCGGACTGACCGGACTCCTCCGCCTCATCCTCCACACGATTAAAGGCTTCAAAACAGAGCTGCCCGTATTCATCCAGCATAAAATTCTCCGGATAAATGCAGTAACCGAAATAATTGACAAAATCCGACATGCTCATAAAGCGGTTCGTAAATTCCACGCCCGCCTTACCCCATTTAATAACGTTATCCAGCTCATATACAGCGGTAATTCCGCACTCCTCGTCCAGACCGTTTCTCTCGGCATAGGCTGTTACGTCAATCCTCTTGGATGCGTCAAATATGCCGTCCGTCTCCAGCTGTCCCTTGATCACCACCAGCTGGGTGATATCGGAGACCGCATTCCTGAACAAATCATGATAGATCTCGGACTCTTCGAATTCCACACCCACATCCACCGGAAATATCTCATAAATCCGAGTCCCGTCTATGGCTTCCACCGCCACATAAGAATTCAGCAGCAGGCCCGCAGCCGCCAGCATGATACATCCGGCCAGTATATGCTGCAGCAGACCCAGGCCCAGTCTTTTTATTGTTGGCTTTTTCATGTCCCGCCCTACTGTTTGTCAATTTTATAACCCACGCCCCAGACCACCTTCAGATACCTGGGTTCCCTGGGATTGATCTCGATTTTCTCCCGGATATGACGGATGTGTACGGCAACGGTATTATCCGCTCCCACGGCATCCTCGTTCCAGATGCTCTCGTAGATCTGGTCAATGGAAAAAACTCTCCCCTGGTTCTTCATCAGCAGCAGAAGGATGTTGTATTCGATGGGCGTCAGTTTCACCTGCTCCCCGTCTACGCTCACCTGCTTGGTATCGTCATTGATCATCAGTCCCCCTGTCTGATAGACAGCCTTGTTCTCCGGGCTGAGACTTCCCAGAGAAGTATAACGCCTCAGGTTGGACTTCACTCTTGCAGCCAGTTCCAACGGATTGAAGGGTTTGGTGATATAGTCGTCGGCGCCGATGTTCAGCCCCAGAATCTTGTCCGTGTCCTCCGACTTGGCAGACAGCATGATAATGGGTATGCTGCTGTACTCTCTGATCTTGAGCGTGGCGCGTATGCCGTCCAGCCGGGGCATCATCACATCCATAATCAGCAGATGAATCTCCTCCCGCCTGAGCAGCTCCATGGCCTGTTCTCCGTCATAAGCCTTAAAAATACGGTACCCGTCCTGGTTCAGATATATCTCAATTGCATCCACAATCTCCCTGTCATCGTCGCACACAAGTATATTTGCCATTGCCTTTCACCTCGTTTCTTCTGTCTCCTCTAAATTAAACCATGAAGTTATTAAATGTTTTCCCGGTAAATCCGAAATATTTTCTTAAGTTTCACCCGCCTGCCCAAGCGCCAGAAACGCCCCCATATTTCCCCGTCTCCCGCCGCTGGCCCTGTGGGAAAAAAGGTAATCCGGATTATGACAGGTGCAGATATCCGTGACGGCAATCTGTTCTTCCGGCACACCGGCTCTCTTCAGAATCTCCAGGTTGGCAAGCCACAGATCCAGCTGGTACTTCCCCGGCTCCCTTCCCGGCAGAACCACCCCTTCCCCGAACCTGTCTCCGAACCGGGACGCCACATCCTCTCCCACCTCGTAGCATTCCCTGCAGATGGAAGGGCCGATTGCCGCATACAGCTCCCCGGGCCTGCTGCCGAAACAGCGCCCCATTGCCTGCACCATACATTCCCCCATTCCCTCCGCAGTCCCCCGCCAGCCGGAATGAGCCAGTCCGATTGCCCTGTTTACGGGATCCACAAAATACAGAGGAACGCAGTCCGCATAAAAAGTCACCAGCGCCAGCCCCGGCTCATTCGTCATCAGCCCGTCCACATCCCCATAATCCCTGGGCCGAACAATCCCCTTCCCTCTGTCTGCAGAAGTCACCCTGCGGATATTGGTGGTATGGGTCTGACAGGAAGCCGTCATGTCCTCCGGCGCGCATTTCAGGACTTCCCCCACCCGCCTGTAATTTTCCAGCACACACTCTCTCCGGTCTCCCCTGTCCACGCTGAAATTCATGGCGGCAAACTCCCCCCGGCTGACTCCTCCCAGGCGGGTAGTGAACAAATGTCTCGCCACGCCTGTCTTCTCCAGCAGGGGAAAGGTAAGATACTCCATTTCTCCGGCAACATTCCGCTCCACGGCGGCGCCCTCCCGTTTAACAGCAGTGTGCGCTGTCCTCCTGATCTGAATCATCTCTCCTCCCTCCTGTTCTGTTCCCGTCCCCGGCTCAGAAGCCATAACCGCAGCTGTGGGTAAACGCATTTTTTATCCACTGTATTTCCGATTCCTGAATGCCCACTACATCATAGCGGACGCTCTCGTCATCGCCTATCCCCCGAAGATACCGGTAATAATCTGCCGTCCGGCAAATCTTCCGCTGTTTCCGCCCGTCCACTGCCTCCAGCGCATGTCCGTTCCGTGAAGACCCTCTGTACTTTACCTCCACAAATACCAGATACCCCTCATGCCTTCCCACCAGGTCAATCTCTCCCTGCCTGCATTGGAAGTTCCTCTCCAGGATATGCATGCCCTGTTCCTCCAGATAATCTGCCGCAGCCGTCTCCCATCTGGCCCCAGTCTTTCTCTTATTCAAAAGCAGCTACCTCTTTATCTTCCCTTTCAGCTTATCCATGGAATCTACAAATACCAGTATCTCCGCCACTACCTCATATAATTCCGGCGGTATCATATCTCCGATATCCAGCCTGGACAGCGTATCCGCCAGCTTATCGTCCCGGTGAATGGGCACCTCGCTCTCCTGTGCCCTCTCGATGATCCGCTCTGCCAGAATGCCGCGCCCGCTGGCGATTACTCTCGGAGCCTCGTCAGAGGGGTCATATTCAAGGGCCACAGCCTGCTTCAGTTTTCCGTCATTTTGCTTTTTCTTATCCATTTCTCCCCCTCTTCCCCCAGAAAGAACCGTCAGGTCCGCACGTCAAAGGAATACTGGGACAGCACTCTGCCCTTCTCCTGCCGCAGAAGAGGATCCAGTCCCCCTTCCGTGGCCTCGCCTGCCGCCTCCGAGCGCCGTACCATGGAAGTACTGCACTCATATCCCCGCTTTCGAAGCCTGCCGGTGAGCACCTCCATATGGGCCCCCAGGAAATCAATCATTTCATCGTCCCGCAGATAAAACTTTGTGCTTACCTTGCTGTTCTTCATGGCCACATACACATCTACCGTCCCCAGGTTCTCCATATCCAGATGCAGCAGAGCGCTGACATTCCCGTCCCTGTCCGACATTTTTTTCTTATTGGTATAGACATACAGCTCTCCGTGGGCATCTCTGTGCTGAAGCCGCAGAGGCAGCTGCACATAAGCGTACATCTGGTTCACCTGCTGGAGGAAATCCACATTCTGGGACATGGCCGCCGTGGCCCTGTAGGCCGCAGAGCCTGTCTGTCCGGCTTCTTCCAGAGCCGAACCCAGGGTTTTGAGCTGTCTGTCCAGCCTCCGGTAGAGTTCCTCCACCTTTCCCGGCGAAGCGATTTCCTCGGGCCGCAACATCCAGCTGTTTTTCAGCTGTCCCGCCAGAAGTCTCCGTATATGCCCTCCGGAAAAAAGTTTTTCCAGCATATGCCCGGCTCCCGGCATATTCCGCGAAGCGGATATCAATGCGCTCAATCCCGCAAAAAACTGACCCGCATCCGTCTGCCCCTGAGCGAACTGCAAAATCTGCGTTCTCAGGGCGGAAGCCTCTTCCGCAGGCAGCCGTACACTGCTCAACAGCTCCAAAGCCTCCCTGGCGGCAGGCAGCCGCAGGGCTTCCGGCAATGCCCCCTCCGTCTCCGCCGTATTTTCCCCGGAAAGAATCTCCCCCTGAAAACGGAGCAATTCCCCTTCCGGCAGAGCTTCTTTCCCTCTTTCCGCCGTAACCGCCGAAGAAAGCATCCCTTCCCCGGGCAGCGCTCCCGGACCGCCACTGTCCTCCGGCACTTGCCCGCCGGGCAAAACCGCGCCTTCTTCCGTCAAGAGTTCCGGATTCTGCCCCAAAAGCACGCCGCCCTCTCCGAATACGATTTTCGTTCCCTCCTGGAAGGATAAAATCCCGTTTCCCGGCAGAAGCATCTCCTGAGACAGCGCGCCTTCCCCCGGAAGACTGCCTGCCTCAGGAAGCCCTGAAACGCCCTCTCCGGTCCCTCCGGGCATACCGGGCAAAACCGGCGGCTTTTCCCCTCCGGAGACGGACAGATCTCCCTCCTGTACCAGCGCCAGCACTTCCTGATACAGCTTCACCGCTCCCTGGACATCCCCTTTCTGCATCAGGGAATCCATGGCCTCCGGCAGCGCCTCCAATATGGCGTCCAGTCCCCCGGACAGCTGATGTGTCAAATTCCGGTAAGAGACCATCTGATTGATATTCGCCTCATTCACCGGCATCTGCAGCTTGTGAAGATTTACCACATCCGAGACCTCCGCCTCCGGAAAACCGCTGATTTCCCGGAAAATCTGCTGCAGCATGTTTTTGTTCACTGACATGCCTGCAGCCATCAGCTGTTCCGTCATATCCACGGTAGTCCGATTCACGGGCAGCCCTGCCATCTCCAGCGCCTTCAGCACATTCATGTCCGCGGACACATTGGTGAAAAGCGGACTAAGGGTAAGCGCGCTGCCGTTGTTTTTTACCTCGAAAGTCATGTTCTTCCCGATCTCCAGATTCAGATTTCTGTCCACTCTGGCATTCAGTATCATATCTTCCGAGAGCTTTATCTGCACCTCGCTTCCGTTTCTCCCCACAATCTCTCCGCTGATGGTCTGGCCGGGCACCAAAGCCCGCAGCTGTCTGCTGATCTGCTCTGCCAGGGCAGGGTTCGGCTGGGCGGTGTGAACCGGACCGTCTGTCCGGGCGCCTCCCGAAAAAAGCTGCGTCAGTTTCATCCCTGTGCTCCTTTCTCCGACCCTGCTTCGCAGAAACAAGGCCGATTCGCCGTTTCAATGTCTTTGAGAAAGCTTCTCCGATGGATGGGGGTAGGGCCATACCTTCTCAGCGCCTCCAGATGCGCGGCGCTCCCATAGCCCTTATTCTGAGCAAATCCATATTGCGGAAATATTTTGTCGTATTCCCGCATCATTCTGTCCCTGGACACCTTGGCCAGAATGCTTGCCGCGCCGATGGAAATGCTCCTGGCATCTCCCTTCACGATGGGCACCTGCCTTATGCTCACCTTCGGTATTGTCACCGCGTCATTGAGCAGAATATCCGGACCGGGGGTCAAACTGCCGATTGCCTCCCGCATGGCCTCATAGGTAGCCTGAAGAATATTGATCTCGTCTATCCTCACCGGAGACGCGTAAGCCACCGCCCAGGCCACTGCCTGCTCCGTAATCACCTGAAAAAGCTCCTCTCTCTTTTTTTCGGTCAGTTGCTTGGAATCATTAATATATAAAATGCGGCAGCCTCTGGGAAGAATTACTGCGCCCGCCGCCACCGGTCCTGCCAGCGGTCCTCTGCCTGCCTCATCCACACCGCAGATATACTCATACTCAGAATACTGCTCCTCAAAAAGACGCAGCCGCGCAATCCTGGCCCGCTCTGTCTCCAGGGCTGCCAGCCGCTTTCGGGCCGTCTCCGCCAACTTTCGGACCCCCTGACGCCCGTCCTGTGCATAGTTCTCTATAAATTCAGGCAGCTCCTCTGGGGACGCTGCCTGAAGAATCTTCTTTATCTCAACCGTACTTTTCATCTCCGCCAAAAGTTCCTTCCCCTCCGTCATCCCGGTCTGTCAGCCTACTGATGCTTTAGAATCCCAAAGTCGGCCAAAGGCCAGATGCGCACCCACGCTCTGCCTACAATATCCTCCCGGCTGATATTTCCCACCGCCTCGGCCCGGCTGTCCGTGCTGTTGTTGCGGTTATCCCCCATGACAAAGTATTCGTCCTCCCCTAAAGTTACAGGCTCCGCAGCAAGCCCGATATGGTCCGGCCTGATAATCTCTCTGCCGTAATTTTCCGGAAGGATTTCTCCGTTGATGTAGATATTCCCCAGCTGATCAATCTGAACAGTCTCTCCCGGAAGCCCGATAATCCTCTTGATGTAGTATGTATTTTCCTTGTACTTAAAGGGAAATACAATAATGTCGTACCTTTGAGGATCTCTGAACCGATACGAGATCTTGTCCACGATGAGATTATCCCCGTTGGAAAGCATAGGCTCCATGGACTCGCCGTCCACCTCCGTGCGCTGTCCCACAAAGGTGATCACCAGCCAGGTCACCGCCAGAACCCCCAGGACATACACCAGTGTACTTATAATTTCTTTCATTACCTTATTCATCGCTCGTTCTCCCGCTTTTATTCCCTTACTGCTCTGTCATTATTTCGTTTGTTTTATTGTTTTTATCTTCATCCCGTATCTTTTGTTCATGTTTTCTTTAACCGGACGGCGCTTCCAAAGTTATCCGGCCCAGGCGGCCGCCCCTGAAATCATCCGTCACAATATCCGCCGCCTTTTTCAGATCGAGTTCCTCTCCCTTCAGCAGACAGCCCCTGACACGCGCAATATCCGCCAGAGTCTCCGCCGCGGTATCCCTTCGGACAACCCCGTAGCGCTCCTCCACTGCATGGGGATACAGCGTCCCTATGCATTCCAGCAGATCACAGGCCAACTCCTCCATCACAATGATTTCGTCATTGATCGAGCCGATAAAGGCCAAAAGCATCCCCACCCGGTTATCCTCGAATTTCGGCCATAAAATACCCGGCGTGTCCAGAAGCTCCAGACCTTTGTTCATCCTTATCCACTGCTTGCCCTTCGTCACTCCGGGCCGATTGCCGGTCTTGGTACAGGCCTTCCCCACAAATGAATTGATAAACGTTGATTTGCCTACATTCGGTATCCCTGCCACCATGGCCCTGACCGGCCGATTGACTATTCCCCTCCGCCTGTCCCGTTCGATTTTCGCGGCGCATACCTTCTGCACCAGACCGTCCAATGCCTTTATGCCGGCCCCTGTCCTGGAATTCACTTCCAGAGCGTGAATTCCCTGCCGGGCAAAATAGGTATTCCACTGCCGGTTACATTCCGGATCCGCCAAATCTGCCTTGTTCAGCAGCACAATCCGCATCTTCCCCTGACCCAACCGGTCAATATCCGGATTCCGGCTGGCAACCGGTATCCTGGCATCCACCAGCTCAATGATCAGATCGATTAACTTTAAATTCTCCTCCATCATACGCCTTGCTTTTGTCATATGACCGGGATACCATTGATAATTCATGCCTACTTTACAAATCCCATGCCGTTTTCCCCCAGGGGAGCACGGAACCATACCTTTCCTATAATATCCGATTCCTTCACCGGCCCGATATTGGCCGATCGACTGTCCTCGCTGTTGCCCGGATTGTCTCCGATGCAGAAAAACTCGCCGCTCTCGAGAATCAGCCCCGCTCCGGCAATGCCCGCATCCCCAAGCTTCTCCTTCACCCATGGACTCTCCAGGCCGTTCACATAGAATATGCCTCCTATGACCTCCACTTCATCTCCGGGAACCGCAACCACCCGCTTCACGTAATAATGCGCATTCTCGTTCCCATTCGGCAGAAATACCACCACGTCCCCTCTCTTGGGGGAGGAGATCAGATAGAGAAACGAATTGATAAATATCCTCTGCCCGTTATACAGGGTAGGCTCCATAGATACCCCTACCACACTGGTAGTCATCCCCAGAAATACATTGAGTACAATGGCGATAAAAATGGCGGTCAAAATGCCGAACAGCCAGCTGAACACTTCTCTCACATGAGCGGAGCTGATCTTTTTCTTCCTCTTGTAAAAGCTTAACCCTTTGTTTTTTGCCACCGTTTTACCTCTTGCGCCGCGCGGCCCGGGCGGCATATTTCCCCTGCACGGGCCTGTGCATACAGAAAAGGACAACTACACAAGTAATTGCCCTTTTGCCTGCTTATCTTACGGCCTCTTTTACCTTCGCCTTCTTGCCGACGCGGCCCCTTAAGTAGTTCAGCTTAGCGCGTCTTACCTTACCTCTTCTGACTACCTCAATCTTCTCTACATTGGGAGAATGTACCGGCCAAGTCTTCTCGACACCAATGCCATTAGATGTCTTCCTGACTGTGAATGTCTCACGGCTGCTTCCGCCCTGCCGCTTCATCACAATACCCTCAAACACCTGAACTCTCTCGCGGTTA
Source organism: uncultured Acetatifactor sp. (assembly GCA_910586515.1). Taxonomy (GTDB): domain Bacteria; phylum Bacillota; class Clostridia; order Lachnospirales; family Lachnospiraceae; genus Acetatifactor. Next base: position 22,814 of record CAJUGL010000048.1, read on the forward strand.
CCCTCTTTGATTCGGCCGTATACCTTTACGGTATCTCCTACGTCAAACTGATCAACCTTGGTTTTCAGCTGCTCCGCTTCGATTTCTCTAATAATATCACTCATCATGAGCCTCCTTCATCATCTGGATGTTCTTGAAGCCGTCTCCCGGCAACAGAGGACCATCTTTTATCCATAACATTAAAATCTTAGCATATCATCGGCCTGTTTGCAAGTATTTTTTTCCATCCAGCAGAAAGTTTTTGCGGCGCTGTACAGCCCCAGCTTCTCCTGAAGAGACAGGGCGGCCCGGTTATCCTCCCGAATATGACCGTAGGGCGTCCACCCCCGCTCCAACATGCGGTTGACCATATAGGACTCCAGAGCAGAGCCTATCCCCTGCCTGCGGTAATCCGGCTCCACATAGAGCATCCCCATCCTGCCGTCGGAATGAATCCCCCCAAAGCCCACCAGTTTTCCCTCCGCAAAGGCGCCGTACATGTCCCCGGCCTCAATCCGCCCCCGCACATAGTCCTCCGCCCCAGGGCCGCCCCCGCAGCACACATCCTTCAGACTATCCGCTGTCAGCCTTCGGATATCCTTATGTCTCACCGGCAGGGTATTCCGCATTGTGTACAGCACCTGTCTGCAGCGCTGAGCCGGCCGGTAATGCCTCTCCGCCAAAAGCTCCTCCAGAAAAGGCTGGGTAATCAGAACCCGCTCCGCCTCCTCGGGCAGTATGCCGGACAGCCTCCTGCCGGATTCTCCGTCTCCCGCCGTCATCATGGCGGTTCCGCACTTTTCGTCATACAGCAGAATGTCCTCTCCTCCAGCCCAGATATCGGTATACAGGATTTCTCCCCGCCCCCTGGCCAGACTCTCCATCATGTGAATATTATTGCGCTTGTCCCCGGATAACCGCTCCCGCACCGCCTGTTTCGCCTCATACCTGGCGTACAGATCCGGACGTCTCAGGGCCGTTCTCTCCCTTGCCCGCTCCAGCCGCCAGGCAGCTATGCGGCTGTGATTTCCCGATAAGAGCACCTCAGGAACCCTTTTCTCCCGCCATACCTCCGGCCGGGAATACTGAGGATATTCCAGCAGATCATTGAAAAAACTCTCCTCTTCCGCGGAAGAGCCGTTTCCCAATACGCCGGGGACCAGCCTGGCAATGGCATCGATCATCACCATGGCGGGAAGTTCTCCTCCGGTAAGCACATAATCGCCTATGGATACGTAATCGGTGACGATTTCCTCCAGCACACGTTCGTCAATCCCCTCGTAATGACCGCAGAGGATGACCAGTTCCTCCTCCCGGGCAAACTCCGCGGCTTTTTTCTGCGTAAAAGGACTCCCCTGAGGCGTCACATACACAGTCCGGACCTTCCTTCCGCCTGCCGCCGCCCTGTGGGCATCATAGACAGGCTGCGCCTGCATCAGCATTCCCGCTCCTCCCCCGTAGGGATAATCATCCACTTTCCCGTGGCGTTCCGCGGTATATTGCCGGATGTTTACCGTGTGCAGAGAGATAATCCCGCCTTCCAGAGCTCTGCCGATGATGCCTGAGCCGAGACCGGCCTCTATCATCTCCGGAAACAGGGTCAGAACATGAAATCTCACAGCAATCCCTCCAGAATATGAATCCTGACAAATCCCGCCTCCACATCCACCTCCAGCACACACTGCCTGATGGCGGGCAGAAGCAGCTCTCTGCCGTCATCCAGATCAATGATATAGACGTCGTTTGCCCCAGTCTCCATCACCTCGCGCAGAACCCCAAGCCTTGCGCCTGCCTCATCCCGCACTTCCAGCCCCATCAGGTCTGCCACGAAATATTCGTCTCTGGCCAGCCTCACCGCATTGCTTCTGGGCACCAGCAGCGGACACTTCCGATAGTGCTGGGCCTCCTCAATAGTGTCAATCCCCTTAAACTTCAGAATGACCAGCTGCTTAAAAAATTTCACCTCTTCTATCTCCAGCGTTTCACCGGGCTTCCTGGGCACGTGTCCCGCCTCTTCCGAGTCCCGGACGGCTCCCGGAATCACTTCTTTAAGCCGCCGGAAACGCCTGACGTCATCCGTTGTAGGATATACCTTCACCTCGCCGCGCAGGCCGTGGGTGGAGGTGATAATCCCCACCTGAAAAAAATCCTCCATAAACCTCTCCCCTACTCCTGCCCTGTTTCCCTGTCCGAAACAGGACTGAACCATGAATCTGCGGCAGCAGTTCAGACAGCCCCTCCCGCAAAGTCAAAATGCGCCCTGTCGGGACTGTCACATCTGCGGCAAGACGAAATCAGGGAGGAACTGTCGGCACAAGTTCCCCCCTTTCCGCGTTGGCTCTCTATACAATCTCCACATCCACGTTCTTCTTTTCCCTGGATGCCGCCGCTTTCACCATTGAGCGGATTGCTTTCGCGATCCGGCCCTGCTTGCCGATGACCTTGCCCATGTCGGATGCCGCCACATGAAGTTCGAGAACCGTGTTCCTGCTCTCCTCCTTCTCTGTCACCACGACTTCCTCCGGGTTATCTACAAGCGCCTTTGCGATAACTTCCACCAATTCCTTCATAAGCCACCTCCCCGGGATCTGAATTATTTCTCAATTCCGGCTATCTTGAACAGCTTGCCTACTACCTCAGTGGGCTGTGCTCCGTTGGCCAGCCACTTTTTCGCCAGCTCCTCGTCGATCTTGAATGTGCTGGGTTCTGTGCTGGGATCATAGGTGCCGATCTCCTCGATAAATCTTCCGTCTCTGGGAGAACGGGAATCAGCCACGATGATTCTATAAAAAGGAGCTTTCTTCTGTCCCATTCTTCTCAATCTGATCTTTA
>CAJUGL010000049.1 GCA_910586515.1 uncultured Acetatifactor sp.
AGTAAATTCAAGGCCTCTGGGACTTTTTTGCTGTTTCAGGTGTCAAACTCAGGATCATAGCAAATCAGACTTGCTTTGTCAAGGGAAAAAAATTCAGTCTCGAAATCCTGTCTGGAACGCCGGGTAACCGTTCAGTACTCTGTCTGAAGGGTTATAACGCCGGACATTCCATGCAGGTCTTCCCTGGCAGCGGGATACCGGCAGTATCCTATGCCTTCTTCCAGGCCTGATACAACTGGGCGATCACCTGCTCGATGGGCGCCTTCCTGATTTCCACATCCAGAATACCCTCCGCCCGGGACAGCATTCCCAACAGGGTTTTCATGGACAGGCCGGACAGGTCCACTTCAAATTCAAACACCCCATGTTTCCCGCCCAGAAGCCTGCAGCCCTCCAGTTCCGGCATCCTGCCGTCTGTGGTGACGGTAAAATGTGTCAGATTGCCTGTGATATCCCGCAGTCCGTCGAAGCTGCCGTCAAAGGCAAGCTTTCCGTCCGAAATCATCAGGATTCTCCGGGCCATCTCCTCCAGATCATCCATGTCATGACTGGTTACCAGAATCGTCACGCCTTCTTCCCGGTTTATCCGTTTCAGGAATTCTATCATCTGGCGTTTTGCCACCACATCCAGTCCCAGGGTAGGCTCATCCAACAGAATCAGCTCCGGCGAATGCAGCAGCATCATGGCCAGATCCGCCCGCATCCGCTGCCCCAGGGACAGTTCCCTGGCAAAGGTGTTTCGGATTTCCCCCATATCCAGAAGCTCCGTGACCATGTCCAGGTTGCGCCTGTACACCTCATCCGGGATGTCCCAAACCACCTTTTTCCACGCAAAACTCTGTATCACAGGATGGTCCCACCAAAGCTCCGTCCGATTGCCGAACAGCACACCCAGTTTTTTCATCAGAGCGATCCGCTCCTTCTCCGGCGACATGCCCAGTACGGATAGGTCTCCGGATGTGGGCTGAAGCATGCCGGACAGCAGCTTCATGGTGGTGCTTTTGCCGGCTCCGTTTGGCCCTGCGTAGGCCACAAATTCGCCCCGGCCGATCTGAAAAGAGACATTGTCCAGGGCAGTCACGGTAGTCTTCTCCTGTCTGAAAATTCTTTTGCGTTTCTCTTTCGAGAACATACGTTCTTTCCCAGAAGCGCCTGTTCCTTCCATTACATTTTCTCTTGCATTTTCCTTTTTCGGGCCTTGTTCCTGTCCGGATACCCTTTCCTTTTGCGTAATATTATCTCTCCTCTGCCATCTGGTGAATGTCTTGCTCACGGACTCCATTCTGACTGCAATATCCTTAGGAGCGATGGCCCCCTGAAACATATCTGTTAATTCCTTTTTTGACATAATATCGAAATCCTTTCCTGAAAAAATAAGCGGCGCACAGCGACAGCAGCAGTGCGAATACCGCCGGATAACATGCTTCCAATGTATTTGCCTTTCCCAGTAAAATCACCGTGGGAAACCAGGCCGTCAGCCCTGCAGGGAAAATCGTCAGCAGGGGATACCGGATGTACAGCGGCATGCCGGACAGGGGAAATGTCATGGCATGGCCCATGCTGTAAACCACGGTGCTGCAGATCTCCTCGCACTGTACCGGCGCATAGAACGTAAGGCTTGCGAACAGGTAGGAGGAGGCGGCCACGATTACCATGCTGATCAGCAGCTGCAGCAGAAGCGCCCCGGGCCACCACCAGGGAAGAACCGTCTCCATTTGCCGTACTGCCACCCACAGCATGGCCATGCCCGACAGGAAGCTGCCGGAACCGGTAAAGGGAAAAATCCCCACTGTCAGCTGCACCCCATAAGACAGAGGCATGATAAACATGTGCTCCCACTGTCCCCTGCCGATGATTCTGCTTGGAAACAGGGCATTGCAGCCCCCCATCATATTGAGGAAGCCCATCACGATATTGCCGTAAGCCAGCATGAACAGCACCTCAAATTTATCCATGCCGCCGATACCGCCGAATTTCCATGCCAGCAGAAAAATGCCGGAAATGGAGGATATGTTGGAGACCATATCAGCGGTAATCACAATGGCCATAAATTTTCCGTCCCGCATCAGGGAGGCCAAATCCATCCGGGCATAGATTCCCAACAGCTGAAAATAGCGCCTGATTCCCCGCAGCGCCCTCCCTTTGTGAAGGGTTTTGTTTCTCACTGCGCCGTTTTCCCCAACTGCTTTGTTTTTCTCATTATCCACCGAAACTCACCATCCTTTCTCTGGACCTGCGGAACCACACCACCGCCCAGGCCCACATCACAAGGTTCCAGAATATCTGTACCGGGATCACCTCCCAGGCCTTTGCGCTTCCCACATACAAGGACAGAAATGCCCCGCCCATGCTGCCGAAGGGCTGATAGCGGATCCAACGCTCCAGTCCAAAGGGCAGTATTTGAAAGGGAATCACCGTACCCGAGAAAAAGGATACCACCGCCTTCCTGATCACATAGACAGGCCAGGAGACATTGCGCAGTCTGATGGTGACGCAGAAAAACACAAACTCAAAGGCAAAGCCAAGGGACACGCTAAGGACCAGAGACGGAATCGCCCACAGCGTGCCGGGCAGTATTCTGATCCCCATAAGGGGAGCCGCCAGAAACATAGGCAGCGAAAACAGGAGCAGCATGGGCCCCCACTTTCCCAGAGTCCTTGAAATTACCTGCCCGAACACAGGCAGGGGGCGGGTAAACATCTCCGCGCTTCTTGTATCGTAATTCCATGCTGTCAGATATGTATTTACAGTCATCATATCCGTCAGCAAGGCATTGACATAGGTGTAGCTTAAAAGCTGTGATACGGACATTTCCGCCTGGTACCCGCTCTCCGTAAGGGTTTTCCAGATAAACATCAGCGGAACCAGGTAGATGACCTTCATCACGATATCCGGCAGCAGATACAGAATACCGCCTCCGGTTTTTTCCTGTACGGCCATACCAGCCGTCGCAATATATTTACGAACCATTTTTCCTCTCTTTCTGCCGCCGCAGCATTTGATTTTTTCGGTGAATGGGCGGCTTTTATTCTGCTGCTTATTTCAGGGCATAAAAATACCCTGCACAGACTGTTTTTGTCCGCGCAGGGTACTGGTTTCCGGTTATCATCCGAGCCATGACAGTATATGCTGTTTCACATATATTTTATCACACAACCGTCATGCTTCCACTTGTCCCGTCCCACGATGAGCAGCGCACAAAACAATCCGTTTCCTGAAAAAGGGCATAGTTGTCCCCTGAAACCGCTGCTTTGTAACCGAAGCTGCGTACAATATCACTGCCGTGAAATAATTCCTTATCCAGAAGCACTTCATATCGTTTCATACGTCTCACCGCCTTTCCTGTCAAATTCCTGTTTATTTTACCACCATTTCAGTGGTTTTACAACTCTTTTTTCAGATTTTTGTATCAGATTAGCCTTTATGACTTACATACTGCATGTCTGTCCTCTGGATGTGATTGATCAGCCAGGTGATAAGGAAACCAAGAAGATCTTCCACAAATGCATTCTGGCTTTCTCCGTCCTCTCCCATATCATCCAGATCAAACTGCATCAGGCTTTCTTCAAAGCTACGGTGCAGGGCAGCATGTTCCGCAATACGGTCATAGTGAATCTGCTCCAGATAGGCCTCCTCGTGGGAAAAATGTATTCTGGTATAATCAATCAGTTCGGAAATCAGGCTGTTAAGTTTCTCTGTTTTGTCAACCAGAAGATTGTCATTTAACAGCTCGTGGGTTTCCCCGGCCAGGGAGAACAGTTTTCCATGTTCCTGGTCAATGGCTTCAATGCCTGTGTAATATTCCGGTTTCATTTCGTACATAATGAAGATCCTCCTGTATACATTGTCTTTAGAACTGATCTCTATTGTAACGCTTTTGCAGACGAGAATCAAGGGCATAAAGTTCCCTATTTGTGTTTCTGTTTTTGCGCGTTATTGTTCATGCATTTACGGTTTCTCTGCCTGACGTAACATGGCGCATTTCACGGAATTCTTTAAAATCTTCTTTCATACAGATACCGCAAAGTATAGACTTTCAGACGAAAAGAGGATATACTGGGGAAAGATGTGGTGGAATGGGTCAGAAGGTTTCCGTTTCCCAAATAGTCACCCGGGGCGCATAATTACAACTGTATGGCAGCCCTGTTGCTTATCCGTTAAAAGTTCTTACCCAAGTCTGAAACTGCTCATACTGTTCCGGAGTGTTGAGCCTCCGGACGGAGACGTCCTCGATTTCCGGCGTCCGATCATCGTCGGACATGGAGATAAAGCAGACAATCTCCGGGCCAAAGACCCCCTCTGCCCGCAGCCTCTCGAAAACACAGGCTGCCGTCTCCAAGAGCAGTTCCTGGAATCTCTCATGGACTTCCTCATAGGTATCTTCATCTGTATCGGATAAGGTTTCCTCCTGGTTGCAGAGCTGTTGGCTGACCTGATTTAGTTCGCTGTCAGTCCCATCAGAGTAACCCCACTCGTCTGGAATATAGCGGTTCAGACTGAAGGAACCGTCCGCCACCTGATCCACAAACTCCTTGGGCCAGTACTTCCGCAATTCCGCCAGACGTTTCGGTGTCCGATCCTTCTTGTCCCGCTTTGCCAGGGATTCCTCTGTGTTCACTGCCAGGAAGAGGGTAATACAGTCGCTGTCTGTGACCAGGGCCGCACTGTAGATGTGCTCCTTCCCAATTTCCCGGCGAATCTTCTCCATAGCGTGCCGTACAGCGTTCTCAATAGTGGGTTGCAGAGCTAAGAAAAAATGTTCCATATCTGATTATTTAACCTTTCTTTTTGTTAAATTGGGGGAAAAGGCTTCCTGCTCTTCCTTCAATGACTTTACCCTTCTCTCCGTGACTTTATCCTTTTCTGTAACTGTTCCGCACAAAATAGGAGAATTCACATCATATCGCTTACCGTTTTGCGCTGCACTTTCCTGACTGTAGTTTGCATAGCAATATTGACATCCGTTTTTACAGGTATTGTATGTACCTACCTCAATACTTTCAACGCAGCCGCACTCTTTTCTTTGATTTTTGTCTTTCTCTGCACGAATTTTATACCCGATGATTTTCTCAATCAGTTCCCTGTCAATGCAGGAATTATGTTCGATTCCGCAGGCAGACAAATCCACCGTTTCTGCGCATGTGGCAACTTTCATCTCATGCCTGGCTGCAATGGAAGCAATTTCCGCGGCAAATGCGGTTAAGGCAGTTTCCGGCAGGAAAAAAGAATCCAGGGCCTTCATGGCTTTCTTCGTCTTGGTATAGATATCCACAAAACTGATAACGCATTTGGATGTGTACCCGTGCAATTCTTCTGCAATCTGCGAAAACGCTTTTATATGGTATTCAGGGCTGTATTTCTTTGTAAAAATAATGGGATCATATCTCCAGACCACCCTATCCTTACCGATTTTATCCGACAATGTTTGAAAGATCGGAATCATGGTTTTCTTCTTGTGGGGAACATTGCATTCCATGTCACGGCCAAAGCCGGTAAGCGTAAACTGAAAATAATATTGATAGGCATCCAGTTCGTCCAGCCTTGCCAGCATCGGTTCCGGATTTTTCGTCCAAAAGACAATGCAGTCCACAAGTTCCGGGGACAGCATAATTTTACTGACCTGATGCGGATTTATGGGATTGCGTACATACAGATACCCCTCCCTGATTCGATTGAAAAACCATTCGGAATAATAATTGGGGATGTCGGTTCTGCGGCTGACACTTAAAATCACTGCACTGTTTCCTCTCTGTTTTTCTGTTACATATACCTTTTACACATACCATGGTTTTGGGCAGGCCCTGTTTTCTCTGGGCAGATTTTTCACCCGGTTCCTTCTTCACCTATTCTGCAGTTTAATCTGGAGTTCCCGGAGCATGGGATACCTGATGATGCTTTCTGCGTCCAGTTCCTCCCGATGCATGTCCACTGCGGTAATCCGGCTGTTTTCGTACGTTGTATAGTAATAGACTCCCTTGTCTGCGTTACAGCAGGAAGTGTAAATCGTTATTTCGTATTTATCCTCCCCCACATGGCAGCAGCCCCTCTGCTGCTCCACGCTGCCCAGGATGTGGAAAAACTGGCTCACGCTCTCCGCTTCCGAAGTCCCGGACACGGAGTTCAGCTTCGTAAACGCAGCCCGGACAAAACGGGACTGGGAAGAAAGGTCTCCCGGAAGCCCCAGGGCGCCCATTCCCTTGCAATAGACGCCAAGCGGCAGCTGCCCTGAAAAAAGATTTTCAGGATCCTCCGGCGATACATGCATGTAATTGTTCAGCTGAAACATCTGGAATGCAAAGGGCGGATTGTTGGTAAGGATGCCTACAGGATTGTCGTATATCTGAAGCCCGGTCTCCAGGGACTCCACTGTCAGGCAGCCGTCCTTTCCGGCAATGATCCAGTGCAGACCTGCGGCGGGAAGCGTGTCGCTGAAGGGCGTATCCGTGAGATTGATTCTTTCCAGTAATGCCCCGGCTTCCCTGACCGTGCCGCACCGGCCCAGAATCCAGGGAATGAATTCAAAGGTTGCCACATTGTCCCTGCCCTCTGCCGCCTTCCGGTATACGGCGTTTCCCGGAAAATTCAGTCCCGCCATTCCCAGGCCCTTCTCGTTCACGGCATCATAATACAGCGGAGCGCCCTCCGCCACATGGGCCGTGCCGATCATGGCATAATGTTGATCAAGGGCGCCCATATCCCGAAAAGAAAACCGGAATCTCCGGGGCGTCACTACGATTTCCTCCCCATAGGAAATTTCATTATCCAGGGTTCGTCCAAAATAGAAATCTTTCGTCTGATAAGTTGCTGCTGTGCACATAGTTACCCCCTATTATAGTTCCGCGTCTGCTCCGCCCGGCACCCGGATATGGGCAGAGAATTTCCGGCCGCGAAAGGACTGCGTCCGTGCAGAAGCGGCAAATGTTATTGAGCGTGAGTATAAATGAGCGATTGACATTTTTTAACCGGACTTTCCGCTGCCGGGTACGGCACTGCCATACCGGCATATTTTCATAACAGTTCAGACAGGGCGCTGAACTGTTACCTATTTTCTGTCGAAAAGCCGGAATTTATCCCCATCAAAGGGAAATCCAATATCTTTGTTCTACATTGCCCTCCGAATTCACGAACTCGTTTTCCAGGATGCCGCCGTTTTTTATAATGGATCTGGCAGAGCCGATATTGTCCTTATCGCAGGTCATCAGCACCTTCTTTATCCCCAGTTTCTTACATTCCGTCAGCGCCAGACGAATCATCTCCGTGGCATAGCCCTTCCTTCTTTCACTGGGCCTGATTCCGTCTCCGATATGCCCGCCTTCTTTCAGCAGAGAGTCATTCAGATAATGACGGATATTTACAGCGCCAAGAAGTCTGTCCCTGTCCTCGTCCAACAGAAAGAACACCGAATCGGGAACCCGGTCTTCTCTGGCTTCTTTTAATTCAAGGTGTTCTACGCATACTGCCCTCTTACTTCACCCTCGGCAGATCCCACTCAAAATGCGCTGCCAGAACGCGTATCACCACCACCAGGAATGCCGCTGCCCACAATGCGCCGACAGAGCTGATGACCCTGTCTGCGGTATAATAATACACCATGGCTCCCGCCAGAGCCGCCAGGGCATAGATTCGTTTCCGAAAAATCTTCGGCACCTCCCCGGCCATGGTATCCCGCAGCATGCCGCCGCCCACACCGGTAAGCACGCCCACAAAAATGGACAGGAATCCGTTTTCCCCATATCCGCAGTCTATGGCTGTCCTCACGCCGATAACCGCAAACAGCCCCAGTCCCAGGGAATCCACCAGGTTGAGAAGCAGTTCAAACAGGTGGCGGTTCTTCTCTGACCAGGTATGGCGGGCCAGGACAAATGCCAGCAGCGCCGTAACGGTGGCCCAGGCCACGTAGACAGGGTTCTGAAACGCAGCCGGCGGCGTGATGCCCAGAAGCAGATCCCGTATAATGCCGCCGCCCACTGCCGTCACCACCCCCAGGACCACCACACCCAGAATATCCATTTTCTTCCGGATTGCCGTCATGGCGCCGGAGACGGAAAATGCCACTGTCCCTAAGATTTCCGTTATGGATACCATATACTCTATCCAGTTCATATGATTATGTATCTCCTTCTCTGCATCCCCATTTATGAACCACATGTCTCGCCTGATAAAAGCTTCTCCCTACGCCCGCAGCCGGAAGGTCTTCGGCGCCAGTTTATACACCAGAATACAGGCCAGAATGCTGTACAGCACACAGAAAACAATGGTCATCACCCCGAAAACCAGGGTCTGCATGCGGATCTGCATCAGGTAATAGCAGCCCAGGTAAGTCAGTATGGAAACCAGACGGTAGGTTCCCCCTTTCATCTGCGTTCCTGCCGTATAGGGCTGCAGCAGATAATAAATCGTCAGGTAATGAATGGAAAAGAAAACACTCATGCACAGGACCGATACCACCAGGACGGAGTAATTCAGCGGCTGGGGCGTCCCTCCCGAAACGAAAAGAAGCAAAGCCAGGCCCACTCCCATCACCAAAGCCGGAACCGCGTTGATTTTTATAATCTCCCGCAGACGTATCCGAAACAGCTTCAGCACAAATCCGGGCTGTTTGTAAAAAGAATAGGTCAGCAGGCTGTGGTCACAGTTCATGAACAGGGCCTGGGTAAAACCGGTTCCCCGGTTAATGGCATACATGATAAAGGCAAAATAAGGCAGCCATGTCAGCACCAGTTCATTGACTACGGGTTTCAGTTCCGGTTTCAGATACAGAAACAGTATGGTTCCGCAGACCAGAAAGGTGCAGACAGAGGCTATCTTTTCCGCGGAATTCCAGAGAATTTTCCGGTGCCTTTTGATAAACAGTTCGTTCAGGTACTCAAAGCCTTTTCTGTCACTGGAAATGGTGGTGTCTGTGGAAATCTTTTTCTCGCTGACTGTCTTGGCATTCTGTTTTACGCTGTCCATCTGGTGCAGGGAATCAGCCAAAAGCTGCTGATTGATTTCCCTGTACTCCCTGAAGGAATAAATTTTGCCTGCGGACAGAAGCCCCAGGGGAATGGCGGCAAGCAGCAGCGAAACGGAAACCGCTTCTGGAAGCAGAATTCCCAGGGCCGGCAGTCCATAGGCTATGCCCAACAGCAGCGCCACGCAAACCCATCCCGCCTTTCCCAGTTTGTTTTCATTGTAAACCCTGCCGCTGCGCTCATAATCCAGGAGAGAGCACGCCGCTGCCGTCAGCTTGCAGCCGCAGACGGAAAGGGGAAGCAGCAGGCACAGCCACAGCGGAAGCCCTGCCAGTAAACCGAATCCCACCATAAGGGGCAGAAAACCAACGGCGACTTTCAGGATGGAATAGGTATAGTTCGCAATTGTATACTCTCCGGCGTCCATCCGCATGAGTATCATGGCATAATATTTGTCCCTGGAAGGGTTGAACAGCGCCGTGTTTGCATAGCTGCCGATCAGGGTCAGCGGCAGCAGAATGTGCAGAAACACCGCCCCTGTATCCAGGCCCTCATACAGTATCCCGGGTCCTGAAACCATCAGCAGAAGATACAGAAATTTCCCCAGAAATATGGTACACAGCTCCCACAAAACCGCCAGGACATTGGCAAATATTTTCAGTCCCCAGACCCCGTAGAGCGCATCCGGCAGCAGTTTTTTCACCAGTGGAATCTGCTTCAGGGAATGTAAAATGCCGTTCACACGATAGGTATTTTTCAGGGAAAAGGATATTTTGAATGTTTTAATCATGATCTTCCTCCCGAAGCGCGGCGATAATCTTGTCCCGGAACTCTCCCGCATCCAGATGCTGCTTTTCCACCACTTCCAGTTCCCCGTGATTCAGGAGGACAATTTCGTCGCACAAATCCAGGGCCAGGTCCATGATATGGGTGGAAAACAGGATAATGCGGCCGCTTTTCAGGGAGCGGAGCAGCTGCTTCATCTCCTCCGCCACCACCACATCCAGGGAGGTCAGAGGTTCGTCCAGAAGCAGCAGATTGGGCCGGGCGATAATGTTCACCAACATCTGCATCTTGTTTTTCATGCCGTGGGAATAATCCTTCAGCAGTTTGTCCCGGTCCTCCGGGGCAATGCTCATGTAGTCAAAATATTCGTCCAGGGGTCTGGCAGCCCCGATGGTCTTCTCGTTTATGTCCAGGAAAAATTTCAGAAATTCCCTTCCGGTGAGGAATTCCGGCACCGTTGGCGTGGAAAGGACATAGCCGATATCCTGGGGCGTAATCTCCCGCCTGCCCGTCTCTGTCTCCAGAAAGAAGGCTCCCCCGTCTGCCCGGATATCCCGGTTGAGGCAGTTGAACAGGGTGGTTTTGCCTGCGCCGTTCCTGCCCAGAAGGCCGTAAATTTTGCCCTCTTCAAAGGTGAAGGTGATGTCCCGCAGGACCTCCTTTTTCTCAAAATGCTTGGATAAGTGTTCGATTATAAATTTCATGTATTTCTCCTCACAGTCTGTTTATCGTTGCTTTTTTGTCGGCAGGTCTGCCTGGAGACCTCCAGTACATCCGCCAGTTCTTCCTGATTCATACCGCAGTTTTTTCGAATTTCTTCCAGGCGGTTCTTCATGGCTGCCCTCCTCTCTCATCCCGGGCTGCCCGCTTCCGGCATCCTTCCCGCTTTTGTCCGTCCGGGAAAAGCCGTGCTGTATGTAAAGCGTGCTTTTCATATTTCGATTATAATCCGCTTTCCCCAAAATATCAAGGATACTTTCCGTCTAAAGCTTCTCGCAAAATTGCACAGAGCGCAAATTGCACAGAGCGCAATTTTGACTTCGCGAGAGAGGCTGTCTGAACTGTTAAAGCTTATCATTTAAAATCATGTTCTCATACCTGCCGAAAATATCGTCATAAGAAAAACCAAGCACCAATTTCAGTATCACAAGGTCAGAAGCAAAAATGTTGCGGTTTCCCTGTTCGATTTTTGAATAGGTTGATTCAGACATCCTGCTTCCATATAAATTTGCCTTCCGTACCACATCCACCTGGGTATAACCTGCACGTTTTCGAAATGCTTTCAATGTTTCTCCAATCGGAATGTCAAGAATTACTTTGGTCATATTTACTGATCTTCCTTTCTGAACCGGACTATATCGTCTGATTTCTATTGATTATAGCAAAAAATAAGGGAATCCCCATGAGAAAATTGCTTTTTTTCCCAAAATGACATATACTGGAATCATACGAAAATCAGCCTCATCAGGGCGGAAACAGGAAAAAATGGAAACAGGAAAATTGCTTTCTAAAGAACCAGGAGAAAAAACATGAAAAAAACAGTCATCGTGAACATTTATAACTTTATCCGCATGTCCCATGTAGAGCCCAGCATCTTCATCCAGGACGATTTTGAAACTGTCCGAAACCAGATCATTTTGATCCGCCAGTATGGTTTCCCGGCAACTTACGCCCTGAAATACGATACTCTCATGGAGCCGCGTTACCAGGAGCTGCTGAAAAACCATACCGGTGAAGGCGACGAAATCTCCGCCTGGTGGGAAATCACCCAGCCGCTGTGCCAAAAGGCGGGCGTAACCTTCCGCGGGGCATGGACGGAGGAATTCGACGAGCGGGTGAACAGCGCCTACTGCATCGGTTACACCCCGGAAGAGAGGCGGAAACTGGTGGACGCCTACATGGACGACTTTAAACAGGTATTCGGCTTCTATCCCAAAACCATCGGTTCCTGGGTTTTGGATACGGTGACCATATCCCATGCTGCTGAAAAGTACGGTATCGTGGGAAGCGCCATCTGCCGGGATCAGATGGGAACTGACGGTTTCACGCTATGGGGCGGTTTCCCCAACGGCATCTATTACCCGAGCCGCCGCAACGAAAACATGCCCGCCAATACTCCCGACGGGCAGCTTGACATACCCATGTTCCGGCTGCTTGGCCCTGACCCCATCTACAACTTCGAGCAGGATGTGCGCTCCGGCCTTCAGGGTGTCTACACTTTGGAACCCTCCTGGCTTATCGGCAGAAACGAGAAATGGATTTCCTGGTTTTTCGGATGCCTCACGGAGGAAGATTCCCTGGGGGTAGGCTATGCCCATGTGGGGCAGGAAAACAATTTTCTCTGGGAAAACATCAAACCGGGCATGGAACCCCAGTTAAAGCATCTGAAAAAACTCCGGCAGGAAGGAAAAGTCCGCATTGAAACCATGGCGGACAGCAGCGCCTGGTTTAAACGCGCCTACCGCCTGACTCCGCCCATGACCTTCCAGGCTTCCGGGGACTGGGATACGGAGCGGAATCTTTCCGCCCAGTGGTACGCCTGCAGCAATTACCGCCTGGGCTTTTTGGGGGAGGAAGGCCATCTGCGCATCCGGGATTTCTTCCTGTACCGTCAGGAGTATCCCTCCAGATATCTGAATGCCCCCATGGACAATGCCAAGAGCAATTTCGACGCTCTTCCCGTATTGTATCCCCAAATCTGGATTGACCAAAGATGGACCGGTCAGAGGCCCTTTATCCGGCTGACAGATGAAAACGGACAGGAGCCTCTGGGAAAAATCGTTTATCAGGCTCTGGACGAGCTTACCGCCCAGGCAGTTCTCTCCGAAGAAAAGTCCGGCGCACGGCTGGCCTGCTTTACCATGCATCCTGACCGCGTTCTGTTGGAGGGGGATTACCGCCTGTGCTTTGATACCCTTCCGGTCTTTCGTTCCCTGGAAAACGACGGAAAAGAGATTTCCATGGAATACCGGGGATTTTCTTTCGGTTTTACGGTGGAAACAGGCAGAATCCTCCGGGCGGACACAGAGGGTGTGGTCCTTTGTCCGGAAGAGGGAAAAATCAGCCTCCGCCTGGGCGTAGCCGCAGACAAACAGACCATATTTTCACAGGAATACCTGGCAGGCCAGGTCCCGGAACCGTCCTTCCAGGGCGGGGCAGACAGCATTCCCCACTGCAAAACAGCCGGCGCCTTCCAGGTACCTCCCATGGCGCCTGTTATGGAGCCGAAATCCTGCGTCTTCCCGGCAGGCTCCGTGCAGCAAATCCGCATCCATGCCCCGGAGTCCGGTGAAATCCGCTATACTTTGGACGGCACACAGCCCGCAAAGGATTCGCCCTGCTATACCGAGCCTCTCACCGTACAGTCCGACACAGACATCACCGCCGGTCTGTTTCTTCCGGATGGACGATGCAGCGAAATAATATCATCGAAATACCGTTTTTCCGTTCCTGGGATTCGTCTTACAAGCGAAACGCGTTTTGATCCCCGTCCCGTGTTCCGGGGAAATGGCATTGCGGATCTTCTGGAGCCTGTCCGGGGTTCCCTGGACTATCTGGACGGCAGGTGGCGGGGCACCCTGGGGAATCTGGAAATCTGCGGACAGCTTCCGGCGCCTATGCCCGTAGAGCAGATCACCGTGGGCTTCCTCTCCCATCACCGCGTGGGCGTTATTTATCCGGAATTTCTGGAGCTTTACACCGGGCCTGACCCGGAGCATATGACCCTCACTGCCAGACTGGAAATTCCCTGTAAACCCTGCGCCCGGGAAATCGCCGTACAGGATTTCTCTCTTCCCGTCCGGGACGTAATCGGCGCTTTCCGGTTTGTGGCGCACAGATATGCGAAAATGCCTCAATGGTGCTGTTACAGAGGCTCCGCCGGCGTGTTTACCATGGCGGATAATATTATCGTCTCTCCCGGGGACATGCCATAGGATAAGGTAAAAAGATAAGGCAGGCAGCAGAAAGCGCTGCTGTCTTTGAAATCATTCAGGAGGTTGCTGAAAAGATGGGAAATTATTTGAATATCGGCAATGCCGGTTTTGCTGCAATCAGAAAAGGAATCTATATCGACAAAACCGGCCTGATCTCCTTCCTTAATAATGTTCTCGGTACAGCTGATAAACTGATTTGTGTAAGCAGACCAAGGCGGTTCGGCAAATCGTTTGCAGCGAAAATGCTGTGTGCATATTATGATAAAAGCTGTGACTCCCGAGAACTGTTCCAGGGAACGGAAATTAACGGGGATACTTCTTTTGAAAAATACCTGAATCATTACAATGTAATCTATCTGGATATTACACTGTTCACTTCCCGGGCTTCCGACATAAGGAATGTGGTGCGTGACATCAACCAGGCAGTCACGGAAGAAATCGCGGAAACATTCCCCGGAGTACCGAAAGGAGCTGACCTGGCTGAAACCCTTGTTTGCACTGCCAAATCCACAGGTCAGAAATTTATCATGATCATCGACGAGTGGGATGCGCTTATACGTGAAGCAAAAGACGATATTACAGTACAGAAAGAATATATTTTTTTCCTGCGGAGCCTCTTCAAGAGCAGTTGGACAGATGTAATATTTGACGCTGCTTATATAACGGGAATTTTGCCTATCAAAAAATACGGCACACAGTCGGCAATGACAGATTTCCGGGAATATACCATGCTCGCCCCAAAGCGTCTTGCGGAATATGTGGGTTTCACAGAGAGCGAAGTTCAGATGCTTTGCGGCAGATACGGCATGGATTTTGAAGAAGCCCGAAGATGGTACGATGGCTATTCTTTCAGACGGGTAAAGTCCGTATACAGCCCAAGCTCTGTAATTGAAGCAGTCAGAAATGAGGAATTCGGCAACTACTGGACCCAGTCAGAAACCTATGAGTCTCTCAAACTTTACATTGAAATGGATGAAGACGGTCTGAAGGAGTCCATTGTCCAGATGATTGGAGGAATGCGGGTTAAAATAGACGCAGGCACCTTTCAGAATGACTTGACCACACTCAAATGCAGAGACGATGTCCTGACACTCCTGGTTCATCTTGGCTACCTGGCTTACGACGCAGACAACAGAATGGTATACATTCCCAATGAGGAAGTCCGGGAAGAATTTATCCGTGCGGTAACCACCGGAAAACATACGGAAGTCGCAAAGCTGATCCGCAATTCCGATCATCTGTTGGAAGCCACCCTGAACAAGGATGAAGAGGCTGTCGCGGCAGCGATGGATGAAGCACACACGGCAGCAACAGCACCGACTTTTTACAATAATGAACAGGCTCTCCGCAGTGTTATCCGAATGTCTTATATCAGCTGCCTGGATGAATTTCTTAAAATTGAAGAACTGCCGTCAGGACACGGATACGCAGATGTGGTGTTCTTCCCCAGAAAAACCTCCTCCCTGCCGCTGCTATTGATTGAATTAAAGTGGGACAGAACAGAGTATGGCGCAATT
Organism: uncultured Acetatifactor sp.; assembly: GCA_910586515.1. Lineage (GTDB taxonomy): Bacteria > Bacillota > Clostridia > Lachnospirales > Lachnospiraceae > Acetatifactor. The sequence goes on from CAJUGL010000049.1 coordinate 15,193, forward strand.
GCACAGATTAAAAACAAAGATTATCCACAAGCATTAAAAGAATATGGCGGAAATCTTCTTCTGGTGGGAATCAATTACAATCCCAAGACCAGAAAACATTCCTGTAAAATAGAAAGTTTTCGCAAAAAGTAGTGCAGAAGAAGAACTGCCGAAGCTGCCTGCATTCAGGACACTTCACCCAAATGCAGGCAGCTCCCTTCTATTCCTGCTACCCCTCCGGCAGAAATTTCTTCTTATAATTCTCAATACAGTCCTCAATAACCTTCACGGCTTCCTGGGCACCGCCGAATTCGTTGACCACAGTGGTCTTTCCCTCCAGAAATTTATAGACGGAAAAGAAATGCTTCAGTTCCTCGAAAATATGTTTCGGCAGTTCCGAAATATCGGTATATTTCATGTAGGTAGGATCACCGTAGGGAATGGCGATGATCTTCTCGTCTCCCAGGCCGCTGTCCTCCATCCGCATGACGCCAATGGGATAACAGCGCACCAGAGTCAGGGGCTGTATGGCTTCCGAACAGAGCACCAGAACATCCAGGGGATCATGATCATCTCCGTAAGTTCTGGGAATAAAGCCGTAATTCATGGGATAATGGGTGGCCGTAAACAGGATCCTGTCCAGGATCAGCATCCCTGTCTCCTTGTCCAGTTCGTATTTCTTGTTGCTTCCCTTGGGTATTTCGATTACCGAAATGAAATCCGTGGGGAAAATTCTCTCTTCGCTGATGTCATGCCAAATATTCATCGCCTGTACTCCTTCCTGCCGGGAAGGTGTCTCCCTCTTCCGGCCCCTGACGGCAAATCGAATTGCTCCTATGACACTCCTGCGTTTCCTTACACAGGCGGCTGCCATTCCTTCTGCCGCGTCTTCCTATATTCGGAAACATCGGTTTCCAGGATAATCCTGCGAAGAGGCAGGATCCTTCCCGGAGATACGGAGAGTTCATCCACCCCCATGGCAAGAAATTCTCTGGTCAGCGCCGGATCCGCCGCCAATTCTCCGCAGATACCTGCCCGGATGCCTGCCTTATGGGCATTGTCCACCACCAGATGAATCATCCGCAGCACAGCGGGATGATAGGTATCCCGAAATCCGTCCAGTGCACTGTTCTGACGGTCCACAGCCAGCAGATACTGGGTCAGATCATTGGTTCCGATGCTGAAAAAATCCACTTCCCCGGCCAGAAGATCACTGATAATGGCTGCGGCAGGGGTCTCGATCATAATCCCCTGTTCCGGATTCCCATAAGTCTCTCCCCGGGCATCCAGTTCCTGCTTTGCCTCTTCTACAAGCTCCCGGATCCTGCGGATTTCCTTCAAACCGGTAATCATGGGATACATAATTGCTATTTCTCCGTAAATACTCGCACGGAAAAGCGCTCTTATCTGGGTCTTGAAAATCTCCGGCCTGGTCAGGCAGATACGGATGGCCCGGCAGCCCAGAGCCGGATTCTCTTCCTTTTCCATCCCAAAATAACCGCATTCCTTATCCGCCCCGATATCCAGTGTGCGGATAACCACCCTCTTTCCGCCCATGGCCTCCGCCGCAGCGCGGTAAATCTGAAACTGTTCCTCCTCCGAGGGAAAGTCCTCCCTCTCCAGGTACAGGAATTCACTCCGGAACAACCCGATTCCTCCTGCATCGTTCTGCAGCGCCGCATCCAGGTCTCTGATGTTTCCAATATTAGCATACAACAGGATAGGCTGACCGTCAAGGGTGATGTTTTGCCTGCCTTTCAGGGTCCGGAGAAGCTCTGCCCTCTCCTTTTCCGCATCCCGGGCCTTCCGCATTCTATGCTCTGTCTCTTCATCCGGGTCTATGTAGATCACCCCGGCCGTTCCGTCCACAATTCCTCTCTTCCCGTCCACACTGCCGTCCAGGGGAATCCCCGCCCCCACCACTGCGGGAATCCCCATGGTTCCGGCCAAAATGGCAGTGTGGGAATACGGAGAACCCTGAACCGTCACAAGAGAAAGCACCCTGTCCCTGTCAAGCTGCACTGTCTCGGAAGGCGCCAGGTCTTCTGCCACAAGAATCACCGGTTCGTCAGCCCTGAAGCTTGTCTCTTTCCCGTTCTGAAGAAGGACAGGCCCAGATGCCGATACTTCCCTGCCCTGACGAATGCCAGGCTGACGTTCCGACATATTCTCTCCCCGAAGAGCCGCAAGCAGACGCTCCGACACATCCTTCACATCCGCTGCCCTCTCTCTCATGTACGCATCCTCCATGGCTGCAAACATTCCTGCAAACTTGTCTGCTGTACGGACCACCGCATATTCCGCATTGACGGACTGGCCCAGAATGATATGCTCCACTTCCTTCCGGTAACCGCCGTCCTCCAGGATCATTCGGTGGATTTCAAATATGGCCGCATTGGTCTCCCCCACCTCCTGCAGGGCTTTCTCATACAATCCGCTCAACTGAACCAGGGCTATGTCCGTGGCTTCCCGGTATCGCCGCACTTCCGCTTCCGGGTCTTTTACCTTCTCCGGATTTGCCTGTATCTTCTTTTTCCCATAAACCAGAACCCTGCCCATGGCAATTCCGCCGCATACGCCTTTTCCATGATATACCTGCATCTCCACCTCCGGATACCCATCCCCATTGCGCTCTCCGCTTTCCCGTTGCTCTGCCGCTTCCCTTTTGTCCGCCTATTCGCCCGTTGCTCTCTGCTCTCCCGTTGCTCTGCCGACGCTTCCCCTTTGTCCGCCTATTCGCCCGTTGCTCTTTCCGCTCTCCCGTTGCTCTGCCGACTCTTCCCCTTTGTCCGCCTATTCGTCCGTTGCTCTTTCCGCTCTCCCGTCAGCTTACCGACGCTTCCCCTTTGTCCGCCTATTCGCCCGTTGCTCTCTGCTCTCCCGTTGGCCTGTCGTCTCTTCCTTTCTCTGCCTGCCTTTTCTTGTTGGCCTGTCGCCTTTTTCTCTTGTCTGTCTGCACTTCCGTTTCCCGCGTCTGCCTGCTGCTCCATGTTCAGTCCGCCAGCTGCCTGTATACGGCCATAACTTCCTCCCGGGAAGCCAGGAATTCCGAAAATGCGCTTGCGCTTCCGGCCGCAATTCCCATACGAAAGGCATTTCTGTAGTCTTTCTTTCTCATCCATCCTGCCAGGAAACCTGCCACCATGGAATCTCCCGCCCCCACGCCGTTGATCAGTTTTCCCTTGGGCGCAGGCGCTTCATAGATATTCCCGTCTTCCGCCGCCAGAACCGCTCCCTCTCCTGCCAAAGAAACCAGGACATTGCCTGCCCCCATCTCCCGCAGCCTTTTCGCATAGGGAATCACCGCCTCCCTGTCAGCCAGTTCCACGCCGAAAATCTCACCCAGTTCATGGTTGTTGGGTTTCACCAGAAAGGGATGATATTCCAGTACTTTAACTAACAGCTCCCTTTCGGCGTCAACCACGGTCAGCACGGCTTTTCCGGCCAGCCGCCTTAGAATCTCTCCATAGATATCATCCGGTACAGAACGGGGAATGCTTCCCGCCAGTACCAGTACATCTCCCTCACCCAGAACGGCAAGCTTCTCCAATAGCTGCTCCTGTGCGTCCTTGCCGATTACGGGTCCGCAGCCGTTAATCTCCGTTCCTTCTATAGACTTTAACTTCAGGTTGATTCTGGAGATTCCGCCAGAAACAGGGATGAAATCTGCCTTCACCCCCATCTCTTCCACCCGTCGGACAATCTCCGCGCCTGTAAATCCCGCCGCAAACCCAAGGGCCGTATTTTCCAGGCCCAGATTGCCCAGAACCATTGAGACATTCAGGCCTTTCCCGCCGGGCAGGATCAGTTCGGAACCGGTGCGGTTTGTAATGCCCGTTTTAAAATCCTCCACCGATACAATGTAATCCAGTGACGGGTTAAACGTAACTGTATAAATCATGTCCTGCCTCCCTGCGTATATTTCTTTATCATTTCCCTTTCAAATATGCATTTGCCTTCTTTCCTTTCAGAGACCTGACAGCAAATTCCGTCCTGAATTCTATTATAGATTCCTTTTCCGGCAAGATCAATGGCTTTGCCGGTAAAAATTCAAAACCTGCCCGTTACCGCCTGCCGTTCCCTTCGTTCACAGCAAAAAGAATGCTTTTTGTACCCCCAAAGCTTCGCGGCAGAGATTGTGTGAATGATTGCAGCAGGCTGTTACAAAGGAACAGGGAGACCGGATCTCAATTAAGAATATGTCCTGATGATTTCCTCCGCAATCGCACGCTTGGAGACACAGCGGTCCATGGCCTGTTTTTCTATATAGCGATGGGCATTCGGTTCGTCCATCTTGATCTCGCTTATTAAAAGCCACTTTGCACGGTTTACAATGCGGATTTCTTCCATTTTTTCTTCAATAGAGAGCGTTTTCTTCTCTGCTCTGCGGAGCCGTTCCCTTGCGCTTGCCATCCAGCCCAGCGCTGTCATGATTGTCTGCCGGGAAATTGGCTTCGGAAGAGTGAAAACACCGTGCTCGGCCACTTTGTCATATAGTTCTGCATGAAGTTCCCCGCGGACCATCAGCAGGACTACGGTTCCTATTGAACCACATGCATCTATGGCGAATCTTGTCCCCATATCGTCGGGTAAGGGTGCGTTGACAATGACATAGTCGTATGCCCGCTGGACAAAAGCTCTTTTCGCGGCGCTGATGTTTGACACCACATGAACAGGCGCGTACTTGGATTCGGGGAGCAGCGCGGTGAGAGCGCTGTTTAAACTCTCTGCCGCAGAAACGATCAGAACACTGTATATCCGTTCTTTTAGACTCATCTTGTACGCCTCCTATTCCAGTTCCTTTATGGATTGCAGTAGATGTCCAGGATGGCCCCGGGCACATGGGTCTTGATGAACTGGCTTGCCGCCGCGATTCTGCGCGCCGAAGGCAGATCTTGGGGCAGTTTCCTGAACTTTGCCAGAGTCTCGGCATCGGCTTTAAACAGATTGATGTCCGCAGCCTCCGGCAGGTCCGGTTTGTTTTGCAGACCGTAGAGGCCGGCATGGATCATCAGCGCAAATGCCAGATAGGGATTGGCCGCGGGATCGGGGGAACGAAGTTCGGCCCTGTGGTATTCTCCTATGGCCGCCGGAATGCGGATCAGTTGAGAGCGGTTTTCCTTTGACCAGGAAAGAAAGCCGGGGGCCTTATTCTGTCCGAAGCGCTTGTAGGAATCTTCGTTGGGGTTTAGGAACGCGGTCATTTCTTCCGTTTTCTCAAGGATACCGGCAATCACATGATAAAGATTTTCCGCATTTTCACTGGGTCTTACCGAGATATTGATATGAAATCCGTTTCCCGGCTCATGATCAAGGGGTTTGGCGGAAAAATCCGCATACAGGCCGTTCCGCTGGGCAACGATTTTTACCACGGTTTGAAATGTCATGACATTATCCGCCGCGGTAATGGCATCGGAATAGCGAAAGTCGATTTCATTCTGTCCAGGCCCCTCCTCGTGGTGGGAGCTTTCGGGCCGAATGCCCATCTGCTCCAGGGTGAGGCATATTTCACGGCGGATGTTTTCCCCCCGGTCTTCAGGAGCTATGTCCATATATCCTGCTTCGTCATAGGGGATTTTGGTTGGCCGTCCCCATTCATCTAATCGAAAGAGATAGAACTCCTGTTCGGCGCCGAACAGGAACGAAAAGCCTGCTTTCCCGGCATCGTCCACCGCTTTTTTCAGGAAGCTGCGGGTATCGCACTCAAAGGGCGTGCCGTCCGGATAGGAGACGCCGCAGAACATCCGCACCACCCGTCCGTGTTCCGGACGCCAGGGAAGGGGCATTAAGGTTTCCGCATCGGGATGGAGCAGCAGGTCAGACCTTGTCTCATCGCCGAAGCCTGCGATGGCGGAGGCATCAAAGGCGATTCCGTATGCAAAGGCACGGGGAAGCTCCTCCGCCATAATGGATATATTCTTCTGTCTGCCGAACACATCGCAGAAGGCAAGGCGGATAAATTTCACATCTTCCTCCCTGACGTACTGCATGACCTCTTCCTTTGAATACTTCATACTATCTACCCTCTTCCTTTCCATGATTGATACCACACGCCGGTAAAACTTGCCGCGAATCCCGCCGCAAGGTGCCGCAGGATACCTTTGAGCATTTCCCCGCTATCCGTTCCGGCGGTCTGCGGTTTAGTTTGCCACATACATCTGCCTGTAGGGACTTTTGCTGTCGGGAGTAATGACAGTAAAGGGCGAGGACAGCACCTCGCGGATGTCGTAACCGAATAAATCGCAGTATTCGGACACATAGGCTTTTACCTCTTCCCTGTCGGTTCCGTCTGCGGCACGGGCAGTGACCTGACTGGGGAACTTTATATTCCTGCAGTCAGAGCGCAGGAACATTTTCCCGCCGTGCATCCCCGTGCAGGGAAAGTTGCCTACGATTTCCTGATCCTTTGCCCCAAGGCCGAGGACGACGATGACGCCGCCTGCCTGATATTCCCCCAGAAAGCTCCCTGCCCTGCCGCCGATTACCATAAGGGGTTTCTTCTCTTCATAGGCTTTCATATGGATGCCCGCCCGGTAGCCTGCATTTCCTCTGACAAAGATTTTGCCCCCTCTCATGGCGTAACCGGCGGCATCGCCGATATTGCCGTGAACCACGATTTTGCCCGCGTTCATGGTATCGCCTACAGCCTCCTGGGCATTCGCGTTGACCGTAATGACGGCGCCGTTCAGATAAGCGCCCAGGGCATTGCCCGGAACGCCGCTGATCGTAATGCTTTTATGGGACATCCCGGCCGCAATATAGCGCTGCCCGCAGCATTCGGTGACAGTGCAGTCATCAGCGGCTTTGCGGAGGGCTTCGTTTAAAGCTCTGTAATGGAGATTTTTTGCGTTTACTAACATCATATGATACCACACCTTTACCGTTTTTTCTATGGGATTTTTATGTGCGGTCACTCTCCCGCATGGGAGATGCCCAGGATTTCAAGTTCTTTGTCTGTCATGCCGATTCCCCGGAGCATCAGGCGATTGCCCCGGAGGGATTCGATGGAGTTGATTCCCATACCGCCCATCAGTTCCTTGATTTCATGCCGCCAGGCATTCATCAGGTTGATGAGACGCTTGCTGCCGGTATGGGGGTCCAGGCGTTCTACAAGTTCGGGACGCTGGGTTGCGATGCCCCAGTTGCATTTACCGCTTTGGCAGGTGCGGCAGAGATGGCAGCCCAGAGCAAGCAAAGCTGCCGTTGCAATGTAGCAGGCATCGGCGCCCAGGGCGATGGCTTTTACCACATCGGCGGCGCTGCGGACAGATCCCCCCGCAACAAGGGATACGTGATTGCGGATTCCTTCCTGGCGGAGCCGGGTGTCCACGGCCGCCAGAGCAAGCTCCACCGGAATGCCCACATTGTCTCTGATGCGGGTAGGCGCTGCGCCGGTGCCGCCGCGGAAACCGTCGATGGCAATGATGTCCGCGCCGCTTCTGGCGATACCGCTGGCGATTGCCGCAATATTATGTACGGCGGCGACCTTTACGATGACGGGCTTCTTATACTCGGTGGCCTCTTTTAACGAGAACACAAGCTGGCACAGGTCTTCAATGGAATAAATATCGTGGTGGGGCGCCGGAGATATGGCGTCCGAGCCCTGGGGAATCATACGGGTGCGCGAAATGTCGCCCACAATCTTGGCGCCGGGCAGGTGCCCTCCGATTCCGGGCTTTGCGCCCTGTCCCATTTTGATCTCAATGGCGGCGCCGGCTTTCAGATACCCTTCATGGACGCCGAAACGGCCTGACGCCACCTGGACGACGGTGTTCTCCCCATAGCAGTAAAAGTCTTCATGCAGGCCGCCCTCCCCTGTGTTATAGAAAATGCCCAGTTCCTTTGCCGCACGGGCAAGGGAGGCATGTGCGTTGTAGCTGACAGAGCCGTAACTCATTGCCGAAAACATAATCGGCATGGAAAGCTCCAATTGAGGGGGCATTTCGTATTTTAATTTGCCGTTTTCATCGCGCCGGACCTTTTCTGGCCTTTTTCCCAGGAACACCCGTGTTTCCATGGGTTCCCGCAGGGGATCGATGGGCGGATTGGTCACCTGGGAGGCATTGATCAAAATCTTATCCCAATATACAGGCAGCGGTTTGGGACTGCCCATGGAGGACAGCAGCACGCCGCCGCTGTTGGCCTGCTTATAGATTTCTTTGACGGTATCGTTCTGCCAGTTTGCATTTTCCCGAAAGGCACAATCGCTCTTGACGATTTTCAAGGCCCTTGCGGGACAGAACGAGACACAGCGCTGACAGTTGACGCACCTGGTCTCATCTGCCTCCATCATGCCCCTGTCTTTCCGAAAGGAGTGGACTTCGTTTGCGCACTGGCGTTCGCATATACGGCAGACAGTACAGCGCTCCGTGTTTCTGACTACTTCAAATTCGGGATAGATAAATTCCACACTCATCAAAACCCACCGTCCTTTACTTTGATGATGACAGGTTCGCCGCCTGCGGGAGCCCAGATATTTTCCGCCTCCGGTTCCATTGCCCGGACGGCGGCTTCTTCACTGGCAATAAACACCTTGTCGCCCTTTTCGCCCACTACCATGGAGCGGAGCTTCAGGCGGTCATTGAGGGCCATGAGGCCGCCGTCAAATCCCAGGACAATGGAAAAAGGCCCTGTAATCAGCAGACTGGGAAACATGGTACGAAGATACGTATACTTATGCCTGTCTTCCGGATCCGTTTTCCCTTCAATGGTACGCCAGAAAGGGGCGGCAATGACGCCGGCCGCTTCCTCCAGGGTGAGTCCCTGGACACGAACCAGATAGTCCGTCACATAGGTGATGACCTCCGTGTCTGTCTGCAGCGTACATTGATATCCGAACATTTCTATAAAACGGCGGTTGGCGTCATAGGAAGAGATTTCGCCGTTGTGGACAACAGACCAGTCCAGCAGCGTAAAGGGATGCGCGCCGCCCCACCATCCGGGGGTGTTGGTAGGATAGCGTCCATGGGCTGTCCAGGAATACCCCTCATATTCTTCCAATCGATAGAAGGTACCCACATCTTCCGGATACCCCACAGCCTTGAAAGTCCCCATATTTTTACCACTGGAGAAGACATAGGCGCCTTTTATCCCGGTATTGATTTTCATGACGGTACGGGCGACAAACTCTTTTTCGTCGAGCTGCAGATCCGCAAGCACGGACTTTAGAGGCGCGGCAAAGTATCTCCATATGACAGGCTCGTCGGTGATGGCCGGAATCTTCCGCGTGGGTATCCTTTCCGATTTTACGATTTCAAACTGTTCTTTCAGGAATGCCTCACAGCTTTTCCGCGTGGCGCGCTGGTCGAAAAACAGATGGAACGCATACAGTTCCTTATACTCGGGATAAATGCCGTAACCGGCAAAACCGCCGCCCAGTCCGTTGGAACGATCGTGCATGGGCTTCATGGCATTGGCGATCGTCCCGCCGGACATTCGGTTGCCCTCACGGGAAATGACGGCAGCGATGGCGCATCCGGAGGGGATTCGTACCTGGCCTTCCAGTTTCATATCAGTACCCTGCCTTTCTGGAAAATAGAATAAAGCAAAGGCGTTCCTTTCGGCACAGATACCGCAGATGCTTGTCTGTACCAAAACGAACGCCTTTGCTCATTTACAAGTATCATACGCCGAAGCCGGTGCTTTGTCAAGGTGAAACAGGAAAGTTTTCAGTTACTATTCACAGTCGATTTGATGACACGATAAATAGAGCGGAGCTATAACGC
>CAJUGL010000050.1 GCA_910586515.1 uncultured Acetatifactor sp.
GGCATCAGGGATATGCCGTTTCTAACTCTTCCGCTTCTGCTCTTTCAGGGCCGTCTCTGCTCCTGGCCGACATTTCCCGGAAGGTAAGCAGATCCTCATTAAAGTCCTTTGTCTGCGGGGTCTGGATAAACACCTTATATCCCGTTTTTGCAAAAGCCTCCGCTGACTGGTTCGCCTGTATCTGCCCATGGTTGCGGGGCTGCCCGTTTGCGTCCTTCCCGTCCACGTCATTGTCATAGCAGAACACGATCTCCCGGATCTCCGGGTGGTTCTTTAGATAGCGGGAAAGGGCCTTGTCCGACAGGCACCCTTCCGCCACCCGGTGATCCTCCCGCCAGTCAATGCCGTACAGCTTGCACAGGGTCGCATGGCTCATGGCGTCAATGGGCGCCTCAAACTCATACACCCGGTCAGAGCGCCCCTCCATGCAGAAGCCGTAGGTCTTGTCGGAATTCTCCATATCCTGCCGGAACTTCCTGTCACTGCTGGGAGAGCGGAGCGCGCAATACCGCGGCTTTCCTTCCCCGTCATAGCCTACAAAAGCGCAGTTTCGGAAGGTATACCCATTTTTCTGTGTGACTGCCTGATAGATTTTGTTCTGGTTGATCATGGCGTACACGATCTCGCTGTCAATGCCACGGGTACGGGTCAGATAAGCGATGGTTCGGTTAAAATCCTTATCTTTCGGCGGCAGCACCAGCTCCCCTCTGGGCTTCTTCTCCACCGGCGTCACATAATGTTCTGTCTGCCCGTAGGCGCGGCAGCCCAGGATCATCTCCACTGCACTTTTGAAGTCTGTAGCCCCCAGGTATTCCTGGGCAAACTGGATAATGTTCCCTCTCTTCTCCCCGGCAAACTGGTAATACCCCCGCCCGTGCCGGAACAGGTAAAGACCGCCGCTGTGCTTCACATGGACCGTGTTCCGGTCGCCTTTCTCCACCTCAAAGCCGTGGCTGACGGCAAAATCTATGATATTGGTGTCAAAGACCTGCTTCATCTGTTCTTCCGTAAAAGGCATGGGGCGCCGTCTCATGGCTGTTTGTCTGTCCGTAACCGTCACCTCCCTAAAACCAGAAAAGGCGCCGGCAAAATGGTTTTTCATCCATTCCGCCAGCGCCCTGCACTGTGTTGCTATTCTGCTGTTATCCTGTTATTGTTTCTGTTTTATCTGCCGTTATTTCAGCTTCATTCCGTCCTGAAAAGCATTCCCCACCTTTTCGCCCAGCTTCAGATATACGTTGTTCACCGGGTCAAACACAATGGGTTCCAGCTTTGCCGGGTCGATCTTCCCGTTTTCGTCCAGGATCTTTTCATCTGCTGAAACATTGACAATCTCTCCCACCAGTCTGCAGCTCTCCTTATCATAGCTCACCAGCCTGCACTCTACCGCCATGGGCAGTTCCAGTATCACGGGAGCATCCACAAACTCTGCCTTTTCCGTATGGAACCCTGCTTTTGCAAGCTTGTCAGGCACTTTGTTTGCAGACTCTATCCCCACATAGTCGCACTCTGCTACATGAGCTGCATCCGCCATGCTCACCGTAAACGCGCCACGGGCTAGGATATTTGCCACTGTCTTATGCCCTGGGGAAAGGCACATGGAAAGCTGTGTATCATCGCTGATACCTCCCCATGCGGCGTTCATGGCATCCGGTGTCCCGTCCTCCCCATAGGTGGCAATGATAAATACCGGCTGCGGATACGTCCACGGCTTCGCTCCAAAGTTCTTCCTCATTGGTTATCCTCCTTTGCTCCAAAGCGTTCTTTCAGGCCGGAGAGGGTATCCACATCCGCCATATCCTCTTCCGTCAAAAGCGGATACCCCTTCTCTGCCCGCAGTTTATTCCCTTCCTCCAAGATAGCCGCCCTGACAAAGCTGTCAAAACGCTCCATCAATTCTTCATCTGTCTCTTTCCGCTTTTCCTCTGCCATCCTGCATTTACCTCCCGGCTCTTATTTCCGGCAGGCTTTGCTGTTCCGGTTATGCAACAGGCCATATTGAAAGCCTTATCTGCACCAAAACACCTGTCGGATAATTCCAGTATAGCAGACTGGCAGCCTTTCTTCAATGCCTCCGCCTTTTCACCGCTCCATTTCTTCCATCTCTGCTTCCATTCCTGCCGGTTTCTCCGCCTGCGGCTCCGGCAGCCGGTGGAACCGGTCAGCCCCTGGCACAAGGGCCAGGGATCTGCCGTTCTCCCAGATCATGTGCAGCGTCCCGCATCATCCACAGACTTCACAATCCCTTTCAGTCCGGGCGGCATCCCCTGCTCATTCATGTAATCCAGTTCTATCCGGGAACCTGCCGGATACCGTTTCCGTATTGCAGCAACCTCTGCCCGTGTTTTCCAGCCTGCCATAACCGTCTACCTTTCCATATCCCCGTCCTCCGTATAGTCCAGGAGATTTTCTAACACTTCCTCCCGGCTGCACGGCACAAACACATGGTTTCTGAAATCCGTCAGGATTTCCTTCAATGCATCCGGCATACGCCCCTTATTTACAATAATGTTATCCGGAAGGGTTGCCGTGTAACCATGATCATACGTTCCATAAGTCTCCTTCAGGAACTGGTTCACTGCCTCTGGCAGATCCTCTTTATATGGACTGATGCAGCCGTACTTTGTCAGGTAATCTATCTCCCAGTGTTCTCCTGGTGAAGATAAGTTCATTTCCAGAAGGGCGATACAGACATTGCCGCTCTCCCCGGACTGCAGCACTCCCGGCAGAAGGACAAAGCCCTCTTCCAGTGTGTCACGGTCAAAAGTTTCCGTGCCGTACACTTCCATCACACCCTGGTGGAGAGCGTTCAGCACGCTTTTGGCATATGCCTTTTCTTCCGTCTGGTAATCTTCCTGGAGACGTGCGTAATTGATCCGGTTCAGCACGTTCCGGTTGATATAATCCACATAGAAATTCATTTTATAATCGTACATGGTTTCCTCTTTTCTGTCCCGACAGCCTGGAACCGAACATTTTATCCTTTACTGGTTTTCGCTGTTAAGCGTCTGGATATCCAAAAACTGTCTTATCGCTGTTCTACTGAATGACGTCTCCCGGCAGCACTTCCTGCTCTTCGGCCGGAGCCTCCCCCTGCCTTTCTCCTGGCAGGAAACATTCTGCCTTATGGATAATGCCGTCCAGCAGACTGCTCCCCTCCGGCTCGTTCTCCATACCGGCCTGCAGTGCAAGGGAATAAATCTTCTGCATTTCATCTTCATTGAAAAGAGGGACCGCATCCTGTTTGAAGTACCGCAGGATATCCTTTTCCCCGGCCTCCATGCCAAACAGCTTCCCACAGGAAAGGGCCTTCCGGTAATCCTCCCAGCCATGAACTGGTTCCCTGGAGCCGTCCCGATTCAGTATGTAGCACTCCAGCCCCTGTTTCACCGCCCTCTCCGCATCCACAGGGCCGGTCAGCGCCAGATCCCCTGCGGTATAGCCATACTCATGGAGCCTGTCATGTTCCAGACGCTTCACATATTCGTCCACTTCCATCACATCCACTGCATCCCAGAACATCCCGCAGGCTCCTGCCATATCCCGCGACAGCTGGCACTCATCCGGCACCAGATACCGTTTCCGCTCTACTGTCCCGTACCTGTCTGCAATGGCCTGCCAGTTCTGCTCATATTCCTGCCAGCCGAATGTCCTGCAGCTGTTGGGATTTTTAAACACCACCTCCACTTTTGCAGGGTCATGGGAATGGGTGCAGAGATAGTCCAGATGCTTCTGGTAGTCTATCTCCAGAATATCCCCCATCACCCGGTCATCCCTCATCCCCCGCAGCTCCACCCGGAATGCCTTCACATGCTCCCCCCGGCATCCGCCATAGTAGAACCAGGTATTGTGCGGGCTGGTCTGCCGGATATGCACGCTCCGCTCTGGAAAGCACCAGGTGCCGCCCTTCCTGCTCATCCAGAAAAATTGCCGGGGCGCATTCCTGTCCCTGGCGGCTTCCAATCTCCTGAACCGTCTCACAGGGCAGGTAAAGTGTCCGCAGATAATATCCGTCCATCCCTGTCTTTTCAAGGGCATACACTTTTTCCACTTCCATATCCATCTTCATCCCCCTCTCCCTGTTTCGTTTTTTTACTGTCCTCCAGGCGGTAGGGAACTCCGATAAAATCCAGCACCCTGCCGCAGCCCAGACGGTTGATACAGTAATCATACTGCTTTGGATGGGTCTGCTGCATCCGCTGGAACCGGTTGGGTTCCTGCTCCAGATGGCCCCCGAACATGCAATACATACAGCCTGACCTGGAAACCCCTGTGGTTTTCAGCATCAGGCTGCCATCCTTCTTTTCCGTCTCTTCAATTTCTCCATAAATGGAACTGTAAGGAATCCCGGTTTTTTTCAGATATTCCAGGATATCCTGTTCCAGCCAGAATGCCATGGGCTGGCTCAGGGGCCGTTTCCTCTCAAAACCGTTACATCCGTACTGGAGCCACTTCTGCGTCCGCAGGCGGCTCTCCTGGGCCATCAGCCCCACAATCCCGTGCCTGCCGGTCTCACGCTCGAACCGGTAGATGGGCGCCTTTTTCATATGGTAACAGCACCTAGCCGATATCTTGAACGGCGCCTCCAATAAATACCGATAATTCTCACAATTATATACGGACTTGCTGCCGTCCGGCGCCAGCATTGTCCCATTTAACCTCTCAATCCTTGTAGTCTGCCCCTTCCGCGCCCCGTCCACGCAGTCCGCTATCTCCTTGGAGATTACGGGATACCCGTACTTCTCTATGATCTGCGTGAATGGGTATCTGGGCCGCAGCCAGTTCACGTTTTCCTTTGTCTTCACAAATTCCCGAAGTTCCGGGTATTCCAGCCCTGTATCCACGAACACCGCCGGGATATCGGGATATACCCGGCGGGCAATGTCTAAAAGCACACAGGAATCCTTTCTCACCTTTTCAAAAAGCTGTTCCCTCTGTACGTCTGTCTTTGCGTCATGGATAAAGCTGATTTCCTCTGGCTTTACCCCCTGTGCAAGCAGGGCTGCTTTTGTTGCTTCATAAAAGTTAAAACTGCCGTCTGCTTTCGGTGTCCCCTGATCGCAGAAAATCAGCTGGGTCAGCCTGTCCTTTGCCGTCTCATGGTAAATCCCTGCCACCTTTTTCGCACACAGGTTCAGCTTGGTATTGGGGTCATCCGGTATCTCCGGGTCAATGGCCCTTGGGTCTGTAGAAAGCAGCCGGGCTTCATGGGTCAGCTTCAGGAAATTGTCCCTGCCGCTGTCCACCCTGCCGTTCCGGATGGTCTCTGCCCGTTCTGCCAGCTCCATGACAATCCGCTTCTGGTCAGGGGTGCAGACAGACTTGACAACCTGTGGACTGCCTGTTTTCAATTCCGGCGTGGGCAGTTCCAGCATATCCGCTGTCCGGATATCCGCAATCAGGGAAAACATGCTCATCAGCTCCGGCAGGTTGTGGAACTGGGAAAACCGGTCCTTCATCTGATAGCCGTTGCCCTCCGGCCTGATTTCCAGGGAGGAAGTAACCCGTCCGAAAGTTCCCGCCCAGGCATCAAACATCAGAAGCCCCCGCCGTTCCAGTTCCCGCGGCTGCAGGGTTTTCTGCATTACATATAATTCTGACATGGAGTTGCTCACGGGCGTTCCGGTGGCTACACCTTATACATTACAAAAAAATGCCGAAAACACGTTATCCATGTAAAAAGCGGATACCCAATTGTCTAAGGTATCCGCTCTGTTCATATCTTATATTCGTTCAAACTTCCAATTCCTCTATGCTCTCTTTCGAGAGACCAGTATATCGCACAATTTTTTCTATAGGTTCACCGTCTGCTTTCATATTCCGGGCAAATCCAAGTTTTTCTTCATGTCTTGCATTATACAATGCCTGTGCCTCATCATGTCTTGCTTTTGCACGGAGTCTTTCCTTCTCACGGAACTCTGACGAAGCTGTAATCGTATAATAAGCATTAATCGCCTGGCTCATAACTGGCACCTCCATCTCTTTAATCTTCTCCAGTTCCTCTTCGGTCTCCGCCTTGAACAGCGAAAGCCACAGCAGTAACATATCATCCTCACACACATCTGACGGCAATTTGGGAAGTTCAAAGAAATGGAATCCCATTTTATCCGACAGCAGCGTATGGCGTGTGACCTCCAGCGGCTGGAAGAAAGAATGATATTCTTCACATTCAAACAACAGAAAATCTATAATACTGATAACTATTGTGCGCGGTAGTGTTGAATAGCTCTGTCCAGTAAGCAGCGCTGATGAAAACTCCCTTGCCCAGTAGTACATAACCCTCTCCGGGTAATCCCCCTCATTGCAGACCTGCACTTCCAGATCCACACGCTGGCCGTTCACGGTCATATTGATATCCAGCCTGCAGAATTTGTCCCCCAGATTCTCAGGCGGCATCTCCGGGTTCCGTATCACAAACTGCCCAATACCCTCCAACGGTATTCCAAGCAGGTCTGCCACCAGCTTCTTTAAAAGTTCCGGGTACTGTACAAACAGCATTTTGAACAATGTATCTGTCTTAAACGTATATTCAAGTTTCCGCATGGCATCATCTCCCTTAAATCTTATAGTCTCCCCTATGGATAGTATACCATATCCGATGGCTGATTTCCATAAAGATTTTGCAGCTAGATCACTCTTCATCCAAAAGGTATGCATAGAGGCATTCCAGATATTTCACATCATGCCGTTTGCTTATCGTAACAGGCGACAGGTTTATTTTGGCAAATGAATCCATTATTTTCTCCATATTCCGGCAGTTCATGGCTTTCTGGGCAAGACGGAGCGATTTCTTCTCCGGGATTAGAACCAGCAGCCGCAGCATCCTCCTTCTCATAATGCTGTCAGCAACCTCTTTACGGATAATCTCCACAGCTTTATCCTTTTTATAAAAATCCCCAAATGGGATAATCTGTGTGAAAGTATCCAAAAAAATATTCCTGCTGTCTTTCAACAAGTCTGCAATCTGCCCAGACACATCATCTGCATCGGTATAAGCCCGGACTGCCTTCGGCTTCATCAACCGTACTTCTGCCCGAAGAATCCCCTTTATAGGCTTCCGTTTCTTCCAATCTGCATTGGCACTTTTAAACTGACGCATAAATGCCCTTTCTAAATCATATAGCAGGAACTCAATGCCATTGCTGTTCCCGCTCAGGCAAAAGCTGACATTATCATCAAAGTATTCATAACTGGTCGGTGAGAATCCTTTCACTCTGCCAATTCTCCGGAGGACTTTCAGGTATGCCAGAGCATTTGCCCGGGTGGTGACATCCATATCTGCAACAAAATTCATCCCTGACAAAACAAAATCATCTATCCGGTATTTCCCATTGAAATATTCAATAATCCTTTTATCCAACTTTCGGATCAGCCTGTCTATATCAGACGCATCTTCTGCCAGCAGGTACGTGTTGACAATCACTCGAATCTTCTTTTTGTACTGGCTGTCACGGTAGATGACAGTTATTCCCTTGCTACTTAGAGAGTGATCAATGAATTCCCCACTATCCTCATCTATACAGTCTTCCCCATTATATGATCTGGCAAAAACTTTCTGGAAATGTTCATTATCAAGCACCATGGAAAGCTCTAAAATCTGATTTACATACATAAGATTTTCCTCCAAAACACAAATATTTTTTACAATCTGGTTAGCCGTTTTCCTCTTTTTTATATGCATTTGCATAAGGTGTAATGGAGGTCTATGTTTCCATTGATTTTTAGTGGTATATCTTTTTTATAGGTGTAAAATGACACTATTTTAATAGTATGGGAATCGTCAGAATGATAATATCATGTCGCAAAATATATCATTTTTAGTTCGTCCCATAATCAAAGTCAGTAACCATTTTTGACTGGCTCAGCGGAAAGTTGGAGAAAAGATGTACGGTACATATGTTTCGGAGAAGCCGCGCCCGTCCTACGGCCTGTTCCAGTTCACTCTCAATCATCCAGAAATGAATCTTTCTCAGATTTTTATTTTGAAATGTGGTAAACCGGAAACGGTATCCATTATGCTCCACATCCTGAAGAGCCATTTTTTCGTCCTCA
This sequence comes from uncultured Acetatifactor sp., assembly GCA_910586515.1. Taxonomy (GTDB): domain Bacteria; phylum Bacillota; class Clostridia; order Lachnospirales; family Lachnospiraceae; genus Acetatifactor. Next base: position 8,053 of record CAJUGL010000050.1, read on the forward strand.
TCAAATTCTATCCCCATTGAAAAAGCTGCCAGCTTATATAAAAATTCCGCATGGTATGGAGTCCCCAGATGCTCTTAAAGATAATATCTTCATCTATAATAATAGAATCAAACTCATTAAGCCTGTCTATATCCATATTCAACAGATAGCGGTGCGTGGTAACAATACAGCCTTTCCATGTTTTCAATTTGTCACGCTTTCTCATATATTTCTCCAGGCATGGTACATCTTCCTTTTTCAACTGTTTCTGGATATATGGGTGTACCAGATAATGCCGGCCACTTTTATACATCTTCTGAATATAATTCCAGACTCCAGACGGTATTTCATTTTTAATTTCTTCTAAGGATGGTGTTACCATGACCTTTATACCCTGCCTTTTCGCTTTCTCATAAATCTCCCTCTTCAGGAGATTGGTTGGCGCTGCAATGATGAATCTCGCTTCCGGATATTCCTCCATAAGTTTTAAATAACTATGTGACTTTCCTCCTCCAGTCTGGGCCTTAATTACATAAAACTTTTTTTCATTTGCACAAAAAGCTCTATGGATAGATCTGTAAATGTCCTCCTGCATTTTTTCTATCGTACTAAACTCTTCATGGTATCCGGTAATTTTCTCCATCATCCCACGCTTCAAATGTACTGTAGAGAGGATATTCCTGCAGTGTCTGCATTCCCTATAATAAGGGCAATATTTATCACAGCTTTCTGGAGCATAATCATGTTGCGCCATATACGAAAGATGTGCTTTCCATTTCCTGTTTTTGTTATCATCTGCATACAAGTCCTGATATTCCAGTCTTTTTTCCATGAAATATTTTGTCCCTGTTTCTATATGTATCAGATTAGTAGCAATACCAAATAATTCATCGTGGGGCAATTTTCTTATACCGGTCGAAAAGTCGTGAAATAATCTGCACTTCGTAAACATATCCTGCAAAACTCCGGCTCTGAGTGGTTTATGGTTTTTCATTTTTTTATCCGGAGTTTTGACAGAAGAATTTCTGGTGTTGGAGTTATTAAAATTTATAAGATAATATCTATTTGGGGAAATTTCGCCATTTGCTTTTATATTAGAATTATCCTGATCATATATAATAGTTGTTGGCATAATGCCAGCTTATTTTATACGAAAGAAGCCAGATCAAAATCCTCATTATTGGGAAGAAATGCCAGCTTGCATTTCTTTTCCAGGTTGACTAATCCGCTTCTACCGTATACAATACGTTTTAGCAGTTTGAATTTGTTGTTGTTTCCTTCAACAAATCCAGAACTTACATCAAAGGATATCGCATTCTTGACAGGGGCGATGTCCTTTTTTATTCCATTACAGAATGATTTTATTTCACTGTCCTCATACTTCTCCAGAAATCCGTCCAAACGGTCCGGCTCTTTCCCCATCAAAATGGAGTGGAACTCCCGGAAGATTTCTTTTACCCTGGCAGCAGCAGGGAATTTCTCCCTGATAGCGCCGATATGCTCATCAACTTCTTTATCCATTTTGGTCTTGGGATTGACAGTCAGCATATACTTCAGCAGACTTGTGCGGCTGATAACAGTCACGTCAGGTGGATATATCCATTCCGTCAGATATTTCACATTGAAAGCTGGCCTGCCCGGGAAGTTAACTGCCGTGGAGCAGATCAGAGCGTCCATTGACAGCGGATGCGGGGCTGTTGCCTGGGACATCAGCGGCTGTGAATGGGGAATTCTCACCGGCTATGATGACGAAGCCGCCTGCTTCGATACGTTGAAAATTGACGGCAGCCGAAGCCAGGTGCCCTATGAAAAGCTTGGAAAACTGGAGCTTCCGATCTTATCCGTTCTGACGATTTTGGGAAAACAGGAAAAAGCAGCAGCCGATATCGTTGCGGAAACCAAACGCACTGCCGCATCCCATCTGAAAGGGGAAGAATGGTGTGAAAATGCAGCAGGACTGGCTGCCTATGAGGCGCTGATCTCCTTTGTCCGGGATAAGCTGACAGCGGACACAGCCTGGAATCTGGAGTATTATCTGGGAACCTATGGCGCACTGAAATGGTACGCCTGGAAGTTCTTTGAGCGGTATGGAGAGACAGAACTGGCAGGGCTTTACAGAACCGTATATGAGGCGTGGAAAAAGGCATTTGATATAAAACAGTCACAGGACCTAACGCGGGAGGATGTGAGAGCAGAGATCCTGCAATGCCTGCGCACAGCAGAGCAGGCAGAACAGGAAGCGCTCCGGCAGATGGCTTAGGAAGCATGCAGAGTTTACCGGAGAATCCTGCGTCTGGAAGCCCGAAAAACAGGGAAAAACCAAGCCCTTCAGCGTTCTGCCTGACCTGAAAAAACAGCAGCCATGGACCCGTCAGCGTTAGCCGCAAGCCGCGCTCTGACGGGTCCTGACACTGTCTGCCCCAGTGTGTTTATACCTTTTCCACGGCAATGGTAACCTTCTCGCCGTTCACATTCCATTCCTTCGCCACTGCGAAATCTTTCCCCTCTGTCAGCTCCTCCGCAAGCACTTTTCCGGAGATGGAATCTCTGTTCCGGGCGGCGATTTCCGCCAGTTTTGCATTGCCGTTCACGGATACCCGGATGTGGTCCATAACCTCAAAGCCCGCGTCCTTGCGCATGGTCTGGATCTTGCTGATAAGCTCGTAGACAAAGCCCTCTTCGATGAGATCCTCCGTCAGATTGGTATCCAGAACCACGGTCATCTTCCCGTTCTCCTGGGAGACATAGCCGCACTTCTGCGTCATATCAATGAGCAGATCCTCCTTTGTCAGCTCTACGTTTACACCGTTCACCTCATAGGCAAGCTTCCCGTTTGCATTCAGCTCATCCATGGCGGTATTGCCGTCCAAAGCTGCAAGAGTTTTCTGGATGCCGCCCAGCTGCTTGCCGTATTTGGGACCTACCGTGCGCAGCTGGGGCTTGAAGGTGTAGGTGGTGTAGTCCCGGACGTCCTCCGTGTAAACCACTTCCTTCACGTTCAGCTCCTCCTCGATGATGGTGGTATAGAAGCTGTCCAATCCGGCTTTTGCGCTGCCTGCCTCCGCTTTATCCCCCTGTTCCGACACAGCCTCTTCCGCCCTGTCAGCCACCTTCACGTACATTCTGCTGATGGGCTGACGGTTCTTGATGCTGACCACGTTTCTGCAGGCCCGGCCCAGTACCACAGCCTCCAGAACTTCCTCCATATCCGCCTCCAGTTTTCTGTCAATGAAGCGTTCTTCCGCAACCGGGAAATCGCACAGATGGATGCTCTCCGGCGCTGCGGAATCCGTGCTGCACACCAGATTCCGATAGATTTCCTCTGTCATAAAGGGAATCATGGGCGCTGCCGCCTTGCAGATCGTCACCAGAGCCGTATGCAGAGTCATATAGGCATTGATCTTGTCCTGCTCCATGCCCTTTGCCCAGAAGCGCTCCCTGCTGCGGCGCACATACCAGTTGCTCATCTCCTCCACGAAATCCTGCAGGGCCTTGGCCGCCTCGGTGATGCGGTATTTGTCCAAATTGCCGTCCACCGCTTTCACCACGGTATTGAGCCTGGACAGGAGCCATTTGTCCATCACAGGCAGTTTTTCGTATTCCAATGTATGCCTGGACGCGTCAAATCCGTCGATATTGGCATACAGCACAAAGAAGGTATAGGTGTTCCAGAGCTTATCCAGGAACTTGTGCTGCCCCTCCAGTACGGTCTTGCCGGAAAAGCGCTTGGGCAGCCAGGGCGCGCAGCTGCTGTAAAAATACCACCTTATGGCATCTGCGCCGAATTCTTCCAGAGCCTCAAAGGGATCCACCACATTGCCCTTGGACTTGCTCATCTTCTGGCCGTCCTCGTCCGCCACCAGACCCAGAACAATGACATTTTCATAAGGCGCCTTGTTGAACAGCAGCGTGGACTCCGCCAACAGGGAGTAGAACCATCCTCTGGTCTGGTCCACGGCCTCGGAGATGAATTTCGCCGGGAACTGCTGCTCGAACAGTTCTTTATTTTCAAAAGGATAATGATGCTGTGCAAAAGGCATGGCCCCGGAGTCAAACCAACAGTCGATCACCTCGGGCACCCGCTTCATGGTGCTGCCGCACTTGGGGCAGGGGAAGGTCACTTCGTCAATGTAAGGCCTGTGAAGCTCCACCTTCTTGGTGTTCTCATCCCCGGTCAAATCCGCAAGCTCCTGACGGCTGCCCACGGACACGGTATGCCCGCATTGGCATTCCCAGATATTTAAGGGTGTGCCCCAGTAACGGTTCCGGGAGATGCCCCAGTCCTGAATATTCTCCAGCCAGTTGCCGAAACGGCCCTCTCCGATGGTTGCCGGGATCCAGTTGATGGTCTTGTTGTTCCGCACCAGGTCATCCTTCACTGCGGTCATTTTGATGAACCAGGATTCCCTTGCATAGTAGATCAGCGGCGTGTCGCAGCGCCAGCAGAAGGGATAATCATGCTCAAACCTGGGCGCGGAGAACAATTTCCCCTCTTTGTCCAGATCCTTGATGATCTCCGGATCCGCATCCTTGACGAATTTTCCCCCATAGGGAGTCTGCTCCGTCATATGCCCCTTGCCGTCCACAAACTGCACCAGGGGAAGCCCGTACTTTCTGCCCACATTGGCGTCGTCCTCACCGAAGGCAGGGGCAATGTGCACGATGCCTGTACCGTCGGACATTGTGACATAGTTGTCACAAGTGACATAATGGGCCTTTTTGCCCTGGCGGACAGCTTCCTCTCCGGAACAGGCGAACAGAGGCTCGTACTCTTTATGTTCCAGATCCGTGCCCCTGTAGGTCTCAAGCACTTCATAAGCGGCCTTTCCCGCTTCCGCCAGGCTGCCCAGAACCGTGTCCAACAGGGCCTGGGCCATATAATAGGTATAGCCGTCAGCGGCCTTCACCTTCACATAGGTCTCATCCGGGTTCACACACAGGGCCACATTGGAGGGCAGGGTCCAGGGAGTGGTGGTCCAGGCCAGGAAATAAGCCTCCTCCCCCACACATTTGAATCTTGCCACAGCGGAGCGTTCCTTCACCGCCTTGTAGCCCTGGGCCACCTCATGACTGGACAGCGGGGTGCCGCAGCGGGGGCAGTAGGGCACGATCTTAAAGCCCTTGTACAAAAGGCCCTTGTCCCAGATGGTTTTTAACGCCCACCACTCGGACTCGATATAATCATCATGATAGGTGACATAGGGATTGTCCATATCCGCCCAAAAGCCCACGGAACCGGAGAATTTCTCCCACATTCCCTTATATTTCCACACGCTCTCCTTACATTTGTCGATAAAGGGAGCAAGGCCGTATTCCTCGATCTGCTCCTTGCCGTCCAGTCCCAGAAGCTTCTCCACCTCCAGTTCCACTGGCAGGCCATGGGTGTCCCACCCCGCCTTCCGGGGCACCATATCCCCCTTCATGGTGCGGTACCTGGGGATCATATCCTTGATGGTCCGGGTCTCCACATGGCCGATGTGGGGTTTGCCGTTGGCCGTGGGCGGGCCGTCATAGAAGGTGTAGATCGGACCCTCCTTCCGGCTCTCCATGCTCTTCCGGAAGATGTCCTTCTCCCGCCAGAATTTTTCCACTTCTTTTTCACGTTCCACTAAACTCAAATTCGCCGAAACCGGTTTGTACATATTTTGTCTCCTCTCCCAAATTCAGTCCTGCTGCCATTTGAAAAGCCGTTTATTCCATTTCAATAGACTTGTTTCCAAACACCCATTCCCATGAGACAAAAAAAGCCCCGTCCTGTAATAGGACGAAGCATTCTCTTCGTTTAACCACCTCTTACAACGTACATTTCACGAGACCGATACTCCCCCTGAGGGCGTTCTGCCGTCATGAATAATACGCTTTCCCGTAACGCGGGAATCTCGTGCAGGACTACTGCCCCGGAACGGAAAACCATCCCTTCTGCGGACCGTTTTCCCTCCCTCTTTCGCCCTGCCTGCTCGGAAGTGATTTTCGCTGTCCCTCTACTCGCACCGGTCTCCCACCGTCACCGGCTCGCTGTCCCTTTCCCGGACACAGCTACTCTCTTCGTCATGGCATTTCTTCTCTGTGCTTGGCAACTATCTGTATTATGCCATTATAGACCTATGGTTTTTCGTTTGTCAAGCAGATTCCGAAAAAACTTGCCAACAGGCTGCCGACATGGTATACTTGTCTCACTTCATCAATTCTTTGCACGCTTCTGATGTCCGACATCCTGTAAAAGCTGATGAATGAACTGGACCTGGAAGAAGCTGCCGCAATAGCCAAAATAGAAAAATACTGGAAAAAAGTCTAAACTATATCTTAACAAAGTCCTGTATCGCGACGATAATATTGATGAACTGCCCCGATGCGTAGGATACGGTTACTTCGACTGTGGATCGCGTTGTTGCGGGTTCGACCCCCGCCTGCCGTGCAAGACCGGCAGTAGCTCAATGGTAGAGCGCGTATACCGTTTCCGCCCTTTCTCGGGGCAGTTTTTTCATCTAAAATTTTAACCCGGAAAATGCCCGCCGGAAAAGCAGAACCCGGCTTCCTGAAAAAGCAGTCCCAACTGCCGCGCAGAAGCCCGGCGCCGGGAAAAGGAGGGGATAAACTTGAGCCGCTTTCGAAATGTCCTGAACAATGCCAGGAAAAGCGAAACCGTGAAAAACTTTATGGATGGGGAATCCTACCGCATCAACCCACTGGATACCCTGAAGATGCTCACCGCATCTTCCATTTTCGGTGAGCCTTCCTATTACCGGAACGGCGGTTTGGGGGAGAATGTCCGGGATGCCCAATACCGGCGCTGTGATCTGTTGGAAGGATACCTGCTTTTTGCAGATGACTGGGACGGCCGCACTACAACGGAAATCATGGAGCAGGCCATAGACGATGCCCTGACTGCGGATTTTGAAGGCACCCTTCGCTGGGCGGTTACCCTGAGGCAGGATTTTTTCATGCGCCTGAATCCCCAGGTAATCATGGTGCGGGCAGCGATGCATCCCGAAAGAAAAACCTTTACCGAGAATAATCCTGGGTTCTTTCCCCGGCTGCAGCGCCTGGCCATGAGCCGGGGCGACGATGCATTATCCCAATTGGCATACTTCTTATATCGGAATCGCGGTAAACGGAATATGCCCAGTCTTCTGAAGCGTTCCCTTGCGGAAAAACTGGAAAGCCTGGACCCTTATCAGGCTGCCAAATACAAAAATGCGGAAATAGGTCTCCGAGACGCCGTGCGCATTACCCATGCCCACTCTCCTGTCATCGATGAATTCATGACAACGGGAACCCTGAATCTGCCCGCTCAAAAAAAGACCTGGGAGAACCTTCGTTCCCAGGGAATGCGTTGGAAAGACATCTTCCGCCAGATCTCCATGGGGCATATGGCCCTGCTGCGGAATCTCAGGGGTGTCTTTTCCGAGACGGAGGACGCCGCCTTCTGCAGGGAATATCTGGAACGCCTTAAAGCCGGAGTAGCCGGAGGCAGACAGTTTCCCTTCCGCTACTACAGCGCCTATACGGCAGTGGAAAAAAGCGGCTGTTTCCACAAACCGCTGATTCTGGATGCCCTGGAGGAGTGCATGGATCTGTCCATGGAAAATCTGCCGAAATTCCGCGGCAAGACCATGTGCCTGTCGGACAATTCCGGCTCTGCCTGGGGAGCCATCCCTTCCGAATACGGCACGGTCCAGGTAGCTGTCATTGACAATCTCTCCTCCGTCATTGCCTCCGCTGCTTCGGATGAGGGATATGTGGGCAAGTTCGGCGACCGGCTTAAAGTGTTTCCCGTTTCCCGCCGGGGCCAGATCCTGCGCCAGTGCCAGGCCATTTCCCAGACCATGAATGCCGATGTGGGCGGCGCCACCGAGGGCGGTATCTGGGAATTTTTCTCCCGGGCCATTGAACAGAAAGAGCATTGGGATCAGATCTTCATCTATTCCGATCAACAGGCAGGACATGGAGGGCTGTACGGCACCAACGCCCAACAGATCGTCTACCGTGAGCAGGGCTTCGGCTGCCGCGGCTTCGGCAGAAGGGGCGACGGCACCTATATCAATGTGTTTGATCTGGTTCTGGCCTACCGCAGGAAAGTGAATCCTGATGTAAATGTATTTTCCATACAGACTGCAGGCTACAATAATGTCTGCATACCGGAATATGCCTACCGTACCTGCATCCTCTACGGATGGACGGGAAAGGAGCTGAACTTTGCCAGGGAAATGATTGATCTCTGGAATGGCCAGAATCCCTGAGCTGCCCGATCAATAGAATATTGACACCGCCCCGGGTTCCCGGGCAGCGGTGTCCTCATAAAGAATGAATTCTTTTGTCTGCGGAACAAAAGCGGCAGACAAAACAGATTAAACAATTCCGTTATAGCCGAGGCTTCCCTGTACATTATATCCTCCGGCTGCAGTATAACCGTTAGCAGCATTTGCCTGTGTCTTCATATAGAAATCTACAAGCGAAGCATTGCCGGCAACAGAAGAACCGTAGTCCTTGAAAAATTTCTGCACCTTGGACATATCGGATTTTTTGAAGGTGTCTTCATCGATTGTCATCCTGCCCTTGGCGTCCACACTGATCCCAAACTGCTTCAACGAATCTGCATTCTGCGCAGTCTTCTGCCGGATGTAAGACAAATTCGCAATTACGCCTGAATTCGAACTGGATTCCGCAGTCTTCAGCATGCTGTTGTAATTGTTCACAAAACTTTTCGCAGTGGCAAAAATCTTTGCAATATCGTATCCCTCATTGCCGTCCTTATCCGTTACTTTCTCATATAAATCAGCAGACGCAAGCGCATTGCCGTCCGCCTTGACTCCCGCCGCACCGGTCACCACCGGCTTCTTATCCGTTCCGGTATCAGTACCGGTAGTCTTGTCTGTTCCGGATGTGGAAGCGCTGCCCGCAAAATGGACGCGGGACGCAAGCCTGGAACCATAGCTCATGACATCCTCGGCTGAAAACATCTCCTGCACCTTGGAGATATCCGCCTCCTTCAGCTTTGCCTCGTTGAGGTCAAGCGTACCCTTTGCATTGACTTTGATCCCGATTTCCGCAAGCATATCCGCACTTGCCGAGGTGGCGCTCATCATGTTTGCAACATATGCTGTCTGGCTCGTCAGAGTAGATCCTTTTGCCGCAGTTACAACTTTGTTGTAATCAGTCACAAAAGCTTTTACGGCAGAAACTACTTTATCTGCAGCGCTCCGGCCATTGTCAGTGTCGGTATAAGTACTGTCGTTCTGCAGTGCTGCAATAGAATTCTTCAGGGTGGAAAGACCTGAGGTCAGGCTGGAATTCGCTTCCTGCACATCTTTGGAAACTTTCGGGTTCCGCTTTTCCTGTTCCATTTTCTCGAGAATATTGTAGGAACTTCTGCTTGTGCCGTTGGACGATGTACTTGAAGCCTGCCCGGCGCCATAATAAGCCTTCATCAGCTTGCCGTAGCTGCCGTTCCTGATGCTGGCGTAATCCGAAAGAAAATTCAGATTGCCCATTCCGCCGGACGAAAGACCCTGGAATAGATAAGAATAATCCTGCCGCGAATCTACATTGATACTAACTCCCATTGTCATCACTCCTTTGCATTAAAGTATAGGCTATATAACCTATATCGTCATTATTTTCCTGATAATTAACAGCAAATGGAATTTTAATCCCCATTCCGCGGAGCAATTCAGACAGAGCACTGAATGTTTACAGTTCCAAACTGTTACTCCAGGCCTTCCTTCCCTCCGCATCCGTTACTTCTGCCCGGATAAAGGTCTCGAAGGGCAGAATCTCGCAGGAAGCTTCCGTCAGATCCCTGCCCCGAACACATCTCCCCCTGGCCCACACTGCGTTGGAGAAAAAGCTGATACGGGAAACCGGACTACATTTCACGCTTATCCGATCCCCCTCGCGGAATAGATGTATCTCCGGTCCCTGAGTTGCATAGAAATCCTTCCTTCGAATGGCCTCCAATATCTGTCCGTCCCCGGCATCGGCCCCGCAGGCCAGCATAATATAAGATGAAGTTTCGTCAGCACCGTCGTAATAATGGGTGTCATCGTCCGCAATAAGAGGATACAGAAGTCCCCTGCACGCCGCACAGTCCGCAAAATGCCCGGAATAGGGACGGGAGGATTCCCCCGCATCCGAAACCGTGTTGTAGATTTCCGTAGCTCCGATCCCTTTCAGGCCGGCAGCCTGTTCCACCGTATTCATGGACCATGCCGGATGGGCCAGCACTGCCATTCCCCCACACTGATTGATCTCGTCTATGATCCTCTGGGCGGAATCCTCCTTCCCCACCAGAGGCTCCCGCTCACAGCCAAGGGCAAGAAAATGGAAAACGCCCTCCGCGCCGTTTCCGCCTCCGATATTGTATTCCGCTCCGGATAAGATCCGCAAACCTTCCGTCTCCCCGCTGCACCGGTATTTCCAGTGATCCGTCACCGCAATAAGGTCATAACCTGCCTCTCTGTAGATAATCGCCGCCTCCCGGAGCGATTTACAGCCGTCAGACTCTGTAGTGTGAAGATGAAGGTTTATTTTCAATCTGGTTCTTCCGAACATGTCTGTAATCATGGTTGATCCGCACCTTTCTTTTTTTGTTTTCCTTATCGGAACCGCCTGCACCCGCCGCGCTCTTTCAGTATACGCCCAGCCGCCTGGAAATGCAAGTTTCTGTTCACTCCGTTCGCAGTAAACCCCCTTGCAACCGGCTGCTCCACCTCGCATGAAAGTCTGGGGGTTTACTGTGGATGCACACAAACCCGCAAGGGAAGCGGGTTTGGCGCACTGCTGTCTTGCAAAATGAGCAAGGAAGCTCATTTTGACTGCGCGGTTTCCGCAAGGCAAGGTGCAGGACTTTCACCATAACAGATGCAATACCGCGAAAAACACTTCGCCCAGTCTTGGCTTCTAATTCTCCCTGTGTTATAATGGACTTATTCATTTTTACAAGGAGTATATTTATGAAAACGTATAAGATTTCAGCAAACTCTCCCTTTACCGTCCCTGTAGTGTTTATCACGGTGCTCTCCGCCGCATGGCTCATCCTGAACCTTCTTCCCATTCCGGTGGAAGGGCAGTTTGAACCCAAATGGATCAATCCGGTCCTGGCTGCCGTTCTCCTGATCCCCTTCGGCTTCCTGTCATTCAAAATGCACCGCCGCAGCCTGACGCTCCATGAAAACGACATGGTGTATATTCCGCTTCTGGGCGCTCCCCGGACCATGTCCTACAGTGACCTGCAGAAGATCTCCATCGGAGGCAAAAGCTACTGTCTCTATACTTCGGACGACAAGGTGCTGCTCCGCTTTGACGACGCCTTTACGTCAAATGCCAGCGACATCGTGGCCTTTCTGAAGAGCAAGGGCGTGAAGGCAGAGCTTTGATGCCTTTCCGCCGGACAGTCTGCATGGAAAATACAGAAAGGAACACAAAACAAAATGGACAGACAAAATCTCACCCTCATGACGGATCTGTACGAACTGACCATGATGCAGGGCTATTTCCGGCACAAGGATCAAAATGAAACCGTCATCTTCGACGCATTCTACCGCAAGAATCCCTGCGACGGCGGCTATGCCATTTCAGCCGGCCTGGAACAGGTCATTCAGTACATCAAGGAACTGCGCTTTGACCAGGAAGATATTGATTATCTGGCTTCCCTTGGCATATTCCAGGCAGAGTTCCTGGAATACTTAAAAACATTCCGTTTCTCGGGAGATCTCTATGCCATCCCGGAGGGAACGGTTATGTTCCCCAGAGAGCCGGTGATCAAGGTTATTGCCCCCATCATGGAAGCCCAGCTGGTGGAGACCGCCATCCTGAACATCATCAATCATCAGAGCCTGATCGCCACGAAAGCCGCCAGGGTATGTTATGCCGCCAAAGGAGACGGAATCATGGAATTCGGACTGCGGAGAGCCCAGGGACCCGATGCGGGCACTTACGGGGCCAGAGCTGCCGTCATCGGCGGCTGCACAGGCACCAGCAATGTGCTCTGCGGCCAACTGTTTGATGTGCCGGTGAAGGGCACTCATGCCCACAGCTGGATAATGAGTTTCTCCGACGAGTACACCGCTTTCAAGACCTATGCGGAGATGTATCCCTCTGCCTGTATTTTGTTGGTAGACACCTATGATACCCTCAAGTCCGGCGTCCCCAATGCCATCAAGGTATTTTCCGAAATGCGGGAGGCCGGCATACCCTTAAGCTTCTACGGCATCCGTCTGGACAGCGGCGACCTGGCTTATCTGTCCAAACAGGCCCGGAAGATGCTTGATGCCGCAGGCTTTCCTGATGCGGTAATCTCCGCCTCCAATGACCTGGACGAATACCTGATCGACAGCCTGAAAGCACAGGGTGCCGCCATTACTTCCTGGGGTGTAGGCACCAATCTGATCACCTCCAAGGACAATCCTTCCTTCGGCGGGGTATATAAATTGGCTGCCATCCAGGATTCTGACGGACAGTTTATTCCCAAAATCAAACTCTCCGAAAACAGCGAAAAAGTTACCAATCCCGGAGACAAGAAAATATATCGTATTTACGAAAAAGAGACCGGGAAAATCAAAGCCGATTTGATCTGTTTAACAGAAGAAGAATATCGGGAAACCGACGATCTCATGCTTTTTGACCCTGCCGAACCCTGGAAAAAGACCAAACTCCAAGGCGGCACCTATAGACTGCGCCCTCTGATGGAGCACATCTTTCATCAGGGCGAATGCTGCTATACCTCCCCGAAAGTCATGGATATCCGCGCCTACTGCCAGCAGGAACTGGACACCCTCTGGGATGAGACAAAGCGTCTGGTAAACCCCCATGAGGTGTATGTAGACCTGTCCCAAAAGCTGTATGACACAAAAATCAGGTTGCTTGAAGAAATGAGCGGAAGCTGAACGCCATAAACCATACAAGGCAGAGCCTATTGCAGGTTCTGCCTTTACAGCTGCCGTTCTTTCCGCTTTATTGCTCCATCTGCCGCCCGAGGAACCCAGCCGCCGACATCAGCAGCTTCTGCTCCACTTCCCCCATGCGGCTCTTGTTATCATTCTGCAGCAAAACCACGCTTCCGATAATATCTCCTTCGCACAGAATCGGCGCAATGGCCTCATGCTGATACTCGTCTCCTCCCTCATCACATACCGGAATAAAGCTTCTGTCTCCCCGGGAAGCCATGATCGTCTCCCTGTTATGGATTTTCTCCTCCATCTGCCTGCTGACGGACTTATTCACCATCTGCTTATATCCCCCTGCCGCCGCGATAAACTGATCTCTGTCCGCAATCAGCGCAGCATGCCCCGAAACCTGGGCCAGACTCTCCGCATACTGTTTGGCAAAAGTGCTCATCTCTCCGATGGGAGAGTATTTTTTCAAAATAACCTGCCCCTCTCTGTCGGTAAAAATTTCCAGCGGATCTGATTCCCTGATATGCAATGTCCTGCGGATTTCCTTAGGGATGACAATTCTGCCCAAATCATCTATACGTCTCACAATTCCTGTTGCCTTCATAGATACATTCCCTCCGTTTGTCGAGTTTACTTAAGCCCCTGCCATGAGAATATCCAGACAGCAGCCTTTTTATCATGCGATGTGAAGTTAGTATCTGTAAAAAAAGGAATTATATACAAGTTTATTGATTATAATTCCCGTCAACTTGTACATTCCAATAAAATTTCGCTGATTTTTTCCCACAGCTGATTTCTCTCTGCCCCGTTCTCATCACTCATCAGCAGGCTGCTGAATCCCTTATATTCAGCGCCATTACTACAGCAGTCCTTTAAGATCAGTTTTTTCCCTTCCGGCAATCTGCTGTCATCCGTTAAAGAAATACAAATACTCCACTTCTTTAAAGGTTTCCGTACTGAGTGACGCAGCCGATAAAGTTTCTCTGTATTGTCCGAACGCAATTTTTCCTCAATCCGCTCCATATGGCATCCTCCTATCCAAAGAAATCAAAATCATCCACTGCCAGAGCAATGTCTATTTGAAATTCTTCCTGCGCTTTTATTTCTCCGCCTTCCTCCGCAATCACAAGATAATAAATTTCTTTGTTATCATATTTCAGGGACTTCAGATTAAAGTTGCACCGGAATGTACGCTCCTGTCCATTCTCACTGGTCTTATCCGCAATGATTTTCTGAACGTCACTGATTTGTTTTCCGTTTCCATCCGTAAAATATGCCTGATAAACAGCCCCCACTCTGTTATCTCCCACCGCCTGCTTCTGATAAAAATTCAGTGAGAAAATCAGATTGCTAATCTTATGTGTTGCGGAAAGCAAACTTACTTCCACAGATTTTGTATCATATGCATCCTTATTGCGCTGATATTCTTTGGATTGATTCCTGATAAAATGATATTCTATCAGAGGAACACACAATTCCTGCAGGCTGATACCGCCATGTACATAATTCAATCCGCCGCCATTCATTTTGATACGGACATTCCCCCTGGGCGCATATGCCTCATAATCCGTATTCCCATCAAGGAATTTTACATACTGTAAATATTCCGGCTTTGAATCTTTCATCAGAATTGCATATCGCCTGCCATACTCCACAATACGATTTTTAAATCCTGCTTTATCTGCCTTATCCTCCTCGGTCAAAGGACTATATGTGTATAAAAATCCGTGGTCCGCCGTAATCATGATATTTGTCCCTCCAAAGTCGCTGGTAATAATCCGCACAAGGTTTTTCAACTCTTCCATGGCATCATCACAGGCCGGGAAAACAAGTGAGTCCGCAGTATGACTGGCTTCATCGATGGTATCATGATAGATATATACCACATTCTTCGACTTCACCCATGCACTCCGCTCCTGCCTTTTGGCAGTTACCAGATCTGTATATTTTAACGCAACACTGTCTTCCCTGTCAGCCTTTAACACCCTGTCCCTGTCATGACATTCTGTACTCTTTCCATCCGCAAGCACCTCAACCATATTCCCCCGAAGCTCTACCGACAGCGTTTCGTGGGGAAGCAATGCTGCCATTCCAAACTTTGTAATCGCAGGGAAAATCCCCTGCATACTGCTTAATTCCACCTGGCTTTTTGTCTCTCTGCGCAATTGCTCCGCAAGGTCAGCCGCGACTTCATACCGCAGCGCATCCGAAATAATCACAAACACCCTGTTATCCGCATTCTTCACCTTGCTCCGATAGAAATCCGTCTGCTGCGGAACTTCCGGTATCTTTCCATAGCGCTCCATTTCCGCCGCACATACTTTTGACCAGTTTTCTCCCAACTGTCCTAAAAACCAGTTTTGATACAGCCCCTCTGCCTTTTCCGTTACATGGCTGAAGAGATCGTGAAGTTTCGCATGATACGTTTTCAGGCTCCTGCCGTAACTTCTATGAAACAAACGGTAAAAAACATCCATCTTGTAATATTCCGCAGTATATTCCTTCCAGACTTTCACCGCCTGCGCGGAATGGAAACCGGCCGTATGCGCTTTGAAAAAATCCTGCATATTTGCAACCTGCAAGATGCCCTCATAAAAGTCTTTCACTTCCTCATACCACACACAAGTGCGCCGCTTTTCCACTGTCTTCCGGATTCTGTTTACCTCTATAATGCTATCTGCAATTTCCGTCATCAGCTTTATTAAAATCAGCTCATGAATACAGGGAAAGATTTCTGTATTGACAAGGTCCGCCACATCCTGTTTCCCAAATTGCTCTGAAAGCTTTAATTCCTCCTCAATTCCTGTTGCAATCTCGCGCAGCCGGTCTGCATCCGTACCATGCAGCCACTCCGATACAAAATCATAACAATATGCCTGATGCGCCTCCGACAGAAAACCTTTCCATTTTGCCAGAAATTCCGGCTGCATGGTGCGGGTTGCGCTGGTTAATAAAATATGCGCTGCCAAATGGCCCAAATTGGGCGTATCTGCACCATAGCCTGTGCCTTTCTGCACCATGTTCCAAAAGGCCTTATCAATTCCATAGTCTGCGAAATCACAGTATAAATGATTTGTCTCCGCATCCAGTCCGGCACAAAGCACCTTCTTTATAATGGCAGACGGCGTCACATCTACAATACCTGCCAACGCCCCCATAACAGCCATATCAAGCTGCCTCGGCACAGACGGGACATGTTTCTGCTTTGCAATCTTTTCTCTGCGAACAGATGCTTTAAAAAACTTGCCATACCCTTTCACCTGCTTCCTAAGTACTGCCGTCTGCGGAAGTCCCATTTCATCCATCCAGTTTGAAATCAAATCAGCCCGGTACTCCTCGCTGTACAGCCTGATATCCAAAAGCCAGTCATCCTCCGGTTTCTCATGTGACAAAGGACAATAAACCACATAATTGCCTGTGGTATCTTCCACTCCCAGTAATTTCTTCACGGCAAAATAATTTGTCCCTGTAAGCGCAATCAACTTCGCATCCCGCAGGACAATCTCATCCAACTGATCTTCAAATTCCCGTTCTTCATCACACCAGAATATAATTCTGCGTTTATAAAATTCCGGTAAGGGCCTCGCAAAACGCTGGTTCAAATCCTGTATCACTTTTTCTGAATCCATTCTGTTACCTCAATCCAACGATTTTTTCTCTGTTATTTTCCAATACCCGCTTTTCGGAGAACCACAACGAATCAATATTCCGCGCTCTTTCAGCTTTTTGATATTTACTTCCACATTTCTGCCTGATACGCCAACCTGCTGTGCCAGTTTTGCGGCGGAAAGTTTTGCATCCACAGACAAAAGCTCCAAAATCTTCCTTTGTGTCTCATTGAAATCTTCTCCGATGTTTCTCCGATGTTTCTCTGATGCTTCTCCGATTCTTCTCCGATGCTTCTCCGATGCTTCTCCGATGCTTCTCCGATGCTTCTCCGATGC